>CAYTUW010000198.1:0-2222 GCA_964441435.1 uncultured Rhodobacterales bacterium
CATGGTGTGACCGGTGGAGATCATGTCGTCCACCAGCACTGGCGTTCCCTGCCACATCCCCATCGCCAGGGGACGGCCCGGTTTCATCGCAATCCGCCAGAGCTGCATTGCCCCTGCTTCTGTCAGGAGCGCGGACACGTGATCCTCTTCCCCCGCGGAGGCCCCGCCAGACGTCAACACAATGTCTGTCTGCTCCGCCGCCTCATCAAGCCGCCTGCGCAGGGCCGCGCGGTCATCGGCTACATGTCCGAGATCGACCGGGACATAACCCCAACGTTCTGCCAATGACAGGAGCATCGGACGATTTGCGTCATAGGTTTTGCCCGGATCATCCGTGCTGCCCGGTGTTGCGAGTTCGTCCCCGGTGGACAACACGCCAAAATGCAGGCGTTTGCGCACGGCGATATCCGTGTTGCCAAGGGCGGACATCAGGGCAAGATCAGGGGGGCGTATCACACGCCCGGCAGTCAGGGCGACCGCCCCGGCCGAGACATCCTCACCAGCTTTTCGCGTGTTGGCCCGCACCTTTACCGGCCCGCCAAAGGCGATGTGGGTGGCTGACGTATTCACGTCCTCTTCAAGCACTACGGTATCGACACCCGGCGGCAACAACGCCCCGGTGAGGATGCGGATAGCATGGCCTTTGGGGACAGGGTGAGGGTAGGGTGCCCCGGCGGCGGCGCGCCCCTCGATCAAGGGCAGCTTCTGTGCGCCCGTACTGATTGCCGCGTGGGCAAACCCGTAACCATCGACCGCAGAATTGGCCCCCGGAGGGTTGGAGCGTTTGGCCATCACATCCTCGGACAGCACCCGACCCAGTGCCTCGGGGACGGCGATAATTTCCGCACCCGTCACCGTGTGCATGTTTCCTTTCAGGTGCGTAAGCGCGGCGTCAACCGGCGTCCACTCCACCCCGGGGGGCAATGCGAAACAGTCGTTCTTGAGCGGTGGCGGGATGAGGTTCGGTGCAGATGATGCTTCTAGGTGTGCCGGACCCAGACCCAATTCGTTCAAAATGTAATCGGCGATTTCGGCCGTCGCAGAAAGGTCAAAGAACGGCACGTTGAGCCCGGCGGGCCGCGCATCCCCGGCGAGCGCTTTCACGCTCGGTTCATCAGGGGCAATCAGCTCATGGCCCAGGGTCTCTCTCCAGCATTCGATTTTTAGGTGGGTGTCACGTTTGTAGCCTTCGACCAAAACGATGTCGGCAGGGGACAGCCGTGCAAGCAACTGGTCGAGCGATGGTTCGTCCTCCTGACGGAGTTCTGCCATCAATGCCCAGCGATTGCGCGAAGAGAGCAGCACCTCTGCCGCGCCGGCCACGCGATGGCGGTGGCTGTCCTTGCCCGGGTGATCAACATCAAAACTGTGATGGGCATGTTTCACCGCTGCCACGCGCAGCCCACGCCCGGTCAGCTCTCTGATCAGCCGTTCCATCAATCCGGTCTTGCCGGAGTTTTTCCACCCTGTGATGCCAAAAACTTTCATTGGGTGCCGCCGGAAAGCAGGGATTCCGCCCGCGCCAGATCGTCGGGCGTGTTGACGTTGAAGAATGGATCGAAGCGGCCCACCGGAAACACTGCGGTTGCTGCGCCATGCCGATCTGCCCATTCGACGACTTTACGGACGCCGTCACCCAGCGCGGCCCGGAGGTCATCGCGCAGGGCAATGGGCCAGAGGCCAAATGTCGGGTGGCGGTGCAGGCGATCCCGCCCGTGTGTGGCGGCAAGGGCGATGGGGCCGGACTCCCCCTCTGCCGCCAGCAAAAGCTGTGGCACAAGATCCGCCGGGAAAAAGGGCGTGTCGGCAGCGGCGGTTACGATATGGCTGGCGCCATGGCCCGCGGCCCAATCAAGCCCCGCAAGAACACCCGCAAGAGGACCGGCAGAACTGTCCAGACTGTCGGCCACCACGGGTAATCCAAACCGGTCAAAACGAGCAGGATCGCCATTGGCGTTGAGTGCAACCTGTGCAACCTGCGGGGCAAGACGGTCAACCACATGATCCAGCAGCACACGATCACCAAGCGGCAACATCCCCTTGTCGCCGCCGCCCATCCGCCGCGCCTGCCCGCCAGCAAGGATCACACCAAGCGGGGCGGTCATGGGCGACCCTTTTGCAAGCGGTCAGGAATTTTCGAAAATTCCTGTGAAATGCCTTCGAAGAAATCAGTCACTCCCCAGCCCCCTTCCGCCTGGTGTGATCCTTGCTGGCGGGCAGGC
>CAYTUW010000198.1:2232-4775 GCA_964441435.1 uncultured Rhodobacterales bacterium
ATCAGCCGTTCCTCGCCGGACAGGCAGGCAAATCGCCGCCCCCGCAGCCGCCCGATCAGAGTCAGACCGACCTCGCGCGCGATGTCCACACCCCATGCGGTAAATCCCGACCGTGACGCCAGCACCGGGATGCCCATCAGCGCGCATTTGATCACCATTTCGGAGGTCAGCCGCCCGGTTGTGTAGAGGATCTTGTCACCGCCGGTGATACGCTCGCTCCGCATCCAGCCGGCGATCTTGTCGACAGCGTTATGGCGTCCGACATCTTCCATATAGACCAGCGGGCGATCCTGCTGGCACAGCACCGTGCCATGAATCGCACCCGCCGAAAGGTAAAGCGACGGCGTGCGGTTGATCCGCTCCGCCAGCGCGTAAAGCCAACTTGTGCGCAGCTCTGATTCAGGCAGTTTCACCCCGGAAAGCCCTTCCATCATGTCGCCGAACACCGTGCCGACAGCACAGCCTGAGGTGCGGGTTTTCTTCTTCAGCTTTTTCTCATGGTCCGTTGGGGTCGCGGTGCGAACGACAACGGTTTCCAGGTCTTCGTCGAAATCGACTCCGGTGACGTCCTCATCAGCGGCGAGCATCCCCTGATTGGTCAAAAACCCAAGCGCAAGGTATTCCGGGTAGTCCCCGATGGTCATGGCTGTCACGATTTCCTGACCATTGAGGAATATTGTCAGCGGGCGTTCCTCAACAACGGAAAGCGCAACCTCTGCCCCTGTGTGATCGTGCCCGGTAATACGCCGTGTCAGTCGCTCCGCTTCGGGCGATGGTGCGATCAGATAGTCATGGGCGTCATCATGGGTTGTCATTTGCATTCAGGCGGAAAATAGGGCATCGGTTTCAGTTCAATACTTTAGGGGCAGTTCATGCGATCCACCACCACAAAATCTGCCTATTTCAGTGGCTTCCGCGACGGGCTGGCGTTTTTGCTGGTGGCCGTTCCCTTTGCGTTGCTCTTTGGAGTGGTTGCGACAGAGGCCGGGCTCAACCTCATCCAGACGTTAGGGTTTTCAGCGCTGGTGATCGCCGGGGCCGCGCAGTTTGCTGCGTTGCAACAGATGGCAGACCACGCGCCGGTCATCGTGGTTGTCGCCACAGCCCTCGCGGTGAATTTGCGCATGGCAATGTACTCTGCCGCACTGGTTCCACATATCGGTGCGGCACCGCTGTGGAAGCGGGTGTTGCTGTGCTATTTCCTGTTTGATCAGAATTATGCGGTGGCTGCCGAACGCTATGAGGCCAACCCCGATCAGCCGCTCAGCCATAAGCTTGCTTATTTCTTCGGGGTGACCACGCCGATGGCTCCGTCCTGGATCGCTGGCACATTGGCAGGGGCATTGGTGGGCGCGCAGATCCCGCCGGAATTTGCGCTGGATTTTGCTCTGCCCATCACCTTTCTTGCCATCATCGGCCCGGCGCTGCGCACCGCTGCCCATATGGGGGCGGCTTTTGTGTCGGTTGCTGCTGCTTTGGTGTTCGCATTCCTGCCGCTGAACCTTGGATTGCTGGTCGCGGCGGTGTTGGCCATGATGACCGGCGCGCAGATCGAAAAGTGGCAGGAGGGTCGGCCATGAGCTTTTCAACCCAGGAAATTTGGTTGATCATCCTGTTGGTAGGGGTCGGGACGTTTCTGATCCGCTTTTCCTTTATCGGGATTATCGGCAGCCGCAAGATGCCAGACTGGGTGTTGCGCCACCTCCGGTACACGCCGGTGGCGGTTCTGCCGGGGCTGGTTGCACCGATGGTCATATGGCCGGATGCCACCGGAGGGGCTGTCGATCCGGCGCGTCTGACGGCTGCAATCGCCACCTTTGCTATCGGCTATGTCACGCGGAGTTTCCTTTGGTCCTTTGCGGGCGGGATCGCCACTCTATACGGCATGCTCTGGTTGCTGGGCTAAGGCGCGTACTACCCTGAAAAAGGCAGATCAAGCCGCGGTGTTTCACCCATATGCGCTAGGCTCGCATCAGAAATCGCGCCGGCACGGAAATACCAAAATGCCTGTAAACAAAGTGGCCGCGACCAACGTGTAGGCGGCGGCATCGCCAAGAAGTGCTGCGAGGTCCATATTCCTGACCTTCCTTTCCGGTTTTCTGCTCTTGTTATCCTTCCGTGGCCCTACCCAAGAAGGAAAATGAGGCGGAAAAGTGGCAGCACAGGCGGCAGGATTCGGATCGGCAAGTTATGGCTTATCGTGATTCTGCGCGAAGGCGGAAAGTTGCTCGGCGGTGGCGTCGTGCTGGTATTTTTCCTTCCATTCGGCGCTTGGCATTCCAAGGAATTCCTCGCGCGCCTGTTCCTTGTCCATCTCAATCCCCCGCGCATTGGCGGCTTCCTGATACCAGCGGGACAGGCAGTTTCGGCAAAACCCGGCGAGGTTCATCATGTCGATATTCTGCACATCCGTGCGGCTTCGCAGGTGGTCGCGCAGGGTACGAAACGCGGCCGCTTCGAGTTCGGTTTTCGTCTGATCGTCCATTGAATGCCTCCGGCGGTTGGTTGTCTTGGCATAGCAACGGGTCACGCCGGAGGGAAGG
>CAYTUW010000199.1:0-4692 GCA_964441435.1 uncultured Rhodobacterales bacterium
ATTTTCCGCGACATCGGCTATGCGTTCCGCCTGTCCTTCCTCAACAAATGTGACGAGCTCGAACGCCAGACAGTGGCGGAGTTCTACCAGCGCTGCTTTGATGAGGAACTGCCGGAAAGTGCCGCGAGCGCGGCGATGGGGTGATGCGCTTATCAAGCCCTGCCGGGCTTTCTTCGCTCCTTTTTGCGAGAAAGCCTGCAAAGGCTGACGAGTGTTGGGGATCAATCAGATGACCAAACCAACCGACAACCCGGCCGAACCGTTCAAAAAGGCGCTGGCTGAGGCGACCAAAGTGCTCGCCGATGATACCGATCTATCGGTCACCTATACGGTCGATCCGCCGGGCAAGACGGCCGACACCGTGCGCCTGCCGCAGGTCACGCGACGGATGAGCCGGGAGGAGGTTCTGCTTGCCCGTGGCACGGCGGATGCGCTCGCCATGCGTCACAAACATCACGACGCGGCGACCCACAACAAATACCTTCCGCAGGGCCAGATGGCCCGTGATCTCTATGAGGCGATGGAGGAAGCCCGCTGCGAAGCCATGGGCGCGCGCGAAATGCCCGGCGCGCTGTCCAATATTGACGTAAAACTGGAATCAGACGCCACCCGCAAGGGCTATGGCGACATATCAGACCGTGCGCAGGCCCCGCTGGCAACTGCTGCCGGATATCTCGTCCGTGAACTTGCCACCGGCCGCGACCTGCCGCCATCGGCCAATAACGTCAAGGAACTCTGGCAGGGGTTTATTGAGGAACAGGCCGGCGGCACGCTGGAAACACTGGAGGAAACGCTCGCCGATCAGCAGGCCTTCGCCCGCTTTGCCCGCCAGATGATTGATGACCTTGGCTATGGCGATCAGCTTGGCGATGATCCCGATGGCGAGGATGAGGACGCGGGCGACGACGCCGAACAGGCGGAGGAGGAGGAAAACCCCGACAGCCAGGGCCAGGAAGAGGACAGCGGCGAAGAGGCCGATGCCTCACCTGAGCAAAGCCAGGAAGACAGCGAAGATTCGTCGCAAGCGCAGGTCTCGCTTGATGAAATGGCCGATCAGGAACAGGGCGAAGAAGCCGAAATGCCCGAAGGCGACGCCCCGATGGAGCCGCCGCCCCCTGCCCCGGTATCAGAGGCTGATCCGAATTACCTCGTGTTCTCTGACGAATTTGACGAAGAAATCCGGGCGGAGGATCTGGCCGAACCGCAGGAGCTTGAACGGCTGCGCGCCTATCTCGATCAGCAGCTTGAGCCGCTGAAAGGTGCAGTCAGCCGCCTTGCCAACAAGCTCCAACGCCGCCTTCAGGCCCAGCAGAACCGATCATGGGAGTTCGACCTTGAGGAAGGCACGCTTGACGCGGGCCGCCTTGCCCGTGTGGTGGCGAACCCGACAACGCCGCTGTCCTTCAAGATGGAGCGCGATACGGAGTTCAAGGATACCGTCGTCACGCTGCTGCTCGACAATTCCGGCTCCATGCGGGGCCGCCCGATTTCCATTGCCGCGATCTGCGCCGATGTTCTGGCCCGCACCCTTGAACGCTGCGATGTGAAGGTCGAAATCCTTGGCTTTACCACGCGGGCCTGGAAAGGCGGGCAAGCAAGGGAAAAATGGCTGGCCGACGGGCGCAGCCAGCAACCCGGCCGCCTTAACGACCTGCGTCACATCATCTATAAATCCGCCGATGCGCCCTGGCGGCGGACCCGGCCAAACCTTGGCCTGATGATGAAAGAGGGCTTGCTTAAGGAAAACATCGACGGGGAGGCGCTCGAATGGGCACATCGGCGCATGGCCGGTCGGCCAGAGGCACGCAAGATTCTGATGGTGATTTCAGATGGCGCGCCGGTCGATGATTCAACCCTGTCGGTGAACCCCGCGAATTACCTTGAAAAGCACCTGCGCGATGTGATTGCCATGGTTGAAAATCGCCGCGCTGTCGAACTGCTGGCCATTGGGATCGGACATGACGTCACCCGCTACTATGATCGCGCCGTGACCATCACCGATGTCGAACAACTCGCCGGTGCCATGACCGAACAACTCGCCGCGTTGTTTGACAGTGATCCGCGCGCGCGTGCACGGGTCATGGGTATCCGGCGCGCAGGCTGAATGTTTCTGCGGTGCGGCGTTGGTTTTTTGGACAGGAAATAGCCTGGGATCCACCCTGCGGCCCAATAATGCAGCAATAAAAGTCAACGCAAACCAGACGCGCGCGCCGCGGCGATTGATCCGTAACCCATTGTATTCTTTTGCTCTAATGCCCTGCTTCCCGCCCCGGAGAGGGGGCACCACAGGCGCATTGAGATAGTTGACATGTGAACGGTTCTGTGACTTGATTTTCGCACGAACCGGAGTTGCGGCAACATAGCCGCCGAAATATCCAGGCAAAAGAGCCTCAGTTTCGCCCATCAGGAATGGGCGGCTGAGGCTTTTTTTGTTGGGCAACTCCATAGCCTGCCGGGAGTCGATTCACTCGATACCGGCCCAAGGGGGGACAGAAAATGACCGAAACAACGAATGCAGCAACCGCTGCTACCAACCACGACGATCACCTACTGGGGGAGGAATTCGAACATTCTCCGGTGCCACCAGAACACCGCAGGAGCCTGTTCTCAGTAGCGACGATCTGGATCGGCTTTCCGATGATCATCACCAGCGCCATGACCGGATCAATCCTGGTTCTGGGCATGGGATTTTCCGATGCGGTCACCGCGATGATAATCGGCAACTTGATCATGCTTCTTTATGTCGGCGCCCTGGGCGTTATCGGCACGGACCGGGGCATGAACTTTGCCCTGGTCGCCAGCATCGTGTTTGGACGCAAGGGCTATGTTGCCGCCTCTGGCCTGCTCTCGACGCTATTACTGGGCTGGTATGCGGTGCAGACCGGGATCACCGGCGCGCTGGTCAGTTCCACCTATGAGCTGAACTATGTCGCAATGACGATCCTCGCCGGGGTGCTTTATATCGGTATCACCTTCATCGGAGTCAAAGGGCTGCACGCTATCGGGCTGGTTTCCGTACCGCTGTTTGTTGTGCTTGGTATCTGGGTTGCAGCTGACGCGGCCTCGACCACCACCTGGGATGCGATCTGGGCCTATGGCGGCAATAACGGCGTTGCCAGCATGAGCATGGGCGTCGGGCTGACGGTCGTCATTGCCCTGTTCATTGACGCCGGGACCGTGACAGCGGATTTCAACCGGTGGGCCAAGGATCGCCGGGATTCCATCCTCGCAACATTTAGCGCCTTCCCCTTCGCCAACCTTGCAGCAATGCTGGTCGGCGGTATCACGACAGCGGCCCTTGCGGTTCCGGATGCCAATCCGTTTGGTGCGGACAATATGTTTGGTTACATGAATTCCAAGCAGCTCGTGTTCCTCAGCATCCTTGCCGCCATCTTCCTCTATATCAACCTCGGCTCCGTCTGTGCGCATTGCCTTTATAATGCCTCAACCGGATGGGCACGCATCACCAATAGCAACATGCGCCTGGCGGCTGTGATTCTGGGCGCCATCGGCATTGCGATTGCCGCCGGTAACGTCTGGGCCTTCTTCATTCAATGGTTATCACTTTTGGGCATCCTGGTTCCACCAATAGGCACGATTATTCTGGTTGACCTGCTGGTTTTTCGGAAAACCGCACAGATTGATGTAGATTGGCGCCCAACCGCCTTTCTTGCCTGGGCCATTGGTTCCGGCGTTGCGATCTTTGTCGAGTTTCAGGCACCCGGCCTGAGCACGGCAGTCTCCGCAGGTATTGCAGGCGGGTTGGCTTACTGGCTGATTTCACTAAAATCATCAGCCGCTTGACAGATTGCCAGGGCGGGCCTCGCAGGGCCTGCCCTGGTCATTAAACGACGGGAGGGAAACCCATGACAACTGACTATGAAATCTATGATCTGGGCGATTTTGCATTTCAGAGCGGCGAATGCCTGCGCGATTGCAAGCTGGCCTATAAAACCTTTGGCAAGCTCAATGCCGCAAAGGACAACGCGATTGTTTATCCGACCTGGTATTCGGGTCAGCACTACGACAATGAGTGGCTGGTTGGCGAAGGTATGGCGCTCGACCCGGCGAAATATTTCATCATCATCCCCAATATGTTCGGCAATGGGCTTTCCTCTTCGCCCAGCAACACGCCAGAACCCTATAACGCCAGCCGCTTCCCCAAAGTCACCGCCTATGACAATGTACGTGCCCAGCATCAGCTTGTTACCAAACATTTCGGCATTAAAAAGCTGCCTCTGGTGCTAGGCTGGTCCATGGGGGCGCTCCAGACATTCCACTGGGCGGCCATGTATCCCGATATGGTCGAACGGATTGCCCCTTTCTGTGGCTCGGCCAAATGTTCGCGCCACAACTTCGTCTTTCTCGAAGGGGTCAAGGCCGCGCTCACGGCCGATGCAGCCTGGGATAACGGCTGGTATAAATCCAAACCCGAAAAGGGCCTGCGCGCCATGGCGCGTGTCTATGCTGGCTGGGGCTTTTCCCAGACCTTCTACCGCGAAGAACTGGATCTCAAGACCCTTGGCTATACCTCGCTCGAAGATTTTCTTGTCGCCTTCTGGGAAGGTTTCTTCCTTCCCAAGGATGCCAATAATCTGTTGACGATGCTCTGGACCTGGCAGAACGGCGACATCAGTGCCAATGACATCTACAATGGCGACTACGAAAAGGCGCTCGGCGCAATCACCGCCA
>CAYTUW010000200.1:0-4619 GCA_964441435.1 uncultured Rhodobacterales bacterium
GGCCCGACCTGACGCCATCGCCTGCATCATGGCCAGCGCAGTGGCGTCCGCTGTGGGATTGTGCTCCGCGTCAATCAGACACCAGTCAAACCCCGCCTGCGCCGCGATTTCCGCCATTGGCGGATGACCGGAACCAAGCCACAGGCCAAGCTGAACCTCCCCGGCCAGAAGCGATTTTTTGAGAAGGTTTTCAGTCGCGGCCATAAGACACCCCTTGGTTGCCAGGTCACAGAACGAAACTTTACCCGATTGGTCAAATTTTTTCTGGACCTGCCTTCTGAACCCGCTAGGCTACGCTGGTAACTTGGGAGGAAATCATGAAACATCTGCTGAAAACAGCGGCCATCGCGTCGCTGAGCGTTGCCTTTGTCACCGAAGCCGCTGCCACTGAATGGAATGTCTCCGTCTGGGGCAAACGTCGGGCTTTCACCGAACATATCGAACGTCTGGCTGAACTTGTTGCGGAAAAGACCGACGGCGAATTTACCATGAACGTAAGCTATGGAGGTCTGTCCAAGAACCGTGAAAACCTTGATGGCATTTCCATTGGCGCTTTTGAAATGGCTCAGTTCTGTGCCGGCTACCACCGCGACAAGAACCGCGCGATCACCGTGCTTGAACTGCCGTTCCTGGGTGTCAGCAACCTTGCAGAAGAGGTCGCCGTCAGCCACGCGGTATATGAGCACCCGGCCGTGATTGATGAAATGGCTCAGTGGAATGCAAAGATCATCATGACCTCACCAATGCCGCAATATAACATCGTCGGCACCGGTGATCCACGCGACAGCCTGGCGGAATTTGACGGAATGCGCGTACGCGCCACCGGTGGTCTGGGCCAGGCCTTTGAAAGCGTGGGTGGGGTTCCGACCTCCGTAACGGCAACCGAAGCCTATAACGCCATGGAATCTGGTGTGGTAGATACAGTGGCCTTTGCGCCGCATGCACATCTGAGCTTTCGCACCATCGACATTGCCGACTGGTGGACCGAAAACCTGAACCCCGGCACTGTGAATTGCCCTGTGGTTGTCAACATTGATGCCTATGAAGCGCTGTCAGACGCCGAACGCGAAGCGCTTGACAGTTCCATTCCCGAGGCGATCGACCATTACCTGACCAACTACGGCGAATTGCTGGAACGCTGGGGGTCTGTGCTCGATGAGAAAGGCGTTACCCGTGTGACCCTCCCGGAAGAGGAACTGGCCGCCTTCCGCGCGACTGCCGCTGATCCGATCCGCGAAGCCTGGATTGCTGATATGTCAGCGCAGGGTCTGCCCGCACAGGAGCTTTATGACCTCGTGATGTCCACGCTCGAAACGCATCGCGCGTCAAACTGACAAGGCAAGCGCCCCGGCCATTGGTCGGGGCGCCCCGTATTCTGATATGTCAGCCCCCTCCTCCGTCCGCTCCGACTCCAGCTTGCTTTCGCGGCTGGATCGCGCCTGGTTCCGTGTCGAAAGCCTGTTGAACCTGCTATCCGGCACCGTGATTTTCGCCCTTGTCGTGCTGGCGGTATACAATGTGTTGGGCCGTAAACTCTTCAATGCCCCGGTGCCGGGCTATGTGGACTGGACAGAACAGTTCATGGCCGCTTTTGCCTTTCTGGGTCTGGCCTATTGCCAGCGTGAAGGTGGACACATCCGCATGGATATCCTGGTTGGCCAACTCAGGGGGCGCAGGCTGTGGCTGGCCGAATGGCTTTCAACATTGTTCATGCTCCTGCTGACGACTGCGCTGATCTTCGGGGCCTGGTTTCACTTCGATCGCAGCTTCGACATGTCGCTGCCGCTCTGGAGCCGGGACAGTTCGATTGACATAGCGCTGCCGCTCTGGCCCGCCAAATTGATCGTGCCCTTTGCCATGGCTGTGCTCTGGGTCCGGCTGTGGTTACAGCTTTGGGGTTACGGGCGCGCGCTGACGACCGATGACGACACCCCTGTCGCGGTGCCGATGATCGAAGATGCCGCCACACAGGCCAATAAAGAAGCCCATACGGTCGAGGGTGCGGATGGATAATCTGATCGACATGAAGGCGCTGCTTGATGGCGTCGACATCTTCGCGCTGTCGCTCTGGCTTTCGGGGTTCCTTGTGGTGCTGGTGTTGATCGGCGTTCGCGTTGCCTTTGCCACGGCGTTCATCGGGTTTTTGGGGCTGTGCCTGTTCTTCATGCAAAAGCAGGGGTTTGACAAAGGCCTGATCACAGCGATGAAACTCGCCGGGCAAGTTCCACATTCCAAATCAACAACTTATGCCCTGTCCCTGATCCCTACATTCATCCTGATTGGCTACCTCGCCTATTACGCGGGGCTGACGCGTTATCTGTTTGAGGCGGCCAAACGCTGGGTCGGCTGGCTGCCCGGCGGGCTTGGCGTTTCGACCGTATTTGCCACCGCTGGCTTTGCGGCGGTGTCCGGTGCCTCCGTTGCCACCTCCGCTGTCTTTGCACGTATCGCCATCCCGGAAATGCTGAGGGTTGGTTATGACAAACGCTTTGCCGCCGGGGTTGTGGCCGCGGGGGGAACGCTGGCCTCGCTCATTCCGCCCTCTGCTATCCTGGTAATCTATGCGATCATCGTAGAACAAAGCGTTGGAAAGCTACTGCTTGCGGGTTTCCTGCCTGGCGCTGTTTCTGCCCTGATCTACGGAGGGTTGGTTGTCGGGCTGGCCAAATGGAAGAAAGACCTCGGCCCGCCGGTGACCGGGTTCACCTGGAGCGAACGCTTTGCCGCCCTGCCCGGCGCGATGCCGATCCTGCTGGTTGTCTTCATCATCGTCTATTCGATCTACTTCGGCTGGGCGACCCCGACAGAGGCTGGCGCGCTTGGTGCCTTTGTCGTTCTGATCATGGCCTTGTGGAAGGGCATGAAATGGGGACAGTTAAGTTCCGCCCTGATGGAGGCGGCAAAACTGACCGTGATGATCTTTACCATGATCTGGGGGGTGCTGATCTATGTGCGCTTCCTGGGGTTCGCCAAGCTGCCCGATGCCTTTGCAAGCTTTATCGGCGGGTTGGAACAACCGGCGCTGATCACCCTGCTGTTGATCCTGGGTGCCTATGTGATCCTTGGTATGTTCATGGACGCGATTGGCATGTTGATCCTGACCTTGCCGGTGACCTTCCCTGCGGTCATTGCCCTCAATGGCGGCCCCGATGTCACGCGCGAAATGTCCGCCCTCGGCATGAGCGGCGAAGAATGCGCGATCTGGTTCGGCATCATCGTAGTGAAGATGGCAGAGCTATGCCTGATCACGCCGCCGATCGGACTTAACTGCTTTGTCGTGGCGGGCGTGGCCCAGGACGCAAAAATGCCGATCTCCGTGCAGGATGTATTTCGCGGCGCTTCGCCTTTCTTCGTTGCGGATGTCGTGACGGTTGCGGTGCTGATCGCATTTCCGGGGATCGTGCTCTGGCTGCCAAGCCTGATCTAGCCGTCTACCAGATCATAATGCTTGATCGTACGGGACGCGACGAGTTCAGCCTCTGACGGGTCAATATGCGGGTTGGTATAATCCTCCCCCACAAAAGCCTTTAAGGCCGCCAGATCACGCCAGACCATGACAAAGCTGAACTCATTTGGTGTCTCTTCCCGCGCAGCCCCGGGAAGGACCGAAACGATGCCGTCTGTTGATTGCATCAGGGGAATGGCCGTGTTGTGAAAGAAGTCACTGAACTCCCGTTCCTTGCCGGGATGAGTTGTGACCTGAAAAATGCGCATGATCATTGGATACCCTCCTTTGATCACGGAAGTATACCACAGGTCAAAATGCCTGGACTCAGCGATAAAGCAGCGATTTTCCCTGAGCAAAAATCTGTACCTTTTCGGGGGCTGCTGTGAGTGCCACCTCCTGCCCTTTAAGGTCAGAGGCAATGCCCGGCAGTTTGGCGATGACATCGTCCGCACAATAAAGCAGCGTCACCTCCCCCAATGCTTCGGTAATATTCACCTTGCCTTTGTAGATCGGCGCCGCGTCAACCCGCACAAGATCCTCTGGCCGGACACCGATATTGACCCTGAGGCCCTTGTCAGCGGCATCTGTCGGCACAGCAGAGCGCGCGGTCCCGCCGCCATCAAGTTTGACTTCGGTTTGCGCACCAGTCCCTACGATTTCACCCGCGAGCAGGTTCATTGCCGGGGAGCCGATAAACCGCGCCACGAATTCATTCTGAGGCCGTTCATAGAGCTCCAGCGGCGTGCCGACCTGCGCAATGCCACCCCCGGCAAGCACGACAATGCGGGAGGCTAATGTCATTGCCTCTACCTGATCGTGGGTGACATAGATCATCGTGCTGTCGGGCATGCTTTCCTTGAGCTGTGCAATCTCGATCCGTGTGGCAACACGCAGCGCTGCATCAAGGTTCGAAAGCGGCTCATCAAAGAGGTAAACCTTCGGGTCGCGCACAATCGCCCGGCCAATCGCCACACGCTGCCGCTGCCCGCCCGACAGCGCCTTTGGCAGACGGTCAAGATAGGGCGTCAGTTGCAGAATGTCTGCCGCGCGTTCCACGGCCTCGGCAACCTCCGCCTTTGGCATCTTGGCGATGTTAAGGGCGAAAGCCATGTTTTCACGCACCGTCATATGGGGGTAAAGCGCATAGGACTGAAACACCATCGCAATGCCG
>CAYTUW010000201.1:0-4607 GCA_964441435.1 uncultured Rhodobacterales bacterium
CATCTTTTCGCCAAGGCCGACGAATTTGATCGGCTTGCCGGTCACGGCGCGCATCGACAGCGCAGCGCCACCGCGTCCGTCGCCATCCATCCGGGTCAGGACAACGCCGGAAACGCCGATCTTGCCGTCGAATTCTTCGGCCACATTCACCGCGTCCTGCCCGGTCAGCCCATCGACAACCAGCAGGGTTTCACGCGGATTGGCAACATCGCGGACGGCCTGCACCTCATCCATCAGCACTTCGTCAATGTGCAAACGGCCTGCGGTGTCGAGCATGTAAACATCGTAGCCGCCCAGCGTTGCCTGCTGTTTGGCGCGTTTGGCGATATCGACAGGCTTTTCGCCCTTCACGATCGGCAGCGTGTCAACGCCGATTTGAACGCCGAGGATCTGAAGCTGTTCCATCGCCGCCGGGCGATTAACGTCGAGCGAGGTCATCAAAACCCGCTTGCTGTTCTTTTCCTTCAGCCGTTTGGCAAGCTTTGCTGTGGTCGTTGTTTTGCCGGACCCTTGCAGGCCGACCATCAGGATCGGGGCGGGGGGGCTGTCGATCTTCAGCTCACCGGGGTTTTCGTCGTCGCCTGCAAGAACATTGACCAGTTCGTCATGTACGATCTTCACGACCTGCTGGCCCGGTGTCACGGATTTGGTGACAGCCTGCCCTTCGGCCTTATCCTGCACAGCCTTGACGAAGTCGCGGGCAACCGGCAGCGAAACGTCGGCTTCGAGCAACGCCACACGCACCTCGCGCAGCGCGGTTTTGACGTCCCCCTCACTCAGCGCGCCCTGTTTGGTGAGCCGGTCAAAGACGCCAGAGAGGCGTTCGGAAAGATTTTCAAACATGCCGCAGGCCCTTTCACCCGGTTAATGCTCTGCCCGACATAATGCCGAACGCCCAAACAGCCAACGCCCCCGTGGGCGAATCCTCGCTGACGGGGGGCGATCCCGACCCATGCCGGGACCGGAAGTTTTGCCACTTCCGGGTGCTGGCGCGCGGTTTAAGGGTCGGGTGGCGCGGAGTCAACCCTGCCTGAGCCAGCGGTTGATGGCGTCCGCGGCCCGGTCCGCGCCGGAACCTGAACTGTAAACCAGGGTCAGCGGGTGGGTGCCTGCGCTCATTCCGCCGTTGAGGATAATGGCGCAGCGATGTGTGGTGGAGCTGTGGCCGTCACTGTCGGTTGAATGGGAGGTCTGCACCACTGCACGATCAAGGTGCCGCAGTTCATGGGTGACATCCGTCATGCCGAAAACGCCCTTGCGCCGCAAGTTGATGGTGCCGCCCGGGCGATCAAAGATCACCATGGTCCGCCGTACAAAGGCCGCGAAACATCCCGCCGACACCCCGCCGCCAAGCAGTGCAAACAAAGCACCAAACAGGATTTCACCGGATGCGATGGCCATCAGGCCTGCGCCGGTGAACACCACAAACATAAAGATCATCAGCGCGCCAATGACCCAGGGCTTGTTTTCCAGGATCAGCTGATCCGGCGTGTCACGGGTGATTTTCATCGTGTGATACTGCGGTGCCTCGGGCCCGCCTGTCAATTTCAGCACCTCTTGCAATCCGGAACAGCTGGCGCATAGATTGCCGAATAGTGTTGAATTTTGCACAGACGGAACGCGTATGGACAACTGGGATGAAATCCGCACGGCCTTTCAGGTCGCCAAGATGGGAACCGTCAGCGGCGCGGCGGAGGTTCTGGGCGTGCATCATGCCACGGTCATTCGCCACATCGACGCGCTTGAGGAACGGCTCGGCACCAAGCTGTTTCAGCGCCATGCCCGCGGATATACGGCAACAGAGGCCGGAAATGACCTTATGCAGGTCGCCCAGACAACAGATGACCAGTTAACCCAGCTTGCCGGGCGCATTCGTGGCCAGGGTGAAAGCGTGAAGGGGGATCTGATCATCACCTCGCTGGAAAGCCTGTCGCCGCTGCTGACCCCTGTGTTGGTCGAGTTCCAGCAGCAGCACCCGGATGTGACAATTCATTACCTGACGGGCGATCGGCTGTTCCGGCTGGAATATGGTGAGGCGCATGTCGCGCTCAGGGCCGGATCGGTGCCCGACCAACCTGACAATGTGGTGCAGCCTTTGGTCAGTCAGGCTGTCGCGCTTTATGGTTCGTCCGCTTATCTGGACAGGATGGGGCACCCTGAAAAGATGAGCGACCTCAAGAACCACCGCTTTGTCGCCGGGGAAAAGGGGCGCAAGCGCGCGCCCTATTACCGCTGGCTTGATGAGGAAATCCCCCATCAGAATGTCGTCTATCGGGCCTCCGATTTCAAAAGCGTTGAAAATGCGGTGCTGGCGGGCGCGGGCCTTGGCTTTATGTCGGAATGGCGTGCCGCTATGCACCCGGAAATGGAACGGGTGCTGAAGCCGCGCGAAGAATGGGTCGCGCAACTGTGGCTGGTGACCCATGTTGATTTGCACCGGACGCTGAAGGTCCAGACTTTCCTCAGCTTCCTCAAGGAACGCGCAAAGGACTGGGGTAAAGTATGACCGAGGCCCAGAAGGGCCACCTTGCCATGCTGTTGTTTTCGGCGCTGGTTGCCGGCAGCTTCAGCCTCGGTGCGCTGGCAGCCAATGAAATCAGCCCAACGGCCCTGACGGCCGCGCGCTTCGTGCTGGGTATGGTGCTGATCGGCGTTGTGGCAAAGCTGACGGTGGGCATTCCCGTCGCGGCGGCGCGCGCGCCCTGGCGCTACCTCGCGCTGGGGGGGTTGTTTGCCATTTATTTCGTTCTGATGTTTGTCGGTCTGAAAACCGCCCCGGCGGTCAGTTCGGCAGCGGTATTTACAATGACACCGGTCATGGCGGCAGGGTTTGGCTGGCTCCTGATGCGCCAGATCACCACGCCACGGATGGCTTTGGCGCTGTCGATTGGGGCGGCGGGTGCGCTTTGGGTGATCTTCCGGGCGGACCTTGATGCACTACTGCGGTTTGAGGTTGGCCGGGGTGAGGCGATCTTTTTTGTCGGCTGTGCGGCGCATGCGGCCTATACGCCGCTGGTCAGAAGGCTCAACCGGGGGGAACATCCGCTGGTTTTCACCTTTGGTACGCTGGTTGGCGGGGCGCTGATCCTGCTGCTCTGGGGATGGCGTGACATGGTTGGCACCGATTGGCTGGCCCTGCCCGCGATTGTCTGGATTACCCTGGCCTATACGACGGTTTTTGCCACGGCGGCGACCTTTTACCTTGTGCAATATGCGACGTTGCGCCTGCCTGCGGCCAAGGTGATGGCCTATACCTACCTCACGCCAAGCTGGGTGATCCTGTGGGAAATCGCGCTTGGTCATGGGGCGCCAACTGTGTTGGTACTGGCCGGTGTCGGGCTGACGATTGCGGCTCTGCTGATGCTGCTTCGGGACTGACCCTATTCCGTGGGCAGCGGGTTGCCTGCATCATCAAACCCGTCCGCCGGGGCAAAACGGCTTTCGAGCAGTTCGCGCATCTCTTCGTCAAAGGCGCTCATCGGGACACGGGTCAGGTAGTAATCGACCGGTCCGACGGGCTGTGGCAGATCGACGGTGAAATTCCAGGAATCCCCGGCGCAGCTATAGGTGATATCCGGAGCGTCCCTTGGCCCGCCAAACAGCGCAAGATTCGAGCCACCGCCGCCATGGGAGGATTGCGATTCCGTCAGCAACGATCCGGCACTTGTATCCGTGCAATAGTGCAACTGCCCACCGGACCCCCAGATATAGCCAAAGGTTGACCCGATCACGAGCGTCATATCGGTCTGCACATGGATGGTGTCATCATTGGTGGTGGTGAACTCATCCATATGCACATCGCGGTGAATGGGCAGGGTGGCGTAGAACCCATCGGCGTAGACCTGCATGCCCAGCACTTCGGCAAACCCTTCGGCAAAGACGTTGCGCGTGGTGGATGGCCCGGTTGGCATGGATTGAAGCATGGCCTGGATTTTCTGCATCGCGGTATTGGTGCCAATCCAGGCGCCGGTCAGGCAGGGATCAGGGGTTATGGTCGCGCTGTCACAGCTTTGCGCGATGGCGGCAGTGGCAGAGAGCGTAAGCCCGGTGGCAGTGAGAATGGCTTTGATCATAAGTGCGGCCTCTTGAAATCAGATGGCGACAGTATAGCCGATCCGGCACCGCTATCCGATATCAGCCGGATCGCTCATCAAACCTTGCGGCTTTCTTCGCGCTGAGAAAGGCCCGGAGGGTCTGACGAAGCAGCGGGCAGTTCCTGTTCCAGGAAGCGCTCGAACGCATCAAGGTTCACTGCTTCGAACTGGCCAAAACTCTGCATCCAGATCGACGCATCCTTCAGCGCATCGGGTTCCAGCTTGCACCATTTCACCCGACCGCGCTTTTCCTGGCTGATAAGGCCTGCGCGGCTCAGGATGGTCAGATGTTTGGACACCGCAGCAAGTGACATCTCAAACGGTTCTGCCACATCTGTCACAGCCATATCATCCTCCAGCAGCATCATTAGGATGTCCCGGCGGGTTGCATCCGACAGTGCGGTAAAGATGACATCCAGTGATTTAGCCATACCAACAGCTATGTCAGACCATGGATAAAGGTCAACTTCCGGGCTGAATTTCCTGGTCGGCATTGGCTGGTGGATGTCGTTT
>CAYTUW010000202.1:0-3118 GCA_964441435.1 uncultured Rhodobacterales bacterium
CAAATACGCCTGGCAAATCGTTGCGGGCTACGGGGTGACCATCGGACTGCTGCTGGGGCTGGTTGCCCTGTCGGTTCTGCGCGAACGCAGAATTCACCGCGAGCTAAGAGAAGTGGAATCGCGCCGTGGCAAAACCTAATCTGTTCTTGCTTGCCCCACCGGTCATGTTTGTTGCAATCGCCGGGCTGTTCTTTATCGGTCTCGGGGATGGCGGGGATAATCTTTCCGATATGCGGCGTGAGGGGCAGGCCGCCCCTGCATTGTTCCTTGAAGACCTGGCTGGCCCGGCCTTCACAGCTGCGGATTTACAGACGCCCGGCGTGAAATTTGTGAACTTCTGGGCGAGTTGGTGCGGCCCTTGCCGGGCAGAACATCCCAACCTTGAACAGCTGCGGGACGAAGGGTTCGCGGTCTATGGTATCAACTACCGGGATCAGCCGGCGGATGCGCTGGGTTTTCTCGAAGAACTTGGCAACCCCTACACGAAGATCGGTGCCGACCCAACAGCACGTACGGCGCTTGAATGGGGCACCACCGGGGTGCCGGAAACCTTTGTGATCGACGGCGACGGCAATATCATTCTGCGGTTTGGCGGGCCGATCACTGAACGCAGCCTTGAAAGCACGATCCGCCCCGCGATCGAAAGCGCACTCCGTGGGGAGCGCCCGCCCGGGTGAGAAGGTGTTAACACCTGCGCCATAGGTTCCCACCATCGCGATCTTCGCAGAGTGGCAGAAAACCATCCTGCGTCGTACCCAGAACCAACCGCTTCAGGCCTGCCTGACAAAGGTTCCACCCCATATAACCGGGGTGGTTGCTGTTCGATCACGGCGACGTCGCCACCCATATGGCCGCCCGTTACCAAAAAGAACACTTACGGCACCCGGATAGCTGGGTATCGACTGCAGGTAACACTCGCAGCCGCCAATCCTGTTTGTTGTCGTTGTTTTAACCCGGCTCCGGCATGTGGTCCTGCCGATTGGCAAGGGCCTTGGTCTGATTCAGATGGCGATCCAGAATCAGGCATAGCCCGCTGCGCCCATCATCATCGGCCTGCATGCGCAGCCTGCGTAGGTAAGGGAGATAGGTTTTTCGGGCCTTGTGATAGGTTCGCCAAAACACCCGGCGCACATCTTCGTCATCCATTGCGGCTGTAATCAGCCCGTCCAGCATTCCCATATTATGCAGTTCCGCCGCCAACCCGGCACCGAGAAACCTGCATGGCATCAATGCCGTATGCGGCGCATGAAACAGCGTGGCATGCATCGCGTCGAGTTCCTGCTCCGGGTCGAAAATGACAAAGGCCTGCCTGCACCCGTCAAGCATATCCGGTGCATAGCCATAGCGATCTGTAAATGAGCGCAGCCGTTGGGCCATGAAACGATGATCCCAACCGGCGCGGCGTGGGTCCAGCGTGGCCTGGGGGGCCAGGGCGATCACCGTGGCACCGGGAGATACCACTGAAAAGGCCGCCGCCCCGTAGCCACACATCCCTTCGCCAAAGAACACGACCTGGTCAAAATCCCCCGTGAAGTCATCATCAACGAGCTGATCGAAGAAGGAATAGACGTCCGGGTCGCGAAACCACATGGGGCGATCGGCCAGCAGAACCAGATGTGACCACCCGTGATCCTCTGCCAGCTCGAACCCCGCAGGCAACGCCCGTTCCCCGTTCGCGCGGGCCGCGCGTAGTGTATCAAATGTCACCAGAAGGTGATCACCACGGTCAAAGAAGGCCGCGGTATGATTGGCACCAAGGCGCTGAAAATCGCCGTTCCCTTCAGCCAGTGCGGCAAGCCGCGACAGCCAGTTTTCCAGCGAAAGATTAGCCAGTGACGGTTTCAATGTAGCCACCCCAACGCCCATATAACCCCCGAAAATTCTACTTCGGCCGTTTGGTGGCCGTGACTGCTTTGTTGCCGCAATATTGCTTAAAATTCGTAAAGAAGCGAAGTAAAACTTTCACATGTTTACACCTTGGGGACAGTTCGGCGGGAAACCGCGATTCGTTGCCGGATGCCGGTTTAAAATGCTGCGCAGGGGGGCGGGTTCAGCCGCGCTGCGGGTGCTCTCTGCTTGACGCGGGGGCGCAATCGCGTGCAGCCTTCGCGGACAGGCGGGAGGATGTGATGACAGGAATGCCGGCAAACCGCGAAGAGGTGCAGGCGCTGCTCGCCCGGGCGGGGTATGTGTGCGACGAAAGTCTTGGCACGGTGGTGTTTCTGGCGCTTGCGCTTGGTAAGCCCCTGTTCCTGGAAGGGGAGGCAGGCGTCGGCAAGACGGAAATCGCAAAGGCGCTGGCCAGCGCGCTTGGTCGCCGCCTGATCCGGCTGCAATGTTACGAAGGGCTGGACGCGGCCAGCGCGGTCTATGAATGGAACTTTGCCGCGCAGATGATTGCGATCCGCACGGCGGAGGCATCCGGCAAGGCTGACCGCGACGCGCTGCAAGGTGAACTCTTCGGTCCAGACTACCTGACCGCGCGGCCGTTGCTTGAGGCGATGCAGCCCCAGCCCGAAGGGCCGCCCGTGCTGCTGATTGACGAACTTGACCGCACCGATGAACCGTTTGAGGCTTTCCTGCTTGAGGCGTTGTCGGATTTTCAGGTCACAATCCCCGAAATCGGCACGATCAAGGCCGAAGAGCCACCGATTGTCATCCTCACCTCCAACCGCACGCGCGAGGTGCACGATGCGCTCAAACGCCGCTGCCTATATCATTGGGTCGATTACCCGGATTTTGCCCGTGAAATGGAAATCCTGACCGCACAGGTCCCCGAGGCACAGGAAACTCTCAGCCGCGAAGTCGTCGCCTTTGTCCAGGCGCTTAGAACTGAAGATCTGTTCAAAAAACCCGGCATAGCCGAAACGATCGACTGGGCCAAATGCCTGCTCGCGCTTGATACCATCGCGCTCAGCCCGGAGGTGATTGCCGACACGGTTGGCGCGGTGCTGAAATACCAGGATGACATCCAGCGCCTGCAAGGCGGGGAGGCCGCGCGCCTCCTCGATGAGGCGAAAAAGGGGCTGGCGGCGTGATCCCTTCATTCGTCCAAAAATATCCTCGGGGGTGCGGGGGCCGACCGCCCCCGCGTCGAGACTTTGCCTGAGGATGCTCC
>CAYTUW010000202.1:3128-4606 GCA_964441435.1 uncultured Rhodobacterales bacterium
CCGCTTCTGGGGTTATATTGGGGGGGGGGGCTTTCTCCTTTTTTTCTACCAAAATTTGCGGGGGGGGGGGGGGGCCCCCCCCCCCCCGCGTCGAGACTTTGCCTGAGTATGCTCCGTTAGATCTGCCGCAGGACGGCAAGCTAGCCGCCAATATTACACACTTTGCCCGCGCCCTGCGCGCCGCGGGGATGAAGGTCGGGCCGGGGCGGGTGACGGGGGCAGTGGAGGCCGTGGCGGCGAGTGGTTTCACCTCGCGGCAGGATTTTTACTGGGCGCTTCATGCGTCTTTTGTTTCCCGCCCAGAGGAACGCGCGACCTTTGCGCAATGTTTCCGCCTGTTCTGGCGCGACCCACGCTACCTAGACCACATGATGGCGATGCTGTTGCCCGCGATGCGTGGCGTGCAGGAGGAACGCGCCGCAAAACCGGCGGAGAAACGTGCTGCCGAGGGGTTGCTTGATGGCGTTGCCCGCGACCTCCCTGATCTGCCGGAGGCTGAGGGGACAGAGATTGAAATCGACGCCACCCGCACGATGAGCACAGAGGAACGCCTGCGCCAGCTTGATTTCGAACAGATGAGCGCGGCGGAACTTCAGGACGCCAAACGCATGCTTGCCCGCCTCAGCCTGCCGGTGAAACCGATCCTTTCCCGCCGGATGCGCGCCGATTTTCTGGGGCAACGCCCGGACTGGCGGCGCACGATGCGCAGGGCAATGCGCCGCGGCGGGGAAATCGCAGAGCCGGAACGGCTGAGCCGCCGCATCCGCTGGCCTAATCTCGTTGTGCTTTGTGACATCTCCGGCTCGATGGCCACCTATTCGCGTGCGGCGCTGCATTTCCTGCATGCGATGGCCAATCAGAAGGGCGCGGGCTGGGCGCGTGTGCATGGTTTCACCTTTGGTACACGGCTGACCAATATCACCCGCGCGATGGCGGCGCGGGACGTGGATGAGGCGCTCGCACTGGCGGGAAAAGAGGCGGAGGACTGGGAAGGCGGCACGCGGATTGCCGAATGCCTTCACAGTTTCAACCGGGATTGGGCGCGCCGGGTCATGGGGCAGGGGGCGGTGGTGCTGCTTCTGACCGACGGGCTGGAGCGGGAAGGTGAACACGATCTTGGGCGCGAAATGGAACGGTTGCATCTGTCGGCGCGTCAGGTGATCTGGCTCAACCCGCTGTTGCGCTGGGCGGAATTTGCGCCGAAGGCCGCAGGCATCCGCGCCATGCTGCCCCACGTCGACAGTTTTCGCGCCGGGCATAATATCGCCTCGCTTGCCGGGCTGGCGGAAGCGCTGTGCAATCCGCGCGACAGCGGGGAAAAGGCACGGCTTCTGGCTCGGGAAGATGCAAAGTTCTAAAAAACTTTGTTCCAGGTTCCTTTGAAGAATCTGGTGCCTGACCTATAAGCTGGTGCCAAAACCCGAGGTGACGTATGCCCCATCCGCTGCAATTTCTGATAGATCAACGACTGGGAGAAG
>CAYTUW010000203.1:0-4446 GCA_964441435.1 uncultured Rhodobacterales bacterium
CCCGATCCCTACGGATCAGCACCAAGACCCAGGCGAGCAGAAACAGCAACAATATGCAGCTGACAAATATCACCCAGCCTTCAAAGAAATGCGTGATGCCTGTCACATACCCTGGCCCCCAGGCGCTGGAGACCACGCCCGCAATCGCGATGCGCACCGAATTCATAAGGACCGTGATCGGAGCCGCAGAAACCAGCAGGACTGCCTTATGCCACATGGGCCCTCGGTAAAGGACCGCAAAGATGTAAGAAAAGCTAAGGATGGGGAACAGATACCTGAGCCCTGAACAGGCCTCGGCCACGTGAAGCTGAAGCACCCCGAGGTCGATAATATTCCCTTCCAGAAAGACCGGAATCCCGAGAAGCTCGAGGAAATATACCCCGAGCTCACTGGATACCCCCTGCAACCAGGTGGAAATTCCGTAATAGAGTGCCCCCGGTAGGGGCAACATATAGACCAGGTGCAGAACCGGTGGCCAGAAACGACGGCCCTGTGACCAGCCAAAGCTGATCAGGAGAACCGCCCCCACCCACAGGATAAGGGCGTAGGCGACAATGTCGCCAATCGAAATGAGTTGCCCGAACATGGCAAGCGTCAGTGCGAAAACCAGAAGCAAGACACCGGGTAGGCGGTTTGGATTGGAATCAGTTATGATGGCTTCTGTTTTCAACTGCCTCAGAAACAGAAGCCCGGAAATAAGGGGGATCAGCGGCCCATGGCTGTATTCCGGGCGTATCCATGCTGAAAACAGCTCTGCCAGACCATCACGGAAAAACATCATTGCGGCGACGGTCAGGATGGCCAGGTAAATCAGACCGCGCGGCCCTACCCTGCCTTTCGTTGTGTTTTCCGCAAGCATCATGTGGTGTTTGTACCCGGGTTGATCAACGGCTTATACCGACAGCCTAACAGAAAGACCATTTGCGCGACCTGCACATTTTGTAGGTCAGAAAACAGTTTGTCCTCTGGAGTGATCTTAAATGAAAACGGCGACCATAAGGCCGCCGTTTATCAGAATTGTGATAGTCCTGACCGCTGTCAGGCTGCCTTGCGGCGACGCCGTGCGGCAACCCCGAGTCCAGCCAGGCCGCCAAGCAGAAGCAATGACGATGCCGGAAGCGGAACCGGCGAAGGAACGATCTGATTCCCGGTGAAGGTAACACCAGAAGTCGTGGTCGTGCCAAACCCGAAGGCGATGCCATCTTCCAGGTCAACATCCAGCGCAGAACCCTGTGCGAATTCCAGCGACTCAGATGCGCCCCAGCTGAGTGCGCCAGCACCGATTGACCCAAGCCGGGCAACGATTGCAGAACCATTCGTTGCAGATGTTGCAAGATCCGGTGATGAGAAGCCAATTACAACTTCAACGCTGTATATTGCTGCACCAAAAACGCCCGTGGCAGTCCAGTCAATGAAATCACTGATGGTCCAGGTGTCCGTCGCGGACGTCGGCGTCCAGCTCATGCCATCGACGCCACTTGCGAAGCTTGCGGAAAGGCTGCAGATGCAGAAACCGCCATCATAAGTAACATTGATGCTCGAAGCAGACTCATCAAACACGAAGGTTGGATAAGTCGCCGCATCCGCGGCAGATGCGATCAGGACGATCGCTGACGCGGTTGCCAGTAGTTTTTTCATGCCCCCTAACCCCTTATATTTAGAACAATCCAAAAATCTGATCTGAAAAACTATGGATCAGTGATGCCACCATAGGCCAAAATTAATCGCCTGTTAAGGCATTCGGGCCACTTTGGACGCGGGCCCGCCAAAATTTCGGAAATTGCGGCATTTTTGTGGCCTCGATTGGAAACAAGCAGCGGATCTACGGCCTATTGATTCACAATTCACCACAATCAAAAGGCGAATCAACCGACCCGATGAAGGAATTTTCGTCAGGCGCGGGGCGCAAACTGCCTCAAAACGGGCTGTCCAAACTGATCGAAAACCGGCCTATTCGGCGAAAGCCCCCCTAATATCGCGGCAATACAGGCAACAAGACGCCCATTTTCGGTGGTCGGCTACAGAATTGATGACAGCCGCGCACCCGGGCCACAGATTTCCTACAGGCTCGCCGCAGTTTGGCCACAAAAGCCTGCGACAGTTTCATTCAAACCGCTGGAATACAGCAAACAGGGACAAAGCAGAATGATGATCAGAATACTCGCCCTTGCAATGTTGGTTGGACTGGCCACCGCCGGTTCTGCGGTGTTTTCGGGTAAATCTGTTCTTCTCGCGCTGCTGCTCTATTCCATAGTTGGTGTCTTCGGCGTACTGGCAACCGTCATCGTCTGTGCGGGCGCTCTATTTCTGCGGGAACGCTCCAAAACCGAACCCAGCCTGCAAAGCTGACCCATCGGCCTGACACCCGATCATTCGTCGGGCAGGCAGGCCGCCATTGTGTTCCCCAGTCGCTCCAACATTTCGGGATACAGGGTTTTCCCAGGCCTGAGCGCCGCGCCAAGTGGATCCAGTACGGCAACCCGGATATTGTGCCCCTCGGTTAACGCGGCAACGATTGACTGGCTGAATTGCGGTTCCGTGAGCAGACAGGTCGCTTGACTATCAGTTATCTGCCGCCGTATGGCGGCGATCCGGGCCGCACCAGGCGCATATGCATCCCCCTCTGCCACGGCACCGGCCGCCTGTAACCCGAAATGATGTTCGAAATACTGGTACGCATCGTGGTAGACGATGAACTGGTCTGTTGATTTCCCCCGAAGCGACGCTGCTATCTCATCACGAACAGCAGCTATTTCTTGCCGCCCCTGTTCCGCGTTTGCCAGGTAGCGCGCGGCATTTTCCGAGTCAGCCGCAGCCAGGGCCGTTGCAATCGCCTGAAGCCATATTCCTGCGTTATCAGGGTCAAGCCACATATGCGGGTCCAGCGAACCCGCGACGTGTTCATCTTCATGCTCATCAGCGTGGTCAGCCCCTGAGTGGTCCGGCGATGCTGTTGTGCTGTGCAGGCTTCTGTAGGGCCACACCTCAGTTCCGGCAACCTCGGACAGGGTGAAAACGGTTGCGCCGCTTGACAGTGTTGCCAAGGGTTGACGAAGCCATGGTGTCAGATCAGCACCAACCCAAAAAACAATATCCGCCGCCTCCAGCTTCGCGGCATCCGATGGACGTAGCGCATATTGGTGTGGTGTCACCTTAGGAGAAAGCAGCAATTCCGGTTGCCCGACATCCGACATCACGCGGGCCGTTAACGAATGTATCGGCGCAATATCAACCACCACATTCGGCGGTTCCGCCTTGGCAGTGGCGGGAAACAGGGACAACAGCAATAGCGCAGCAATACGATTCATCCGGGGGCCCTTTACGCAGTTTACAGCAAGGAGGTGATATGTAATAACATAACACACCGCAACACAACCTCAAAAGACGTATGAGATGCAAACAATCGGTTTCACGGATCATGACCACAGCACCTGCATCGCGACCAACCTTGCCCTGGCAGAGGAACGATGCCGAACACGAGGGCTGCAACTGACCCGGGGGCGGCGGCGCGTTCTGGAAATTCTGCTCCAGCAGCATCGCGCAATGGGGGCCTATGACATTCTTGAGCACCTGCGCAAAAACGGTATGGGCGCCCAGCCACCAACTGCGTATCGGGCGCTTGAGTTTCTTGTTTCACAAGGGTTGGCGCATAAAATCGAACATCTGAATGCGTTCATCGCCTGCGATTACCCGGGAACCGAACACGCGCCCGCGTTTCTTATCTGCCGCGATTGTAACAATGTCGCTGAAGCTCACTCTGATGACACCCGGCAATTCATCAATCGGACAGCAAACCGTGCCGGTTTCGAAACCGAAAGCGCGATTGTAGAATTTTTCGGCCTTTGTCCAAACTGCAGGAACGACTGACAGATGGCATTGATCCAAGCCGAGCAGCTAAATGTCCGCTATGGTCGTAAACCGGTGCTGACCAACGTGAACTTTCGGATCGACAAGGGCGAAATTGTTACCGTCGTCGGGCCAAACGGTTCTGGTAAGACTACGTTTCTTCGGGCGATGATCGGCGCTGTTCCAGCCTTGTCCGGCCGTATCCGTTTCGCCGCTGACCTTGCAATCGGTTATGTTCCACAGAAGCTATCGATTGATCCGACCCTGCCACTGACGGTTGACAGATTCCTGAATCTGCCGGTGCGCCGGCCCGACTCCGACAGCAAAGCCACCTTGGAGAAAACCGGTGTCAGCGTGCTTCGGTGGGCTATGATGAGCGAATTGTCCGGCGGGCAATTTCAGCGCGTTCTTCTGGCGCGGGCCCTTTTGAACCGGCCCGATCTTTTGCTGCTGGATGAGGCGACTCAAGGCCAGGATCAACCAGGTTCCGCTTCCTTTTACACCCTCAACGAAGAGATTCTCCATGATCTGAACTGAGCTGTTCTTATGGTGAGCCATGAGTTACACGTCGTCATGGCTGCCTCAGACAGGGTAATCTGT
>CAYTUW010000204.1:0-4437 GCA_964441435.1 uncultured Rhodobacterales bacterium
CAGCGGGGGGTTCTGATGGCTGATGATCAGGACATAGAAAAGCAGCACGAACCAACGCAAAAAAAGCTTCAGGATGCACGTGCAAAAGGAGAGCTTGCCCGGTCTGCTGACCTGGGTGTGGCTGCGGCCTATGGCGGTTTTCTGATCGGATTTGCGATGGTGGGCGGTGTAGCGGTGAATACGGTCGGGACATTTCTGGCATCATTGCTGGGGTCCGCTGACCGCTTTTCTTCGCTTGTGTTTTCGTCATCGTCATCGGCGTTTGCGGGGGGCGCGCTGATGATGGTCGGCAAACCAGCCATGATTCTGTTCGGAATTCCGGCTGTGGCAGTCATTCTTTGTTTCGTCGCCCAGAGGGGGCTGGTCTTTTCCGGCGACAAGCTGAAGCCGCGGCTGTCGCGTATATCGTTGCTGAGCAATGCAAAGAACAAGTTCGGCCGTGGTGGGTTGTTTGAGTTTTCAAAAAGCTTTGTAAAACTGATCATATTTAGTGTGTTGCTCTGGTTCTATCTGATGAGCAGAACCGATCGTATTGTGGGCGCGCTCCACCTCAGCCCCGGTGGCATCGCGCAGCAAATCGGCACGCTGATGCTTGAGTTTCTGAGCATTGTGTTTGTCATCGCGGTTTCTATTGGTGCGGTGGATTTCTTGTGGCAATGGCATGAGCATCGGCGCAAAAACCGGATGTCGGACCGGGAATTGAAGGAAGAACATAAATCGCAGGAAGGGGACCCGCAGGCCAAGCAGGAACGGCGGCAGCGTGGTTATGCGATTGCGATGAACCAGATGTTGAATGATGTCCCCGGTGCGGATGTCGTTATCGTCAACCCGGAACATTATGCGGTTGCCTTGAAATGGGATCGGCAAAGGGGGGGTGCCCCTGTTTGTATCGCCAAGGGGGTGGATCATGTCGCCGCGCGTATTCGTGAAGCGGCGCGAGATGCCGGTGTTGCCATACAGCGTGACCCCCCTACCGCCCGCGCGCTGTATGCAACCGTTGGAATTGGCCAGGAAATCCTGCCGGAGCATTATCGGGCGGTCGCAGCCGCGATCCGCTATGCCGATTCACTGAAAGCCAGGGTTCAATCACAAAATGTATAGGGCGAGGTTGATCAAACTCGGCCGGCTTGTTGAAGTTGCTGAGCTGTCAAAAGACGTTGCGCTAGCACAGTTTGGGCAGGTGAAAAACCGCGAAGCAGAGCTGGAAAAGATGGTGGAGCATCTGCGGGCGTCAGGCGCAAACATCACACAAAAATTTGATGAAGCAGGGAATTTGGGCCAGGCACAACGGTTGGAAAATGCCTACAGGGCCTGGTGCGAACAGAGCATCAAAGAGTTAAATCGGCAAAGGGCGGCGTTGAAGAGCGAACTTGAAGCCGCGCGACAAGAAGCGATTTCCGCAGTCGGCAAAAGGGAAGCCATAATCGGCCTGAGGAATAAAATTCGAGCAGGGCGCTTTAAAAATCTTGTCGGACAAGATCCTGGATCAGCACATTTTTGACAGAGGTGCCCAGGATTCGGCGTGCTGCTTCAAGTAGCGCATCCCGTAATATCAACATGCGGTCGGCTCCCATGTAGTCGCCGCTGAAACCACCCGCGTTTGCGTGGTCAAACAGTACCGTTAACAGAGCATCGCGGATTTTTGGCTCGTGCTGATATGTCAACGCTGTTTCTCCTGCGCCAACCTGAAGACTGAGCGATAGAACAACCAGAGCGGATATTTCACCGTCTTCGACAACGGAAACCACAAACTGATTGTTCAGTTTGACGTACTCGTCAGTTCCAATCGCATCCCCATGTACGGTTGGTTCGGGGGCGGGTGTGTGCGTGGCCTCCGCCTCGGGTGTTGGACGGTGTTCCTCAGCTGCGCTTTCGGCCGTTCCGGGAGGTGCGGGAGCATCGGGGTCGGTACCCAATGCGATCCGCGCCCCGATGCCGGCCCCGGCCCCGGCCACAAGGAAAACGACAGGTAAGACCAGTTTCATCACAAGCTCCTCAGAAGGGCAGAATGATATCAGCTACCTGTTGCCCGTAACGGGGTTGCTGAACATCGGTGATCAGGCCACGACCGCCATAGGAAATTCGCGCCGATGCAATCTTGTCGTAAGTAATTTCATTTTGTCGGGAAATATCTTCCGGGCGTACATAACCGGTAACAATCAGCTCTCGCAGTTCGTAGTTGACCCGTACCTCTTGTGTGCCCTGGATCGAAAGAACGCCATTCGGCAGCACATCAAGAATGGTGGCGGCGACGCGTAATGTTATCTGTTCATTCCGGCGGATGTTCCCGGACCCGGTCGCAGCGCTGGAGGACGTAGCCTCAACTGCGGTTCCGACCGAAGCGCCATCCGGCAAGTGCTCATCAATTCGTTGTGGAATACCAAGCAGCTGCGGGATCCCCATAGATTCGGATCCATTCCTTGTCCGGCCGGAGCTGTTCGAAAGTTCGGCGCTGTCGTCAATTTCGATCACCACTGTCATGATGTCGCCGCGGGTGATTGCCCGACGATCGCCAAGCAGCGATCCGCGAGATCTGCTCCATAGAGATGCACGATCAACGCGGCGTGTACTTTCGACAGTGGCCGGAAGACCAGGGTTGACCATTGCGCGGGTTTCTTCCGATGCCGCAGCGGGCGTGAATTCTGGTGCCTTGCCAACATTTTGCAACCGCGCGCACCCAACGAGGGCAATCGCGGAAATTACAGAGATGATTATAAGACGTATCATATGGGAACCCTTAATTCGCGACATAAACCGAACCGTCGCCACCGACCGTTCCGATCACCGCTGTGCGTGAAAAAATATTAAGGACGCGCAGGCGGTCGCCCGGTCCGGCGCGGCCAAGCGCGCGTGCCTCGGTTGTGATGGTCAGCCCGTTCCTGGTGAAAATGAGGGAGACGATTTCATTGCGCTCAATCGTGGCGGGGGGGCCGATATGTTCGGGGCGGATGGGCCTGCCGGCGTAGATTGCGGTGCGGGTTTCCATTCCGATGACATCTTCCGGTGAATGAAATGCCCCCGGCACATCCGTGTTCTGGAACGTCACATCGGCCGCTGTCAGTATCGTCTGGCTGCGAATAGTCCGTGACGCGATCAGCGTTTCAGCGGTGCCAGCCGCCGGGATCAGGAGTAGGAAAAAGACAATCCAGCGCATCAGCGTATCTGCGTTGTTGCGCCGAGCATCTGATCGGCGGCGGTGATGACCTTGGCGTTCAGTTCATATCCGCGCTGGGCCTCTATCAATTCGGTGACTTCGCGTACCGCGTCTACGGAACTGTCTTCCAAATATCCTTGTCGCAGGGTACCAAGGCCATCCTCGCCCGGTGAACCAACCAGAGATGGGCCGGAGGCGCTGGTTTCAAGGAACAGGTTCGCCCCAATGGCTTCGAGCCCTTTTGCATTGGTGAAGTTGGCCAGGGTGAATTGCCCGATCAGTTGTGCTTCCACCTGATCGGTGAAATAGGCGTAGACTTCCCCTTCGGCGTTGATCGATATGGATCGCGCATCCGACGGAATGGTGATGTCCGGCACAATCGGGTAGCCATCCGATGTCACGATAAGCCCGTCTCCGGTACGTTTCAGGGCACCATCGCGGGTGTAGGCGGATGCGCCGCTTGGCAGGGTGACTTCGAGGTAGCCGTTCCCTTCGATTGCGATGTCAAGATCCCCCCCGGTCTGCGCGGGCGCCCCTTGGGCGAGCTGAACGGTCACAGAAGATGGGCGAACGCCCAACCCCAGCTGCACACCGGTAGGGAGCACGGTGCCATCGGCTGCATTGATGGTGCCAGCCCGCGCCAGCTGTTGGTAATGAAGGTCGGAAAACTCTGCCCGGCGGGCATTGTACCCGGTTGTGTTCATATTGGCGAGGTTGTTGGAAATCGTTTCAACCCGCATTTGCTGGGCACTCATTCCGGTTGCGGCGATTCGCAAGGCGCGCATGGCTAATTTCCTTTCTATCGACTGAGCGTACGGAATACCGCGCGCAGTCGTTCATCTTCTTTGTCGAGGAAGCTCTGGCCGAGTTCGTAGGCACGCTGAACTTCGATCATCCGCGTAATCTGGGTCACCGGGTCGACATTCGATTCCTCCAGAAAACCCTGGAGTATGGCGACATCCTGTGTTGGCTCTATGCCGCTATCACTGACAAAGCGGACCCCATCTTCCCGACGCATGAGCATGGGATCAACCGGTTGATACAGGCCGATCTGTGTCAGCGGTTGCCCCCCCGATGACACGGCTCCGTCTGGTGAAATGGCAACAGTGGCACCCGGTGGAATGAAAACAGGCGCGCCGCCCACGTCCAGCAGGCGATAGCCGTCGGGCGTGACAAGTTCACCAACCTCATTCGGGGTGAAATTTCCGGCTCGTGTCAGGCGCTCTCCATCGGGGGTTTCAATTAGGAAAAATCCCCCACCCTCGATTGCCAGATCATAGGTG
>CAYTUW010000205.1:0-4322 GCA_964441435.1 uncultured Rhodobacterales bacterium
GACACGTTCTATATGCACCGCGACGAAGGCGACAATCGCCCGCCGCATGTGCTGCGCACGCACACCTCGCCGGTGCAGATCCGCGCGATGGAAGCTAACGGCGCGCCGATCCGCGTGATTGCGCCGGGCCGCGTCTATCGCGCGGATTATGACCAGACCCATACGCCGATGTTCCACCAGCTCGAAGGGTTGGCGATTGACCGCGATATTTCGATGGCGAACCTCAAATGGGTGCTGGAGGAGTTTTTTGCGGCCTTCTTTGAACTCGATGGGATCAAGACCCGGTTTCGCGCGAGCCATTTTCCCTTCACCGAACCCTCGGCAGAGGTCGATATTCAATGCAGCTGGGTCGATGGGCAGCTGAAAATCGGTGAGGGCGACGGCTGGATGGAAGTGCTCGGCTCCGGCATGGTGCATCCGCATGTGCTGTCCTCCGCCGGCGTGAACCCCGACGAATGGCAGGGCTTTGCCTTTGGCATGGGGATCGACCGGCTGGCGATGCTGAAATACGGGATTCCTGATCTCAGGGCGTTCTTTGACAGCGACCTGCGCTGGCTCAGGCATTACGGGTTTTCGGCGCTCGCACAGCCGAACCTGCATGGGGGGGTGATCGGATGAGCCTGACGCAACCATATCGCGGGATGCCAATCCCGCGACGTGCCCGACCCGGCTCATGGGCGGGCGCGTTCCGCACCCACCCCGTGCCGGGCGCATCACGTGATTGTTGCGTCGGCACAGTGAAATATATTGCGAGCCCTAAGGGGGAACACTCATGAAATTCACCCTCTCCTGGCTGAAACACCATCTCGATACCTCGGCTTCTGTTGATGAAATCGCGGAAACGCTGACCGATCTCGGGCTTGAGGTGGAGGATATCGTGAACCCCGCCGATCGGCTTTCTGATTTCACCCTTGGCTATGTCAAGAAGGCGGAAAAACACCCGGATGCGGATCGCCTGCGGGTTTGCCTCGTCGACACGGATGAGGGCGAAAAACAGATCATCTGCGGCGCCCCCAATGCGCGTGAAGGGATCACCGTTGTCATCGCCAAACCCGGCACCTACGTGCCCGGCATCGACACGACCATTCAGGTCGGCAAAATCCGCGGCATCGAAAGCCACGGCATGATGGCGTCCGAACGCGAGATGGAGCTTTCGAACGAACATGATGGCATTATTGAACTGCCCTCCGGCAAGGTTGGCGACAGGTTCACCGATTGGCTTGCCGAAAACGATCCCGACAAGATTGACCCGACGATTGAAATCGCCATCACCCCAAATCGCCCGGATGCGCTGGGTATCGCGGGGATCGCCCGTGATCTTGCGGCGCGCGGGCTTGGCACGCTCAAGGCTAACGACGTTGATCCGGTGCCCGCGTCGTTCAAATCCGACCTGACCGTCAGCATTGACGCGGATACGCTGGATGGCTGCCCGGTCTTTACTGGCCGTTTGATCAGGGGGGTGAAAAACGGCCCTTCCCCCGCGTGGCTGCAACATCAGCTCCGTGCGATTGGGCTGCGTCCGATCAGCTTCCTTGTCGATGTCACCAACTTCTTTACCTATGACCGCAACCGCCCGCTGCACGTTTTTGACGCGGATAAGGTCAAGGGCAACCTGCGCGTCCACCGTGCCAAGGGCGGCGAAAAAATCACCGCGCTGGACGATAAGGAATACACGTTTGAACCCGGCATGATGGTGATTTCGGACGATGAAGGACCGGAAAGCATCGGCGGCATGATGGGTGGGCTGGCCACGGGCTGCACGGAGGATACCGTCAATGTCTTTGTCGAAAGCGCCTATTGGGATCCGGTTCAGGTTGCAAAAGCCGGGCGGCTGCTAAAGCTGAACTCCGACGCGCGCTATCGTTTTGAGCGCGGGGTGGACCCGGAATTCACACCCGTCGGCCTTGAACATGCGGTGCGGATGATCGTCGATAACGCAGGTGGAGAGGCCTCTGAGCTGATCATCGCGGGCGCGGTGCCGGATACGGCGCGGGCCTATAAGCTCGATACCGACCGGGTGCAGAGCCTTGTCGGCATGGAAATCCCTGCCGAAACGCAGCGTGAAACGCTGACGGCGCTGGGCTTCCGTATCGAGGGCGACATGGCCCATGTGCCAAGCTGGCGCCCGGATGTGAAAGGCTCTGCCGATCTGGTGGAGGAGGTCGCGCGCGTGGCCTCGCTCACCCAACTCGAAGGCAAACCGTTGCCACCCGTGGCCGAAGGTGTGACCCGCCCCATCATGACGCCAATGCAAAAGCGTGAAGCGACAGCGCGTCGGCAGATTGCAGCGCTCGGTTACAATGAATGTGTCACTTACAGCTTTGTGGATGAGGCTTCGGCCAGGTTGTTTGGCGGGGGTGAGGATACCGCCCGCCTGCAAAACCCGATTTCTTCTGAGATGAGCCATATGCGCCCGGATCTGTTGCCGGGGCTGTTGCAGGCGGCCAGCCGCAATCAGGCGCGCGGGTTTGCCGATATGGCCCTGTTTGAGGTCGGGCCGACCTTCCACGGGCAGGAACCGGATGATCAGGTGATCGCTGCCAGCGGTATTCTGGTAGGCCATACCGGGCCAAAGGATGTGCATGGGGAACGCCGTGCGGTCGATCTCTATGATGTCAAGGCTGATGCAGAGGCCGTGCTGTCGGCCATTGGTGCACCCGCGAAGATGCAGATCATGCGCGGGGCTGAGGGCTGGTGGCATCCGGGGCGGCACGGCAAGCTGTGCCTCGGCCCGAAAAAGGTGATGGGTGTGTTTGGTGAATTGCACCCGAAAGTGTTGAAGGAAATGGATGTGACGGGGCCTGTTGTCGGCTTCACCATCCATCTGGCTGAGCCGCCTTTTGCGCGCAAAAAACTTGCAACACGGGCGGCGTTGAAAACCTCTGACCTGCAAGCCGTGGAACGGGATTTCGCCTTTGTGGTGGATGTGGATGTGGAGGCGTTGACGCTTGTGAATGCCGCAGTCGGTTCAGACAAGGCACTGATCGAAAGCGTACAGGTGTTTGACGAATTCATTGGTGGTAGCCTTGGTGAGGGCAAGAAATCCCTGGCGATCTCTGTACGGCTTCAACCCTCTGAAAAGACCCTGACCGATGAGGATATCGAGGCGGTTGGCGCAAAGATCGTGGAGAAGATCACAAAGGCAACCGGTGGCGTGCTGCGCGGTTGATGGAGGGTGGCCCCGTCTGTGAAATCACCGCAGTTCCTATGAGATAGGCCTGCGGTGCCTGCCCAGGATGATTTTTGCCAGACTCAGGGCAGTGAATATCGCTGCCACGGCGCAGATAATGGTTGGGCCGGCCGGTGTGTCATATTGCAGCGACAGGCCAAGGCCCGCAATTACCGCCAGAATGGCAAAGGCCACGGCCAGGATCGCCATCCTCTCTGGTGACCGGGCGATCGTCCGCGCTGCTGCCGCCGGAATAATCAGCATGGCGGAAATCAACAAAGCGCCCACGATCTTGATCGCCACCGCAACCACGAGGGCCAGCGCCAGCACAAGGATCAGCCGTTCACGCTCCGGGTTGATACCGGAGGCACGAGCAAGGTCAGGGTTGAGAGTTGAAATCAACAGCGCCGACCACCGCCACGCCAGTAAGGCGACAATCGCCAAAGCCCCGGACCATATGACCAACAGATCCGCGCGGCCAACTGATAGGATATCGCCAAACAGATACGACATCAGGTCAAGGCGCGCGCCGCTAAGTTGCGAGGCCGCCACCAACCCGAGTGCAAGCGAAGAATGTGCCGTAACGCCCAGGACGGTATTTGTTGACTGCGTCGCACCAGAGGCTGCGAATACTGTCACAGCCATGACCAGAGAAACGGTTACGACGCCGAGAAAGATGGACGTGGAAAACGCCAGCGCGAGGGCCACGCCCAGGATCGCGGCGTGGGCAATCGCATCACCAAAATAGGCCATACGGCGCCACAACACGAAACACCCCAATGGCCCTGCGGCACAGGCCAGCCCAACACCTGCGAGCGCTGCCCGCCCAAGGAAGGAGTCAATGATCATGATGTGTAGCGGCCCTGTGTTCTGCTGCTGTCAGCGTGTCATGCCGATGGCTGTGTTCATGTCGATAAAGCGCAAGCGCGCCCTTGGTGCCTGTACCAAACAAAGCGCGGTATTCAGGGGCCGAAGCGACCTGCTCTGGCGCGCCTTCGCAACAGATGTGCCCATTTAGACAGATTACCCTGTCTGAGGCAGCCATGACGACGTGTAACTCATGGCTCACCATCAGAACAGCGCAGTTCAGATCATGGCGAATCTCTTCGATGAGGGTGTAAAAGGCAGCGGAACCAGGTTGATCCAGGCCTTG
>CAYTUW010000206.1:0-4220 GCA_964441435.1 uncultured Rhodobacterales bacterium
ACCATTTTCATCACGTCTTCGGCCGCGCCGCCGTGTGCAGGGCCGGCAAGAGTTGCCAGCGCGGTGGTGATTGCGCCGTGGATATTCGCCTCCGTCCCAACGGTCACCCGCGCAGCAAAGCTTGACGCATTTGCCCCGTGTTCGGCGTGCAGAATGAAATCCACATCCGCCAGCCGCGCCGCATCGGCAGAGGGTTTTTCACCCTTCAGCATCCACAGCCAGTTGGCCGCATGACCGAGGTCGGCATCAGGCGCGACCGGGGTGCGACCATTGCGGATCGACTCATGTGCAGCGATGATCATCGGCACCTGTGCCGTCAGGCGGATACCGTTCCTGAGAAACCCATCTTCGCTGCTGTCCGCGCTGCCCGGTTCCAGCGCCGCCAATGCCGAAGCCGCAGTGCGCAGCACATCCATCGGGTGGCCGTCTTTTGTGGCGCGGATGATGTCATAGACCTGATCCGGCAATTCCCGTGCGGCCCGGAGTGCTGCGTCAAACGCCGCCAGTTCCCCGGCATCCGGCAACTCACCGTGGATCAGGAGGTAGCAGACCTCTTCGAATGTGGAATGGGCCGCAAGATCATGGATCGAATAACCGCGATAGGAAAGCTCGCCCGCCGCGCCGTCGATATGGCTGACACCGGAGCGTTCGAAATAGATGCCCTTAAGGCCACGGTTGATCTTGACTGTGTCGTTCATCGCTGGCTCCTTTGGCAGAGATTGGAGTAGTTCATGTCGGCACTTGAACAGGCATATGAAAAGGCAAGGCGGCGTCGGGCGCGGGTGGTGTTCCCGTATATGGCAGTTGCAGGGGGGGGGCAGGCCTCGGCGCGTCTTGCCGCCGATGGGCTGTTTGAACCGCTGCCTCTTGCCGCGCCGAGCGCGGCGCAGCTTGCCGCATTGGTAAAGGCGCGCGGCATGAAAGAACCCATCGCCCGCCGGATGCTGACCAAACCCCTTTTTCGGGCCGCCGCCATGGTGGCAGCGGGGGAGGCGGACGCAATGGTTGCAGGTGTCGAAAACCCGACCCGGCGGGTGATAGAGGCGGCGGGCATTGCCATCGGCCTCACCGAAGGGGTGGCAACGCCGTCCTCTTTTTTCCTTATGGTTTTTCCCGACGGGAGAGAATTCGTATTCGCTGATTGCGCCGTCAATGTTGCCCCGGATGCAGAAGCGCTTGCCGATATTGCGCGTGCCTCCGTTGCGTCTGCCAAGGCGTTGCTTCGGGCATCGCGCCCGGCCCTGCTTTCGTTTTCAACCGGGACATCCGGCACGGGCGACAGCGTTGACATCGTGCGCCAGGCGGCAGAGGCAACAGGCATCCCCGGCCCGTTGCAGGCCGATGCAGCGCTGAATGCGGCCATTGCAACGCAAAAAGGGGCAGGCGCGGGGGATGCGAACACTCTGATTTTTCCTTCTCTTGATGCGGGCAATATTGCCTATAAGTTGTGCCAGGAACTTGGCGGCGCGCAGGCGATCGGCCCGTTTCTGCAAGGGTTTGCCAAACCGGTTTGTGACCTCAGCCGCGGGGCCAAGGTGGAGGACATCATCGCCGCCACCGTGGTCACGGTGGCCATGTCCTCCTGATCCTTCCGGTTCAGGCGCCTTTCTGCGGGCGCATGTCCTTGGGGTCGATCCCCGCGACCTCCACCGGGGCTTTCATCGCGTCACGGCGGAAGGGTTCGCCCAGCTCCTGATTGATCAGCGCCTCAATAAACACGGTCTGCCCGGCCTTCTGTGCCTTTAGCGCGGAATCCAGTGCAGCGGTGAGCTCTTCCATCGTGCGCGCCTGCACACCCTTCAGTCCACAGGCATCAGCGATTTTTGCGTAGGAAACCCCTTCGTCGAGCTCTGTCCCGACAAAGTTATCGGCATACCAAAGCGTCGTGTTGCGTTTTTCCGCGCCCCATTGGTAGTTGCGGAAAACGATCATGGTAATGGCGGGCCATTCCTCCCGCCCAATCGCCACCATTTCGTTCATTGAAATCCCAAAAGCTCCGTCGCCAGCAAAGCCGACTACCGGCGTGTCGGGGTTGCCAATCTTGGCCCCGACGATTGAGGGAAAGCCATAACCACAAGGCCCAAACAGCCCCGGCGCAAGGTATTTGCGCCCGGCCTCAAAGCTGGGGTAGGCGTTGCCAATGGCGCAGTTGTTGCCAATGTCCGAACTGATGATCGCCTCTTTCGGCAGGGCGGACTGGATTGCACGCCAGGCCATGCGGGGGCTCATCCAGTCAGGCTTTGCGCTGCGGGCGCGTTCGTTCCATGTGGTGCCGGGGTCGTCCTCCTCATGATCCATGGAGGTCAGTTCCTGCGCCCATTTGGATTTAATGTCGGCAATCGTGGATTTGCGCTCCGCGCGCCCTGCATCGCCCGCACCATCACCAAGCCGCGCCAACAGCCCATCAGCAACCTGTTTTGCGTCCCCGACAATGCCCACGGCCACGGGTTTTGTCAGGCCGATCCGATCCGGGTTGATATCAACCTGAATGAGCTTCGCCTTCGTTGGCCAATAGTCGATGCCATAGCCCGGCAGCGTCGAAAACGGGTTGAGCCGCGTGCCAAGCGCCAGCACCACATCCGCCTTTGAAATCAGCTCCATCGCTGCCTTTGAGCCGTTATAGCCAAGTGGCCCGGCAAACAGCGGGTGAGAGCCGGGAAAGGCATCATTGTGCTGGTAGTTGCAACAGACCGGCGCATCAAGCCGTTCGGCCAGTGCCTGGCTTGCCGGAATTGCGCCGCCCAGCACCACACCCGCGCCATTAAGGATCACTGGGAATTTCGCGCCAGTCAGCAGATCGGCGGCCTGGGTCAGCGCATCCGCGCCGCCGGCAGGGCGTTCAAAATCCACAATCGCGGGCAGGTCGATATCAATGACCTGCGTCCAGAAATCGCGCGGCACATTGATCTGCGCAGGCGCAGAACGGCGATGGGCGTTCACGATCACCCGGTTCAGCACCTCGGCGATGCGGGTCGGGTCGCGCACCTCTTCCTGATAGCAGACCATATCCTTGAATAGCGCCATCTGTTCGACTTCCTGAAACCCGCCTTGACCGATGGTCTTGTTCGCCGCCTGCGGTGTCACCAGCAACATCGGCGTGTGGTTCCAATAGGCTGTTTTTACGCAGGTCACGAAATTGGTGATACCGGGGCCGTTCTGCGCGATGATCATCGCCATCTTGCCCGTGGTTCGGGTGAAACCATCTGCCATGTAACCGCCATTACATTCATGGGCCACGTCCCAGAACTGAATGCCCGCCTGCGGGAAGTAATCGGAAATCGGCATGAAGGCCGACCCAATAATCCCGAACGCATGTTCGATCCCATGCATTTGCAGCGTTTTGACGAAGGCTTCTTCGGTGGTCATTTTCATCTGGGCGGTCCTTTTGGCAGGCGGGGAATCTTTTGTGGGGCATTGTCCCCTCACGCGCGAACCATAGGCCCAGCGATGTCGAGGGATTAGGGCCAGTTTGTCAGGTGGATAGGGCCAGATCAGCGCCGAAGCTCCTCCGCCAATATCCCGATCCCCTCTGCGATCCGATCCGCGGGGATCGACGAATAGGCGAGCCGATAAAACCCCTTGCCCTGCTCCGGATCCTCAAAGAACGGGGTGCCGGGTTCGATCAATACCCCACGCGCCATCAGGGCTTCCATTCGCTCTTCGACATCAATGCCGGGGGGGGTCGCCATCCAATAGCTTGACCCGCCAAAATGGGACGCCCCGGCTATCGTCAGCCCGGTGTCCCTGATTGCCGCCTCCATCACCAGGCGGCGGCGATGAAGCGCATCGCGCAGCCGCCGCACAAGCGCGTCATAATGCCCGCGAGACAAAAAATAGGCGGCGGTGCGCTGGATATGGCCGGGGATGTGGCGCAATACGGTGGACCTGAGCGCGCGTGCCTCCCGGATGAAGGGTTCGGATCCAACCAGATACCCCAGCCTCAGCCCCGGAAACAGCGATTTTGAGAAAGAGCCGACGTAGATCACCCGCCCCTCGCGGTCGAGCGATTTCAGCGCGGGGGAAGGTTTGTTGAGGAAAGACATTTCAAATTCGTAATCATCTTCGACGATCAGAAACTCTTCGGCTTTGGCGTAGTCCAATAGCGCCTCGCGCCGTTCAATCGGCAGGGTTGCAGTGGTCGGGCACTGATGGGATGGTGTTGTGAACAGCACGTCCAGACCACCGGGCATCGCCTCAGGCACGATACCTTTGTCATCGAC
>CAYTUW010000207.1:0-2213 GCA_964441435.1 uncultured Rhodobacterales bacterium
GCAACCTGCCCCTTAGGAGGGGGCTGCTCTATCCAGTTGAGCCACGGGGCCGCTGACAGTGGTTATGGGGAAATCGCAGGCCTATGCAAGGGATTGCTAGAGGTTCCCGATTAAATTCTGGTCAGGCGGCACCATGGCGCTATTCAACCGCCTCTGGCCGCACCTCAACCACCACGACATCACCGAAGGTCGCGACAGTTTCGCCAACGAGCGCCATTCCCGTGGATGTTGATGCCAGATACCCTTCTATCTGTGATTTTACATCCGCGAGATATGTAATCCCCTGCGTTACAATGAACCTGTCGATCTCATTCACGCGATTTGCCGCCAAAGCGCTGTCGTTGATCACCCCATCAAGGTTTACAACTTCGGCACGGGAAAAATACGAAAGAATGCCGGCGTTCCAGGCGCCGACCCTGGCATCAGGTACAGTGGATTGGATCCATAGCGCAGCTTGCAACAGGTCACCATGGCCCTGATGGGTGCGCGTGGTTCCCTGGTATTTTGTCCAGGCTTGTATGCCCGACACCGTTGAAATCAGGAACATAGCAAAAACCAGGGCGGCCGCATGTTCGCGCTTTACCCACAAGGGGCGCGTATCAGCACCACCAAGGACAAGACCAAGGAGGACGATCAGCGCTGCATAAGCGGGCAGGACATAGCGCACCTCCAGACGGTACTCGATGAGGTAATAGGCGCAGTGTGCGACGAAAAACAACATACAAAGCCATATGGCCTGCGGCAGAACATGGCGCGCGCGAATGGCCGAAACAAAGACCCAGACGACAAACAGTGCCAGAAAGAGCGCTGCCAGCTGTGACAGACGCCCTTCCGGCAGCACCGTTGGCCAGACCCCCATCAGATTTGCATTGTCGCTGGCCCAATGAATGCCCGCAAAGATGAGCGAATAAAACGTCGACAGGAAGAGCTTGAGCGTGCTGAAGTCTAATCCGCCATCGCTCAGCAGGCGTACGGCTTCCCGGCTGTTGGGAAGCAGAGTGCCCGATACCGTCATGCTGAAAGAAAACCAGGGCAGCAGCGCCACCAGGACAACACCGCCAAGCGCCACAGCGTTTACAAATGTCACCTTAATGCCGTTTGAAAGCGACAAGCAGGCGGCATATCCACCAGCAAGGACCGCAAACAGTAGGAAATCGAAGCGCGCATAAACACCAGCCGCAAACAAGAGCCCCAGGTAAACCCAGGTTCTGGTCCGTGCCAGTTGTGTGCCGTTCAGCCGGAAAAGGTAGTCCAGAACCAGCAAAAGAATCAGCACCGCAAGCGGGGTTTCCAGACCGCACAGGTTGGTCGCAAGTACGCGCCAATTCAATGCGTAGAACATCGTGACGGCCAGGGAAATCAGCCTGTTGCCGGATCTGGACAGCATTCGGTACAGGACCGCCGCCTGCGCGCCATGAAGCAATGCGGCAATCACCAGCATACTTCGAACCAGAGCGTCCCCCTCAAAAAACAGGGCGAAGCCGGCAGAAATAATCATCCATGCCGGGTGGTAGCCATTTGTTGGTGAAAGCCCGTCAAATGCCGATCCGTTGCCCGCGACGATGTTCTGGGCAACCCGGAGGTAATAAAACATGTCTTCATAGATAAAATGTTCCAACATAACTGGCATTGGGAGCAACACAAACCCCATCGCAACCAACGCAGAAAAGGCAAATATCAATACCGTATGGGCAGAATGATTGTTCGAAACCTGTGTCATAAAAAATTAAACCTTCACGCCGAAATCATACGAAAATACATGTACATCCGGGGCATTCGCCTTTCAACTTGTTCAGGAAATGCCGCCAGAATACCTAGAATTTATGGGATTTCTCGGACAGTCCGATGAGCTTCATAGGTTTGTTGGCCTGATCGAAACGGCCTATACGCGGTCCTCATTGTTCTTATTTAAGCCGCATCATCAGCCGATGGCCCGGTATCATATAGATACGCGGCATGCCCGCCGGCCGGTTCGCGTTGGCGCTGTCCTGCATGAGCTCCCAGCGCTTTTCGTCGATGTCGAGCCTTTGGCGGAACGGAATATCCGCTTCACGATCATATTCCGGGGGCGTGCCGGAATGTCGCCAGTAGGTCCATGTGGAATAGAGCATGACCTCAGCACCACGTCCACGGTTCCCGTTTCTCCAGGAATTGGTCACCCAGCGGTCAAGTACATCAAGGGTATCTGTTTTGAACGCCTCCGGATCAACCGC
>CAYTUW010000207.1:2313-4207 GCA_964441435.1 uncultured Rhodobacterales bacterium
CCCAGCGGTCAAGTACATCAAGGGTATCTGTTTTGAACGCCTCCGGATCAACCGCTAGCGGGACGCCCTCTGTAATGACCATGAGTTCAAAATCGCTGATGTTTCGGCGCGCATCCGGATGATAAGATGGATTGTCCCACCGCCATCGCAGCGACCCACCCGGAATAATCGAACGGTGGATGGTATCATAGGCGCGATCACCGGTCTTTTGCGCCGTTGCCAGGATCAGCCGCCCCGGCCACGGGTTTGATCCGTATACATCCGACAGGCTGTGGCCGCTGTGAATTTGCCGCACTGTCAGGGGGCTTGCGGCCCGTGGTGGATAGGTTTCCGCCAAAACAGCCTGACCAACGCCGCAGAGCATGAAAAGCGCCAGCATGAAAACTATGTTTCGCCGCACCGTTGGCATGGTCGATCTCTCCTCATTCATTTGCCGCATTTTGCGGTATTGGCGTAGCGCAGACTACCGTTTCAGCGTCTGACCAAACTCAATCTTGGGTGTCAGTTCAACCTGTGTTTCCAGATCCTTGTCATCCCCGGTCGCAAGGCGTGCAATAATTTCGGCCGCGCGGCGGCCAGTTTCGGCGCGCCCGGCATCCATCGTAGCGAGTTTCATCGGCAGCCCGTCGAGCAGTTCCACCCCGTTGAACCCCGCTAGCCCGATCTGTCCCGGTACGTCTATGCCCTTTTCCAGACAATAGAGCAGCCCCCCCGCCCCGATCATATCATTGGAATAGTACAGGAAATCCAGGTCCGGCGTGCGTTTCAGCATCGCCTCCGTCATTTCGCGCCCCTTGGCGAGCGCCGATCCGCCGGAGTAAAATTCCTGATCCGCTATCTCCAGCCCGGCTTTTGCCAGCGCCTCTGTGAACCCTTCAAAGCGTTTGCGCGCGCGGTGGTCCAGCGGCATCTTTGTTCCGAGAAACCCAATCCTGCTGTAATTGGCTTTCGCTATCGCATTGCCCATTTCCCGTCCGGCGCGGCGGTGAGATATGCCAACCATCGCATCAATCGGCACACCATCGACATCCATGATCTCAACCACCGGAATACCGGCATTCCGCAACATGGCAGTGGCAGCATCAGTATGCTCAAGCCCGGCGATGATAACGCCAGATGGCCGCCAGGACAGCATTTCGTAAAGAACTTTTTCCTCTTTTTCAGGCAGGTAGTTTGTTAACCCGACAACCGGCTGAAGCTCGGTTTCATCCAGTACCTCGCTGATCCCTGTCATGACTTCGGGGAACACCATATTCGACATGGACGGGATGATCACCGCCACCAGATTAACCCGCTGGCTGGCCAGGGCACCGGCAATCTTGTTAGGCACATACCCCAGTTCCTTGGCGGCGATTAAAACCCTTTTGCGAGTGGCGGCTGAGACATCCCCGCGATTGCGCAAAACGCGGGATACGGTCATTTCGCTGACGCCGGACGCCTCCGATACGTCACGCAATGTCAGGGTGCGTCTGGGTTGCTCCGGCTGCCCGTCAGTCATACCGCCTGTCCTTCCTGTCTGGCCTGCCACCTTGTTAGCGCCAAACGCGGAAACCTCCAAGGGCATGCACTGTCCGGGTGCCCTTCCACTAAATGGGCGGTTGTCACCGGACAGCACAAACTACCTTCGGATGGCCTATGATATTACGCAGGGCAACGGGCTTTGGCGTTCCGTAGCTGACCATGGCGCGGCTCAGATGTCTTATATGGCCATCTGGCCGCCCGGGTATCTGCCCGGTTGAGTGGTCAGTAGTGCGCGGCGCGGAAACAACCGGGTCACGCCTGACTGTTCGTCATCGCTTGAAAAGCGTTTTTGAACACCCTGAACGCCCATCTGATTCCACCTTGCGCGACGGACACCCAGCCGTTAAATGGACGACTGTCGCCTCAATAGCTC
>CAYTUW010000208.1:0-4182 GCA_964441435.1 uncultured Rhodobacterales bacterium
ATCGCCATGACCTCATGCAGTTTGTGGGAGATGAAGATCACCGACAGCCCCTGCGCGACTGCTTTCTTCAGCGTGGCAAACAGCGCGTCCGCTTCTTGCGGGGTCAGGACGGCAGTGGGCTCATCCAGGATCAGGATGCGGGCATCCCGATACAGCGCCTTCAGGATTTCAACCCGTTGTTTTTCGCCCACCGTGAGGGATGCAACCTTTGCGTCAAGTGCGACCTCCAACCCGAAATCCCGGCTAAGCGCAGTGACCTTATCCCGCGCCGCGCGGTGATTTCTGCGCCAGGCAAAAAGCGGCTCCACCCCAAGCGTGATATTGTCGAGGACAGAAAGGTTTTCGGCCAGCGTGAAATGCTGATGCACCATGCCCACGCCGGCATCAAGAGCCGCGCGCGGCTGGCCCGGTGGCAGGTCTTGACCAAACACCTCGACCCGGCCTTCATCCGCCGTGTAGAGGCCGAACAGGATATTCGTCAGCGTCGTTTTGCCCGCGCCGTTTTCACCAAGCAAGGCAATGACTTCGCCTTTGTGGAGCGTCACATCAATCGCGTTGTTGGCGACCAGTTGTCCGAAGCGTTTGGTGATCTTGTCGAGGCGCAGAACAACCTGCGCCCCGTCGTCATTCTGGCTCACGAGGAGGTCGGCTCCTCATCATTGATCTCAACCGTGAAGCTGCCATCCTTGATTGCTGCTGCCCGTTCGTTGACGAGCGTCAGCGCGGCCTCGGGGATCTTGCCTTCAAACGTGCCATAGGGTGCCAGCGAACAGCCGCCTTCCTTCATAAAGGAATAAAGCCCGTAGTTTTCATCTGTAAATGTGCCCGCTTTCACATTGGCCACGGCGGCGGCAAGGGTTGGTTCGAAATGCCAGATGGCAGAGGCAACAACCGTTGCCGGGTAATCAGCCTGCGTGTCGATCACATTGCCGATCGCCAGTTTGCCGCGTTCCTGGGCGGCATCGCTGACACCAAAGCGTTCCGCATACATCACATCCGCACCGTTATCGATCATTGCAAAGGCCACTTCCTTGGCTTTGGGCGGATCGAACCACGACCCGATAAAGCTGACCTGAAATTCCATATCCGGGTTCATTTCGCGTGCTCCGGCCATAAAGGCATGCATCAGGCGGTTGACCTCCGGGATCGGATAGCCACCGACCATGCCGATATTGCCGCTTTCAGACATTGCGCCTGCGATGATACCGGTCAGGTAGCTTGCGTCCTGGATATAGTTGTCAAACACGCCGAGGTTCGGGTTGCTGCCGTCGGGCAGAAAGCTTGATCCCATCAAAAAGGCCGTGTCCGGGTAATCAAGGCAGACTTCGCGCGCCTCGGCCTCCACCCCGAAAATCTCACCAACGATCAGCTGCTGCCCACCTTCGGCATATTCACGCATCACACGGGCGTAATCCGTGTTGGAGGTGTTTTCGGTATAGGTGTATTCGATCTCTCCCGCTTCGGCGGCGGCAAGGGCGGCCAGATGTATGCGGCTGATCCACTGCTGTTCGACGGGCAGGGTAAAGATGCCTGCGACCTTTACCGGGCCGCTTTGCGCGCGGGCAGGCAGACCGAAGGAGGCCGCAGCCGTAGCGGCCCCGGTTGTGGCCAGAAGGCGGCGGCGCGTCAGGTTTGAAAAACGTGTCATGGATATCCCCCGTGTTGATTGATTGGCAGTATTTTGACCAAAGGGTAAACGCGCACCTGCAATGCGCCAAGTGTTAATTTGTGCGCAAACGATTTTGGCGGATCAGAACAACTGCCCCGGCAGCCAGGTTGCAATGGGTGCTGCAAACCAGATGATCCCGACAGCAATGATCTGCAGCAGGATAAAGGGTGCGACGCCGCGATAGATCATGCCTGTGGTCACCTCTTTTGGGGCGACGCCACGCAGGTAGAACAGCGAGAACCCAAACGGCGGAGTCAGGAAAGAGGTTTGTAGGTTGATTGCGATCAGGATCGAGAGCCAGACCGGATCATGCCCCATCAGGATCAGCCCCGGCACAACCAGCGGCAGGACGATCACGCTGATTTCCACGAAGTCGAGGAAGAAACCGAGGATAAAGATGAACCCCATCGCAAACAGCAGCGCGCCGGTCGGGCCGCCGGGCATATTGGCAAGGATATGGGCTACGCGGTCCTCACCCCCGAGGCCGATGAACACCAGTGAAAAGAACCCCGCCGCAATGATGGTGGCAAAGATCATCGACGTCATTTTTAAGGTGGAGGTTAGCGCCGGTTGCAGCACTTCGGCGCGCGCAGTTGCCGTCAATGCCTTCAGGATCGCCCAAACCCCGATCAGCGTCAGCAGGATGTAGCTTCCGCCCGCGATGTAATCGACAAAACCCAGATCGCTGCGCTGCAAACGCACGGGGAATATACCAGCCCCAACGCCGAGCAGCAGCAAGGCGATGGTGCCGATCACGATTGCCCTCTTTGATCCCAGCCGTGCGCCTGCCATCAGTAGCGCGCCAATGCCGCCGACCGATGCGGCCTCCGTCGGGGTGGCGATGCCCGCAAGGATCGCGCCCAGCACCGCGATAATCAGCAGGATCGGTGGTGCAACAGCGTTCAGCACTTCGGACAGGGCAGGGCGGCGCACATCTGCGGCGGGCGGCATGTCACCGGGGCGAATGACCCCACGCGCCAGCACGTAAAGAATATAGAGCCCCACCATCAGCAGCCCCGGCAACAGGGCAGCGGCAAAGATCTGACCAACCGAAATGGTTTCGATGGTGAACAGCCCCTGTTCGTATTGTGCCTGCTGAAAGGCGTTGGACATCACGTCCGACAGTATGATCAGCAGGGTTGAGGGCGGAATGATCTGGCCCAGCGTCCCCGCCGTGCAGACCAGCCCCGCCGCCAGTTCCGGCCTGTATCCGGCGCGCAGCATTGTCGGGAGGGCAATCAACCCCATTGCCACCACGGTGGCCCCAACAATCCCGGTGGAGGCCGCAAGCAGCGCCCCCACAAGGATCACCGACAGGCCAAGCCCGCCGCGCAACGTGCCAAATGCCCGGCCCATGGTTTCCAGCAGGTCCTCTGCAATGCGGCTTTTTTCCAGGATCGCGCCCATCAGCACAAACAGCGGGATGGCGATCAGCACCGGATTGGTCAGAATACCAAACACCCGCTGGCTGAGCGCCCCAAGCAGCGAAATATCCATCTCCCCCGTGGCCCAGCCAAGGACAGCAAACCCGACGGCTGTGCCGGCAATGGAAAAGGCGACCGGAAATCCCAGAAGGATCATCGCCATCAGCGCGGCAAACATGATGAGATCGAGGTGTTCGCTCACGGCAGGCGCCTTAACAGCAGTTTCAGGATTTGTGATACGGATTGCAGGATCAGCAGCAGGCAAAAGGCAGGGATCAGGCTTTTGAGCAGGAACACCGCCTTCAGCCCCCCGACCGACAGCGGCCCTTCGAAGATGGCCCAGCTGTTCCTGACCGCGGGCCAGCTCCAATACCAAAGCACCGCCATCGACGGGATCAGCAGGCAGATATGGCCAAAAAGGTCGATCCAGCGTTTGGCGGGCAGGCCAAGCCGGGCGTAAAAGACATCAACCCGCACATGGCCATCCACCAGCAGCGTATAGCCCGCGCCCAGCATGAACAGCGCCGCATGAAGGTATAGCACCCCCTCCTGCAACGCGATGGAGTTCAGCCCAAAGACATAACGCCCGACGACAATCAGGAATTGCAACAGCAGCATCCCAAGCGCCAGCCAGCGCACCGCCCGACCGGTCATCGCTGCGATGCTGTCAAGAATTTCGATTGTTCGGCTCATCTGCCCCGGCCCGCTGCCCCGGCCCATTATAGGCCGGGGCGCATTGATTTAGTAGCCAAGAACGCCCGCCCGCGCGTTCATCTGCCCGTTGTCCGCATATGTCATGTAACCACCGACGCTGTCACGATAAGCGACGAAGCTTTCAGCGATGCGGCGGGTAAGCTCATCCTCATCCTCACGCAACTCCGCAATCACCTCTTTGGCGGCAGCACCCATGGCTTCGATCACATCGGCAGGCAGCATTTTGACCTGCACGCCTTCATCCGCCACAAGTTTGGCGAGCGAGCTTGCGTGTTTGGTCGTGTATTCCGTCCACACCGGATTGTAGAGGCTCTCGGCAGCAAAGCTGACCGCCTGTTTCAGATCATCAGGAAGGTCGTTCCAGGCGTCCATGTT
>CAYTUW010000209.1:0-4141 GCA_964441435.1 uncultured Rhodobacterales bacterium
GGATCCTTGGCATGGGGGATATCGTCAGCCTCGTTGAAAAGGCGCAGGAAACCATCGAGGCCGAACAGGCCGAGCGCATGATGAAGCGCTTCCAGAAGGGTCAGTTCAATATGAACGACCTTCGCATGCAACTGGAACAGATGCTGAAGATGGGCGGCATGGAAGGCATTATGGGCATGATGCCGGGCATGAAGAAGATGGCGGCACAAGCCGAAGCCGCCGGAATGGATGACACGGTTCTGAAACGTCAGATCGCCCTGATCCAGTCGATGACCAAACGCGAACGCGCCAACCCGCAACTTTTGCAGGCCAGCCGCAAGAAACGTATTGCCAAGGGCGCCGGGATGGAGGTTTCGGACCTCAACAAGCTTTTGAAAATGCAGCGCCAGATGTCCGACATGATGAAGAAGATGGGCAAAATGGGCAAAGGCGGCATGCTGAAACAGGCGATGAAGGGCATGTTCGGCAAAGGTGGTGGCATGCCCCCGGGGATGGATCCGGGCAATATGGACCCCAAAGCGCTTGAAGCCGCAGCAAAGCAGATGGGCGGCGGGCTGCCTGGTGGCTTGCCCGGCCTTGGTGGCGGAGCCCTTCCGCCCGGGCTGTCCGGATTTGGCAAGAAAAAATGATCACCTGCACGCTGGAATATGTAATCGACCCGGATCAGCTTGACGCGTTTGAAACCTATGCGAAGGCCTGGATACACCTTGTCGACCGGATGGGCGGGACGCATCACGGCTATTGGCTGCCTCATGAGGGGCCAAACAATATTGCCTATGCGGCTTTTTCTTTCCCGTCGCTTGCAGACTATGAAGATTATCGCAACCGCATGGCCAAGGACCCAGACTGCCAGCGCGCCTATGCCCATGCACAACGGACGAAATGCATCCTCAGCTACAAGCGCAGCTTCACCCGGCCCGTCCTTGAAGGCGCATCGCCCGATGAGTTGGGCTTATGACCGCGCCGTTGGCACAAACGGGTGGCGGGCTTCGCGGATCATGGGGTGATGCGTTGCCGCTTTGCCAGTCCGGTTATGGAATGAAGAAATAGGAGATGACGACAATGCGTATGACGACACTCATCCTTTCCTGTGCGGCACTGACCGCCTGCGCCCCTGCACCCAGCAGCGTCGACCGCTACCAAACCATGCTCGAAGGCACACCGGTAGAGATCACCATCGACGGCAATCAGGCAGAGGCGCTGATCCTGCCCTCCGCCGCCAATCCGCAGCTTTTTCGCACTGCGGTGCTGGCCGAACTTGAAATCGCCCAACGCGCCCAGTGTGAGGCTGTGACCCGCCATGAAACCAATGTTGACACCATGCGCGTGACTTACACGCTGCAGGGCTGCCTTGGCTAAACAACCATGACCGTCACCCTTGAAACCGAGCGCCTAATCCTGCGCCAACCCGTGCCCGATGACTGGGAGGCATTCCGTGCCTTTTTTATGTCGGAACGCGCGGATTTTGTCGGCGGTGACGGAACCGAAGGGCGCGCTTGGCGCATCTTAGCGATCCATCTGGGGCAATGGCAGATCCACGGCTTTGGGTCCTTCGTGCCAACGCTCAGAACCGATGACACCCCGGTTGGCGTGATCGGTCCGTGGTATCCGGCAGGCTGGCCGGAAAAGGAACTCGGATGGTCAATCTTTGACGGGTTTGAGGGACAGGGCTACGCCTATGAAGCCGCCGCCGCAACCCGGTCTTATGCTTATGACGTGCTGGGGTGGGACACGGCTGTCAGCTACGTTGATCCGGCAAACAGCGCCTCCGCCAGGCTGGCGGAACGGCTTGGCTGCACGCGTGACGGCAAGGCGGCCTATCCGGGTGACGACCTGCTGCATGTCTACCGCCACCCGGCACCGGGGGCGCGGTCCTGACCAGGGTGAACATTCCTGAGGTCACAACCGAACGCCTGCGACTGCGGCCAATCCTGATGTCGGATTTTGACAGTTATGCCGCGTTTTTTGCCACGGAACGTGCGCAATATATGGGCGGGCCAAAGGATCGGCGCGGCGCATGGGTTGATTTTGCCAGCGACACGGCGATCTGGCAGTTGCGGGGCTATGGAAGCTGGACAATCGAATCCCGGGATACCGGCGCGATTGTCGGCTGGACCGGCATTATTCAACCTTTCTATTACGATGAGCCGGAACTCGGCTGGATGCTTCTTGGGGACTTTGAAGGCAAAGGTTACGCCTATGAGGCGGTCTTTGCAGCGCGCGATTTTTGCGCCCAAGCATTTGGCCTTACCCGCCTTGCAAGCTTCATCGTTGCGGAAAACCGCCGCTCCATCGCGCTGGCCGAACGGCTTGGCGCAACGCTGGAAGAAGAACGGGACCGTGGTCATGGCCCCTTCTACGTCTACCGCCACCCGGCGCCGGAGGTGATCCAATGACGGCGCGCCATGAAACACCCCCGGTCGGCATTCCCGCCGAACAGGCCGCGCGTTTTCAGGCCCTGGTGCCGGTCCTGACGACCAGGCGCCTGACCCTGCGCGCGCCGCAAGTTGCGGATTTCGACACCTATGCCGAAATTGTCTGCGGGCCACGCGGTGCATATATCGGCGGACCGATGAACCGCGAAGACGCCTGGTTCGATTTCATTCAGCTGTCGTCCTGCTGGCAGCTTCATGGCCATGGTGGCTGGACCGTCACAGGGGGCGGTGAGACGCTTGGCTTTGTGATTCTGGGACTGGAACCCGGCGATCAGGAGGTTGAGCTGGGTTTCCTGTTCCGCGCCGCTGCGGAGGGCCAGGGCTATGCCCGGGAGGCTGCGATTGCCGCACGTAACCATGCGTTCAACACCCTGAACCTGCCCTCGCTTGTCAGCTATATCGCGCCGAAAAACACGCGCTCCGTCACGCTTGCTGAACGCCTTGGCGCTTACCCCGATGGCACCGTTGATGGCTGCACGATTTATCGCCACCCAAATCCGGAGAGGCCCCAATGACCGACCCTATCACCAAGGCCGCAGAGCTGCTGAAAGAGCACCGGGAGTCGATCGACCGGCTCGATGCGATCCTGATCTACACATTGGGGGAGCGGTTCAAACACACGCAGGCCGTTGGCGCACTGAAGGCCCAACACGACCTGCCGCCGTCTGATCCCACGCGCGAAGCTGCGCAGATCACCCGGCTCGAAGATCTTGCAAAGCGGGCCGACCTCGACCCGGAATTCGCCAAGAAATTCCTGAATTTCATCATTCAGGAAGTCATCCAACACCACAAGAAACACAAGGAATACCAGGCGCTTGCCTGTTCAATAGCTAGACCTAGGAGAAATACAAATGGCTATGAAAATTCGTCTCGCCCGTGGCGGTTCCAAGAAACGCCCGTTTTACCGGATTGTGGCGGCAGACAGCCGTATGCCACGTGACGGCCGCTTTATCGAAAAGCTCGGCACTTACAATCCGCTCTTGCCCAAAGACAGCGAAGAGCGTGTAAAAATGAACATGGAACGCGTGCAGTACTGGCTGGGTCAGGGCGCACAGCCGACCGATCGGATTTCCCGCATGCTCGAAGCGGCTGGCGTTCTGGACAAGAAAGAGCGCAGCAACCCGCAAAAGGGTGAGCCGGGCGAAAAAGCCAAGGAACGCGCCGCCGAAAAGGCTGAAAAAGCCGCTGCTCCGGCTGAGGAGGAAGCCCCTGCAGAAGAGACCCCTGCAGAGGAACCTGTCGAGGAAGCAGCAGCAGAAGAGGCACCCGCAGAAGAAGAAAAAGCTGAATAATTTCAGCAATATGACGTGTCGGCCCGGTCAAGGGGCGACAAAATACCTTTTTTCTATGGGTCGACAGTTTGGTAGGGGGGCCGCAAAACAAGACGGGCGGCCCTGATGGCCCGGAAATAATGGATCGGCGTGGCCCATCTGAAACAGGCGAAAGCGGCGGAAGGCGCTGGTTTTGTTGCATTTTCACATGGCAGGGAATCCGCTGTCCGCAAGGTTTCCCCAGGCGACCGGGTGATTTACTACTCCCCGAAAACCGATTTCGAAGGCACTGCTGTGCAGGCCTTTGTCGCGCTGGCCACGGTCATGGGCGAACCGGAACAACGCCAGATGCCCAACACAGATTTCACCCCCTGGACACGGGCTGCTGAGTTTACAACAGTCAGTGGAGTGCCCGTGAAGCCGCGGCTCGCAGAG
>CAYTUW010000210.1:0-4065 GCA_964441435.1 uncultured Rhodobacterales bacterium
GTTGGCAACGTAGATATGCGGCTCTTTCCGCTTCATGATCGTTCCCAGGTAAACGGCAAGGTAGGCAACCCAAACCACGGTCAGCCAGATATCGACATACCATTCAGGTTCGGCATATTCTTTGGATTGGGTCTGACCCAGCAGGTAGCCGGTCGCCGCGAGCACGATAAAAAGGTTGTAACCCCAGAACACAAACCAGGCGAGGTTCCCGCCCCAGAGTCGGGTCGCGCAGGTGCGTTGCACCACATAGAGCGATGTACAGATCAGCGCGTTGCCGCCAAAGGCGAAAATCACCGCAGAGGTGTGCAACGGGCGCAACCGGCCAAAGTTGCCGATCCCGTCGAGGAATTCGAAATTGAGCTGTGGAAAGGCAAGCTGAAAGGCGATAAATGTCCCGGCAAGGAAACCGACGACGCCCCAAAAGGCCGTTGCAATCGCCCCAGCGCGCACCACACCGTCAAGATAGCCGGTTGGTCTGGGGCCACGCGGTTCATCCGTGTGCCGCAGGGTCCAGAGAAACACGCCACCGGCGGTCAGCATGATGATCACGGCATGCACCTGATAGGCGATATCGCGCGCGTAATTCGCCGCGATTGCCGCCAATAAGGTGATCACCGCCAGCACGGCAAGCTTCAGATAATCCCACATGTTTGCGCTCCTTCATGCGCCGGCCCGTGACCCGGCGATACCTGTCAGGATGTAACTGGATGAATTCCCGCAGGACAGCTTTGACCTGGATCAAATCGCGGCAAACAAATCGGCCCTATGCTGAAAGGTGACATTTCAGCCAGGACAAATCCGATGAGTTACAAATCCGTTCAGACAATCGTCACCGACCCGAATGTGACCTGGTCAGGGCTTGATGCGGCACTGACCACCGCACAGAAGGCGGAGGCACATCTTGATGTTCTGTGTATCGGTGTGGACCGGACGCCAACCGCGCATCTCTATGCCGGAGCCAATGCACTGATCCAACAGGACGCACGACAGGAGGCAGAACGACTCAGCGTGGAATTGACCACGGCGGTGGAACAGCGCCTTGCCGGTGAAACCGTGCTTTGGTCCTGTGACGCGCATGCAATTCATCTGCCTCTGCTCAATAAATTTGTCGCCAGCCGCGCCCGGTTTGCCGATCTTGTGGTGCTGCCCCAACCCTACGGCGAGGGGCGCAGCGTCGATTTCGAAGTGGTGACAGAGGCCGCGTTGTTTGACGGGCAGGTTCCGATCATTGTCTGCCCTGATGACGAGACGGTTCGGGATTTCGACACTGTGGTCATTGGCTGGAACGAAAGCCCGGAGGCCCTGACCGCCATCCGGGCCGCGCTGCCGCTACTCAAAGCCGCAAAGCGCGTGGATATCGCCATCATTGATCCGCCAACCCACAGCCCGGATCGTTCCGATCCCGGCGGCATGCTCAGCACGATGCTCGCCCGTCACGGGGTGAATGCGGGAATATCCGTTCTGGCCAAGCCCCTGCCGCGGGTTTCCGATGTCATGCTGCGTCATCTGGCGGATGTAAATGCCGACCTGCTGGTCATGGGGGCCTATGGGCATTCCCGGTTCCGCGAATCGATCCTTGGCGGGGCAACGCGGGACATGCTGGAACACATGACCACACCGGTTTTCATGGCCCATTAAACTGCGCAGGCGTCAAACGGCGATCTGATCGTCGCCGGTTTCGTCCAGAAGTTTCCGTGCATCGGGAACGTGGAAGGATCGTTTGCTGCGCAATTCGATGATGCCTTCGCGCTTCAGGTTTGAAATCTGGCGGCTTACGGTTTCCAGCGTCAGACCCAGGTAGTTTGCCATCGCTTCGCGCGTCAGCGGCAGGTCGAAGTCACGCGATTCGCCCAACAGTTCCAGCGGCCCCTCTTCCTGACGGCGGGCGATGATGGATAGCAGGCTTGCAATCTTTTCCCGCGCAGTCTTGCGCCCCAGAAGTAGCATCCATTCTCGTGCGGAATCCAGTTCATCCAGCGTCATTTCCAGCAGACGTTCGGAAATATGTGGCGTTCTGACCAGCATCGCTTCGAATGGTTTCTTGCGAAAGCAGCACATCACAACCTCTGTGGTGGCCGTGACATCATAGGGGGCGAACTCCCGCCCCGGCCGGCCGACGAAATCCGACGGCAACAGCAGGCCAACCATCTGGGTGCGCCCGTCTTCCATCGTCTGGGTCAGGCTGGCGACGCCCGCAACTACCGAGGCGACAAATTCCATCCGGTCGCCTGTAAAGGCAATCGGCTGTCCGGCCTCAAACGTGCGGTAGTATTTAATGTTGTTCAGTTCGCTGAGCTCATCGTCATCACAGCGCGAACAGACCGCCCGGTGCCGAATCGGGCAGGAACTGCAATCGCGTGGATGGCCTTTGAGGTCGATGACATTCATTTCCAGGCTGGCTCCCGCTTGGGCTTGCGTCGCGTGTGATGGGCTGTGACCCTTACCCCATAAGTGGTGAAGGGGAAGAAAATGTCAATTTGCGAGCCTGGCTTTCACCCTGCGACCAATCGCGCGGCCCGCGCTTGATCTGCGTCAAAACCAGGGCGCATGAGCCTGGTTAGAAACCCCTATGACCAATGAACCCTATCTTTCCCGCTACGGGCTGTTTGAGGCACGCGCACCGCGTTACACGAGCTACCCGACCGCACCGCATTTTACCGCTGACATCAGGGCGGCACATCATCGCAGCTGGATTCGTCAACGGCCAGAGGGATCACAAGTTTCGCTCTATATCCACGTGCCGTTTTGTCGGCGGCTGTGCTGGTTCTGTGCCTGCCGGACGCAAGGCACACAGACGCTTGATCCGGTGCGTGCTTATCTTGAAACGCTGTTGCAGGAACTCTCGCTGCTGGCCGGGGATCTGCCCAAAGGCGTGACCTTGTCCCGTTTGCACTGGGGCGGCGGAACGCCGACATTGCTGGCACCAGATATGATGGAAACCCTTGCCCGCGCGATATTTGACGTCGCCCCGCTGGGGCATGGGGCAGAGTTTTCGGTCGAGATTGACCCGAACGAAATCGACCGCGCCCGGCTGCAGATTCTGGCCGACGCGGGGATGAACCGCGCCTCAATCGGCGTGCAGGATTTCGACCCCGACATTCAGAAAACCATCGGCCGCGAACAAAGCTATGCGGTGACAGCCCGCGCAGCAGAAATGATCCGTGCTGCGGGCGTAAACAGCCTGAACACCGATCTCCTTTATGGTCTGCCACATCAGACAGAGGAACGTATCGCCCAATCAGTTAAACAGCTGATAACGCTTTCGCCGGATCGGATAGCGCTTTACGGCTATGCACATGTGCCATGGATGGCCAAACGGCAAAAGATGATCCCCGAAGATGCGCTGCCGGATGCAGAGACCCGGCTGCGCCTGTTTGAAAGGGCCCGCGATCTGTTCAACCGCGCGGGGTATGCTGGGGTCGGTATTGATCATTTTGCCCGCGCAGGTGACGGGCTAGCAGAGGCGCAGAAGGCTGGCCGCCTCCGGCGGAATTTTCAGGGCTACACCGATGATCAGGCAGAGGTGTTGATCGGCGTCGGCGCCTCCTCCATTTCCCGGTTTCCGCAGGGCTACAGCCAGAACGCGCCGGCCACAGCAGCCCATACTCAGGCCATCCGGGAGGCGCGCTATTCCACCAGCCGCGGCCATGTCTTTACCGATGAGGATCGCCTGCACGCACGGATGATTGAGATGCTGATGTGTGATTTCCGCATCGACCTGGCGCGGCTTGCTCAGGAAATGCCGGTGGATCAGTCCCGGGTCATGCGCTTGCTGGCAGAGGTCGCCGCACGGTTTGATCCGCTGTTGCACCTTGACGACACCGGGCTTTCCATTCCGGAACATGCACGCCCGCTGACCCGGATGATTGCACAGGCGCTTGATGCCTATGACGGTGCCGGGGCGCGCCACTCCATCGCGGTTTAGATCGCGGCCTGCCCCGCCACCTTCAGATCGAAAGCCGCCGCCATCAGCGCCTTTGTGTATTCGGTTTGGGGCGCCTCAAACACCGCATCGCTGTCGCCGCTTTCGACGATATCACCATCCTTCATCACGGCGACCTTATG
>CAYTUW010000211.1:0-4062 GCA_964441435.1 uncultured Rhodobacterales bacterium
ACACGACCTATGACGCCTACGGCATCCGCGCCACGGCGGACCCGTTCACCTTCCTTGCGTGGTTCTTCATGATCGACGGGCTGGTCATGCCGCTGATCGCGGCGCGGCGCTGGCGCAATATGCCCCACCCTGCGCCCCTTGCCCCCCTGTTTCAACGCGGATTCATTGGCGCTTTGGTGGCGTTTGCGAGCTTCGGCGCAATCATGCTTGCCACCCGGCTCGACAAGGTGGGCGAAGCGGCTGTTTTGCGCGAAACAAGTGTGGTATTCGCCGCTGCAATCGGGGTTGTGTTCCTGAAAGAAACCGTCGGCCCGCGCCGCATTGCCCTGATGGCGATGATCGCGGCAGGTGCTGTCGTCGTCGAAATAGGAGGCTGAATTGGCCGAAAGATCCGTGAACCCCTGGCTGAAAATCGCATTGGAACTTGGGCCGATTGCCGCCTTTTTCATCGCCTATACGCGACTGAAGGATCAAAGCTATGTCATTGGCGGCACGGAATATTCCGGCTTCGTCCTGGTCACGGCGGGATTTATCCCGCTCCTGGTTCTGACCACGCTGATCCTGTGGCGCCTGACGGGCAAGCTGTCAAAGATGCAGATCGTGACGCTGGTTCTGGTGGTGATCTTCGGCGGGATGACGGTCTGGCTGAACGACGAACGGTTTATCAAGATGAAACCGACGATCCTCTACCTTATGTTTGCAAGCGTCCTGGGGTTTGGGCTTCTGCGCGGGCAAAGCTACCTCGAAGCGGTGCTCGAAGGCGCCTTGCCGATGACGCGCGAAGGCTGGATGATCCTGACCCGGCGTATGGCGCTGTTCTTTGCTGCACTGGCGGTGGCCAATGAACTGGTCTGGCGCCTGATGTCCGAAGCCGCCTGGGTCAACTTCAAGACTTTCGTGCTGACCGGGGCATTGTTTGTCTTTTTCATGCTGCAGGGATCGCTGTTCAGCAAACACAGCACCGAGGAAGACAGCGAAGGCTGACGCGTTAACAAAAGTTAACGCGCCCCTTCATTCGTCCAAAAATATCCTCGGGGGTGAATTGGCGCAGCCAAGAGGGGGCAGACAGCCCCCTTCGGCGCTCCGCGCGTTGGCAAGCGAAACAATCCCCCGGACCGTTTCCGGGAAGCTTGCTCACCCTTTCTGCTTGAACAACAGCTCCTGGGCCTTTTTATCCCGCTGCAGGTTGGATCGGTTTTCTTCGGCCAGGGCCCGTCCCGCTTTGACTGCCGGGCGCGCGCCCACCGTGTCCAGCCACCGCGCGAGGTTCGGCTTGTCGTCGATCTCCTGTTCCTGTCCTTCCCAGAGCGATGCCCAGGACCAGATCGCCATATCGGCAATCGAATAGAAATCCCCGGCGACATATTCATTGTCCTGAAGCTGCGTATCGAGCACGCGATAGAGCCGCGACACCTCGTTCCGGTAGCGTTCCTTGGCATAGGGCAGGTCATTGGGCGGGTCCATCTCCGGCGCGTATTTCAGGAAGTGGTGCGCCTGGCCCGCCATCGGGCCAACCCCGCCCATCTGCCACATCAGCCATTGTTCAACAGCAACCCGGTTGCGTTCCGTGTCGCCCCCGAACTGCCCGGTTTTGCGCGCCAGATATTGCAGGATCGCGCCACTTTCAAAGATCGAGATCGGTGCCCCATCCGGCCCTTCGGGATCAACGATCGCAGGCATCCGGTTGTTGGGGGCGATTTTCAGAAAACCGGGATCAAACTGATCCCCCGCCCCGATATTCACGAGTTTAACCTCATAAGGCAGGCCCATTTCTTCGAGCGCGATGGAGATTTTCCAGCCATTTGGTGTTGGCCAGTAATAAAGGTCAATCGGTTTGGTCATCTGAACATTCCTTGTTGCGGACCATCAAGATGATGGTTTTGTCGCGCTCAACAAGGGCAGTTTTTGGGATGATGTTCAACTGTCTGTGATTTCTGTGCCCCTGTTGACATGGCAAGCCCGGCATAGAGCCGCGCAAAAGGGCAGTTCTCAGGGTCCCGAAGCAGGCGGCGATAAAACGGAAACAGCCCCGGCGTCAGGTAGCTTGACCAATGACAGATGCGATGCCTCGGCGGGCGGATTGGCAGCCCAAGCTGCCTCAGAACCTGCCGTGTCCGGGCATTATCAATCGGCAGGTCAAGCCAGTTCGTTTGCGCATCGGGCAGACCCGTGCCAAGCGCCTTTGCGGTCGGGTCAAAGGGCGCAATCGCCCGCGCAAACAGAAGGTCGAACAGGCGGTTGGATCGGCTTGTGACATTGATAAATTCTGCCTCGCGCCCCGCCGGGCAGGCAATCTGGCGCTGCGCGACCGGGCCAAGCTCCGCTGCGGAAAGCAGCAACACCCGCGAAAGATCGCCGGACCGAAGATGCGGCAGGGCCAGAAACAGCACCCGCGCGCCGAGGCTATGGGCAATCACCTGAATGGGACGCCCCGGCGCATGTGTCTTCAATCGACGCACCAGCGCAGCCATCGCCACCCCGGCGTATCGCGCTTCATCATAGGCTTGCCACAGATTGCGCCCGGCAGCCCAGCCGAAGCCGATGGCCAGCGCCTCCCCCTGTTGGGTGATGCCAAGCTTGCGCGGCCAACTCACGATGCGCGGAGACTCGCGGTCCGGTGTCAGCGCGAATAAGCCACGATGCGGATCGTCAGTTGCAGAACCGGGGGCATGTTTAAGGCCGTGGATCATAATAACGATCGGCCCTTCTGTGCGCAGAACCGCCTGACCCAGATCCGCCTGCCGATCCCGCAGTTCAGGACGCTGTCCAACCGCATTTACCCCAATCAGCGCCATGTGCCTGTTCCATGTGCTTTGGCCTGATCCTCGTAAAGCGGCGCAACAGGCACATGACCCCTGTGTAACCGCGCCGTAACATCTTGACCTTGCGGGGAACTGGGCGTATCCCATGCGCTGTGGCGATTTGTTACCGGATTGCAGGCCACGTTAAACAATCTGCTAAAGAGGTCAGGGAAGGACCCTCGACGCTCTGAAACGGTCGAGGGTTTTTTTGTGCGAGGAGGTCGCAGATGACAAAGCAATGGAATGACCGGACGAAACTGGTGCATGCGGGCACCAAACGCAGCCAGTTTGGCGAATTGTCAGAGGCGATTTTCCTGACTCAGGGGTTTGCCTATGACAGTGCCGAAGCGGCGGAGGCACGGTTCATCGAAGCTGGCGAAGACGAATATATCTACGCCCGCTACGGCAACCCGACCGTACGCATGTTCGAAGAACGGATCGCCGCCCTTGAAGGGGCCGAAGACGCCTTTGCCACCGCATCCGGCATGGCAGCGGTCAATGCGGTTCTGACCGGCAGCCTGAAGGCGGGCGATCACGTTGTTTCGGCGCGGGCACTATTTGGTTCGATCCTTTATATCCTTGAGGATATCCTGTCGCGCTACGGCGTAGAGGTCGATTTTGTCGATGGCACTGACCTTGACCAGTGGAAGGCGGCGATCCGGCCCGATACAAAGCTCGTCTTTTTTGAAAGCATGTCGAACCCTACGCTGGAAGTGATTGATATCAGGTCTGTTTCTGACCTCGCCCATGCGGTTGGTGCAACGGTCATCGTTGACAATGTTTTTGCCACGCCGGTGTTGCAACGGTCGCTCGACCTTGGGGCGGATGTGGTGATCTATTCCGCCACCAAACATATCGACGGGCAGGGCCGTTGCCTTGGCGGGGTGATCTGCGGCAGCCAGGACTTTGTGCGCGGCATTGCCGAACCCTACCTCAAACATACTGGCGGCGCGCTCAGCCCGTTCAACGCCTGGGTGATGCTGAAGGGGCTCGAAACCCTTGATCTGCGCGTGCGGGCACAGGCCGCAGGGGCCGCGAAAATCGCCGCAGCGCTTCAAGACCATGAAAAGCTGGCGCAGGTTATCTACCCCGGTCTTGAAAGCCATCCGCAACATGCGCTGAATACGGCGCAGATGCAGGGCGGCGGCACGGTGATTGCGCTGGACCTCAAAGGCGGCCAGGCAGCGGCGTTCCGCTTTCTCAACGCGCTCGGGATCGTCACGATATCGAACAATCTGGGCGACGCAAAAAGCCTTGTCAC
>CAYTUW010000212.1:0-3956 GCA_964441435.1 uncultured Rhodobacterales bacterium
GTAAACCCTTTGTCCGGGTCGCGCCAGCGGCCCGGACCGCACCCGCCCGCCCCCCAGGCGGGTGCGTTTCACACCCCCACCTCGGGCGGGCACGGTCCTTTCTGTTGGAGTTTGAAATGGCACAATATGACGTAATCATCATCGGTGGCGGCCCGGGCGGCTATGTCTCCGCCATCCGCTGCGCGCAGCTTGGCCTCAAAACGGCCTGTGTCGAAGGGCGGGAGGCGCTTGGCGGCACCTGCCTCAATGTTGGCTGCATCCCGTCCAAGGCGCTGCTTCACGCCTCTCACAGCCTGCATGAAGCGGAGCATAATTTCACCAAAATGGGCCTCATGGGAAAATCCCCGTCGGTCGATTGGAAGCAAATGCTCGCCTATAAGGACGATGTCATCGGGCAGAACACCAAAGGCATCGAATTTCTGTTCAAAAAGAACAAGATAGACTGGTTGAAAGGATGGGGATCAATCCCTGAAGCGGGCAAGGTCAAGGTCGGTGACGAGGTCCATGAGGCCAGGAATATCGTGATCGCCTCAGGGTCAGAGGCGTCCTCCCTCCCCGGTGTTGAAGTCGACGAGAAAATCGTTGTGACCTCTACCGGCGCGCTGGAACTGTCAAAAGTGCCGAAGAAGCTCGTCGTCATCGGCGCAGGTGTGATCGGGTTGGAGCTTGGGTCGGTCTATCAGCGGCTCGGCTCTGAGGTGACGGTGATTGAATATCTCGATCAGGTCACACCGGGTATCGACCTTGAGGTCGCCAAGACCTTTGCCAGAACGATGAAAAAACAAGGCCTTAACCTTGTCCTTGGGGCCGCCGTGCAATCGGTTGAAAAGCTGAAAACCAAAGCAAAAGTGCACTACAAGCTCAAGAAAAACGACAAGGAAGATATGGCCGAAGCTGATGTCGTCCTGGTCGCAACGGGACGCAGGCCTTATGTCGATGGGCTCGGTCTCGACGCGCTCGGCGTCAAGATGACGGAGCGCGGCCAGATCGCCACGGACGCACATTGGGCCACCAATATCCCCGGCATCTACGCCATCGGTGACGTGATAGAGGGGCCAATGCTCGCCCATAAAGCCGAAGATGAAGGCATGGCCGTTGCTGAGGTCATCGCTGGCAAACATGGCCACGTGAACTATGGCGTCATCCCCGGCGTCGTCTATACCGCGCCCGAACTCGCCACAGTCGGCAAGACCGAGGAACAGCTAAAAGACGAAGGTCGCGCTTATAAGGTCGGCAAATTCTCCTTCATGGGCAATGGGCGCGCCAAGGCGATGTTTGCAGGCGACGGGTTTGTGAAGCTGATTGTCGATGCGGAAACCGACCGGATCCTTGGCGGCCACATCCTTGGCCCCGGCGCGGGTGAGATGATCCATGAAATCTGCGTGGCAATGGAGTTTGGTGCCTCAGCCGAGGACCTCGCCCTGACCTGCCATGCGCATCCGACGTGCTCAGAGGCCGTACGTGAGGCAGCACTTGCCTGCGGTGACGGCCCGATTCACGCGTGACAAAAAAGGCGGCCGGTGGGCATATCGCGCACCACCGGTCAGCCACTACTCCGCTGACGTTTCCCTACTAAACTGAATCCCGCAATTTTTACGGATGCTCATTTGTTCAATCGCGTCCATCTCGCCCTTCAAACGCGCCAACTCGGCTGCATTTTCCTTATTTCCATCGATGAAAAACAACGCCGGCCAAAATAGTACGAGGCTCACCCCGGTTGCTACTGCATCGTTCTGAGCATTTTTGTCCTGAACGCCCGCCACCTGCGTAGCCCGTGCACTCACTCTTCGCGCCTCTTCTCCCAACTGACGGCACGAATAATGCTGGTATGCCAATGGGGAAACATAGGTTGCAGCAATTTCTCCGCTTCTGTCAGCACATCCGGCGAGAACCATTGAAACACCTACCAAGGCGGCACAGAATTTTGGCTTGAAGTTCATTAGTCTAATTCCCCTGAGTTTCGCATCAATTATACGGAGTTAGACCAATAGTTGCGATTCGTCACCCTGCCAGCAGCTTCAGCCCCTGTGTGACATCGGTGCGCACCGCAAGGCGCAGACCCGGTTCATCCCCGGCCTTAAGCGCCGCAATGATAAGCCGATGATTGGCAGGCGGATCGGTGCGCCGTAGCCGCCCGTATAAAGCCCGCATCGTTGGACCAAGCTGAAGCCAGACAGTTTCCGCCATAGCCAGCATCGCAGGCGCCTGGGCGCGCAAATATAACGTGCGGTGAAATTCCAGGTTGGTGCGGATATAGGCCACTGCATCCTTTTTGGCGACAGCCTCTGCAATTGTGCCGTTAATGGTCTGCAATCGTTCGATCAGCGCCATATGCGCGCGCGGCAGCGCACGAGAGGCAAGCTCCGGTTCCAGCAATGCCCGAAGTGCTGCGAGTTCTTCAATACGTTCGTTGCTGAGTTGCGGCGTTGAAACCCGCCCTGAGGCTGACAAAGTCAGGGCACCTTCGGCAGCCAACCTGCGCAACGCCTCCCTGACCGGGGTCATCGATACACCGAACTGCCTGCCCAGCCCCCGAAGCGTTAAAGCCTCCCCCGGGGAAAGCTCCCCATGCATGATCTGGCCGCGCAACATCCGGTATAGCTGGTCATGAACCGCGGAAACCGTAGCCTCGCCACTTCTGGTCTGGATTAACATGTCGCCATTGTGATCACACGCGGCAACAACGTCAACGCCGGAACCGGTAGCGGTGAAGCGCCGCACCATGGTTTCGCAGCCAGTCACGCTGCACCCGCCAATCCGGGAATATTCCTTCAACGACGCGCCAGAACGCTGGCGAGTGGTTCATTTCCACCAGATGGGCGACCTCATGTGCCGCGACATAGGCCAAAACCGGGGGCGGGGCGAGGATCAGCCGCCAAGAAAACATCAACCGCCCATCCTGAGAACAGGACCCCCAGCGCGATCGCGTGTCCCGCAGAGTAACCTGCCGGACTTTCTTCGCCACTTGTTCGGCATATCCATCAACGGCGGCAACAATACGATCCCGTGCAATCTGCCTGAGATACGCTTCGACACGCACGCCCGGTGCTGCCCGTCCTTCCGGCACCAGCAGTCGGTTATTCTCTCGGCGCAAAGCCCCCTGGCCTGCGGTCACAAGGCAGGGCGTCCCCTCGATCGGCAGGCGTTCCCCCAGCCCAACCAGAATCCGTTCCGGCTGGCGGGTCAGTTGATCGCGAATCCACGCTTCCTTTTCACGTGCAAATGCAATCGCTTCGCGCTCCGGCACGCGTTTCGGCAAGGAAAGCGTAACCCGGCCATCAAGCTGTGAAACGCGCAGCGTCATACGGCGGGCACGCGTATTTCGTTTTACATTAATAGAAATTTCGGGGTTACCCGGAAGGATCATTGTCTGAACTGCCACTGTTTCATGAGAAACTGCCAGAACCAAAGCGCAAAAACGAGTCGAAAAACCTTTGACCTTCTGTTGTACTTGTGGCAGTTCACCGCGACTTTCTTAAATGATGCTCGTCAGCAAGAGGAAAATCCATGCCCAAGGAAGAATGGGGTGTCAAACGCGTTTGCCCAACCACAGGCAAGCGGTTTTATGATCTCAACAAGGATCCGATTGTCAGCCCCTATACTGGAGACGTAGTGGCGCTCGATAATGGAAAAACCAATCAGCTTGTCGCAGACAAACCCGAAGCCAAGGCTAAGGACGTTGTCGACGATGCCGATGCCGTTCTCGAAGATGACGATGATACCTCCGATGTCGACCTGGGTGATGATGTCCTTGATGATGATGATGACGACAATGTTTCACTCGATGACATTGCCGACGTCCCCAGTGAAGACGACGAAAGTTGATCGGTCCCCGGGGTTTTCGCTTGAACTAACCCCGCGGACAACCTAATTAGCGGCGCACGGATTGTGATCCGCTAGCATGGGGCCTTAGCTCAGTTGGGAGAGCGCTTGCATGGCATGCAAGAGGTCAGGGG
>CAYTUW010000213.1:0-3922 GCA_964441435.1 uncultured Rhodobacterales bacterium
TGGCGCGAAGGTGCTGGAGGAGGAGTGCGACATCCTGATCCCTGCCGCACTTGAAGGGGTGATCAACCTGACCAATGCCAAGAACATCAAGGCGCCGCTGATCATCGAGGCGGCGAATGGCCCGATCACAGCAGGTGCGGATGAGGTGCTGCGCGATAAAGGCACGGTGATCATACCGGACATGTACGCCAATGCCGGCGGTGTGACGGTCAGCTATTTCGAATGGGTCAAGAACCTGTCGCATATCCGCTTTGGCCGGATGCAGCGCCGCCAGGAAGAGGCGCGCCATCAGCTTGTCGTCGACGAACTCGAACGGCTGGACAAATACCTTGGCGACGCTTGGTCGATGACTCCCGATTTCAAGCAGAAATACCTGCGCGGGGCGGGGGAGCTGGAGCTCGTGCGATCCGGACTGGACGACACGATGCGTGCTGCCTACCAATCCATCCGTGAAGTCTGGCATGGGCGCGATGATGTGACCGACTTGCGCGTTGCCTCCTACCTTGTAGCGATTGACAAGGTCGCGACGAGCTACCGGGCAAAAGGGCTCTGACAGATGGGCCAAGGCAGGATGATCCTGTCTGCCTGTTGATCAATTCGACCGGGGCTGGTTATCTGGCCCCGGTTTTTGGTTGAGGATGACGACATGTCCGCTGATCTGACATTGCGCTGCAACTGTGGCCATGTGACCGGGCGCGCTGTGGGGATCACCCCACGCCGCTGCACCCGCGCAATCTGTCACTGTCTGGACTGTCAGAGTTTTGCCCGCCATCTTGGTCGTGCGGATCTGCTGGATGATCGGGGCGGATCGGATATCGCGCAGACCTCAGCCTGGCGGATTGTGATCGAAACGGGGGCGGATCAGATCGCCTGCCTTCGCCTGTCGCCAAAGGGGCTGTTCCGGTGGTATGCCGCCTGTTGCAATACGCCGCTGGCCAATACGCTCGACCAAAACAGGTTGAGTTTTGCCGGGCTGCTCGTGGCCTGCCTGCCCGATGCGGGCCATGCCATCGGGTCGGTGATCTGCCGTAATGGTGCCAAACATGCAACGGGGGAGGGGGCGCCGCTGCGCAACTTCGGCACGGCACGCGCCGTTTTCCGCATCCTCAGCCGAGCGATCGGCGCACGGTTGTCTGGCAAGGCGCGTCAGACGCCGTTTTTCGATTCAGATCGCAAGGCCGTTGTGGCCCCTGCGGTTCTTACGCTCGAAGACCGAAACGCCGCGCGCCAGCCATAAGGGCAGAAAGGTTCAAAAGCGACCTGCCTGTGTCGCCTGCGGGACTTGAATAAGATGTGTACAACAGTTTGACTGCCGCCAAACGGAGGGTGCCGCCACATGCGATTTTCGGCCTGGCAAATACTGAAACAAGGCTTGACCGGCAACAAAGGCTGGACGCCACACTGGCGCAGCCCCGAGCCGAAGAAAGCCTATGACATCGTGATCATTGGCGGCGGTGGGCATGGTCTGTCGACCGCTTACCACCTTGCTGCGAAATACGGTGCGGCCAACATCGCTGTTTTGGAAAAGGGCTATATCGGCGGCGGCAATGTCGGGCGCAACACAACGATTGTACGCGCCAACTACCTGCTGCCCGGCAATTCGGAGTTTTACAGCCATTCCCTGAAGCTTTGGGAACGCATGGAGCAGGACCTCAATTTCAACGCAATGATGAGCCAGCGTGGCATCATCAACCTGTTTCACTCTGACGGCCAGCGCGATGCTTTTGCGCGCCGTGGCAATGCGATGATCAACCAGGGCGATGACGCGGAACTTCTGGACCGCGAAGCGGTACGTCGTTACCTGCCTTACCTTGATTTCGACAATGTGCGCTTCCCGATCTACGGCGGGCTTTTGCACCGGCGCGGCGGATCAGCCCGTCATGATGCGGTCGCCTGGGGCTATGCCCGTGCTGCGGACAGCCGCGGCGTTGACATCATTCAGAATTGTGAGGTTACAGGCATCGACATCAAAGATGGCCGCGTGACCGGAGTGCAGACCACGCGTGGCGCAATCCGGGCGAAAAAGGTTGGTATCGTGGTGGCGGGGCGTTCCGGTCAGGTTGCGGCGATGGCCGGGATGCGCCTGCCGATCGAAAGCCATGTTCTGCAGGCCTTTGTCACCGAGGGGCTGAAGCCCGTGATGGACCATGTCGTCAGCTTTGGCATGGGGCATTTCTATATCAGTCAATCGGACAAGGGCGGCCTCGTCTTTGGCGGCGACCTCGATTTCTATGCCACCTATGCGCAACGCGGAAACCTGCCGATGGTGGAACATGTTATGGAAGCCGGGATGACGCTGATGCCGATGATCGGCAAAGCCCGCGTGCTGCGTTCCTGGGGTGGGATCATGGATATGACGCCGGATGGTTCGCCCATTATCGACAAGACGGATATCGACGGGCTCTATATCGACTGCGGCTGGTGCTACGGCGGGTTCAAGGCCTGTCCTGCCTCAGGCGACAGTTTTGCCCATCTTATAGCACTGGATCGCCCGCATGAGGTGGCCAAGGGGTTCCGGCTGGATCGCTTCAGGACAGGCCATGGCCTGATGGATGAGGAGGGCACAGGTGCACAGCATAACCTGCATTAATTCCCGGGGGAGCAAACGATGCGGATAACCTGCCCCCTTTGCGGTGAACGCGATCGGCGCGAGTTTTACTATGTCGGTGATGCGGTCCTGCTTAATCGGCCTGCGGCGGATGCGGCGCCTGAGGTGTGGGATGATTACCTTCACAACCGCGACAACCCGGCCGGGCGCACCCGTGATCTGTGGCAGCACGAAGGGGGTTGTTCGGCCTGGCTGGTGGTGGAGCGCGACACCGTCAGCCATGAAATCTATGGTGTTACCCTGGCGGAGAAGGCAACATGAGGATCACCGGCTACGGGCATATCAACCGCGACGCGCCAGTTTCCTTCAGCTTTGACGGGCAGCGCATTACCGGGTTTGCCGGGGATACCATCGCCTCCGCCCTTTTGGCGCATGGGCAGCGGTTGTTTGGCCGCAGCTTCAAATATCACCGTCCGCGCGGTGTTCTAACAGCGGGGAGCGAGGAGCCCAACGCGCTGGTAACGCTTGGAAAAGCGGCGGCGCAGGAGCCGAACATCCGTGCGACGACCCAGGAAATCCACGACGGTTTGCAGGTGCGCAGCCAAAATGCCTGGCCCGCGCTGGGCTTTGACATACTGGCGGCAAACGATCTGCTGCACCCGTTTCTGGGCGCAGGGTTCTATTACAAGACCTTCATGTGGCCGCGCGGATTCTGGGAAAGGCTTTATGAGCCGGTCATTCGCCGCGCCGCCGGGCTTGGTGCGCTGTCCGGGCTCACGGACGCCGCCAAGAATGAAAAGGCCTGGGCCTATTGTGACCTCCTGGTGATCGGATCGGGGCCTGCGGGGCTGATCGCGGCCCTGCTTGCGGCGCGCGCCGGGGCTGATGTCATCCTCTGTGAGGAAGACCGAGACTTTGGTGGACGGCTTCTGTCGGAGGCCGAGCAGATCGGCGACAAGCCCGGCCATGTCTGGGCCGCTGGCGTGATCGCAGAACTTGCCGGGATGCCGAATGTGCGCCTGATGAACCGCACCACTGTGACCGGGGCTTATGATCACGGCACCTTTGCTGCCGTGGAAAGGGTCAGCCGCCATGTGGCGGTCCCGCCGGAGGGCGCGCCGCTCGATTGTTTCTGGCGGATCGTGGCGAAACGCACCTTGCTGGCGGGCGGCGCACTTGAACGCCCGATTGCCTTTGCCAACAATGACCGCCCGGGTGTGATGCTCGCCTCGGCCCTGCGCAGCTATCTGCACCGCTGGGGCGTTGTGCCGGGGCAGAGGGTCGCGATCTTCGGCAATAATGACGATGCCCACCGCACGGCGCTGGATCTGGCGGCGGCCGGTGTTGAGGTTGCGGCGCTGATTGATGCGCGCC
>CAYTUW010000214.1:0-3919 GCA_964441435.1 uncultured Rhodobacterales bacterium
CAGCGTGAGCACGGGCAGGGCTATGTCACCTCCGTGGGCTACTCCCCGACGCTAGGCACATGGCTTGGCATGGGGTTTCTGAAGAACGGCCGTGCCCGGCATGGGGAGGTTATCGTTTTCAAAGACCACCTGCGCGATATTGAAACCAAATGCCGGGTGACGGATCCGGTCGTCTTTGATGCGGAAGGGGGACGTGCCCGTGGCTGATCTGATTGCAACGACACCCTGCTCCGGGCTGCTGCCTGTCACAATCGGTGCGTTGACACTGACTGAAATTGATCCGGGACCAATGACCTCGATCATGCCGATGAATGGCAAACAATCAGCGGTGACAAAGCTGCTGAAGGACAAGCTTGCACTGCCCTATCCCGGCGCGGGCAAAACATCGCAGAAGGGTGACGCCGCGCTCCTCTGGTTCGGGCGCGGACAGGTGATGCTCACGGGGGTGGAACCACCCGTGGGCCTCAACCAGATTGCGGCGATCACGGACCAATCCGACGCCTGGGCGCGCATCACGCTGGAAGGCGAGGGTACTGCCGATGCGCTTGCCCGGCTGACCACAACTGACCTGCGCGACGGCCACTTCAAACGTGGCCAGACCGCGCGCTGCCTGCTCAGCCATATGATGGCGTCAATCACGCGGACCGGGGCAACGCGGTTTGACATCATGGTGTTTCGCTCTATGGCATATACGGCTGTGCAAGAACTATCCGAAGCGATGGACAGTCTCGCCGCACGGACAAAACTCTGACCATTTTTGTTCCGAAAATATCCTCCGGGGGTGTGGGGGTGGAAAACCCCCACGCATTTCGCGATGAAAGCCCGTAAGGGCTTGAAGAGCGCGCGCAGAGCCCCGATACTTGATACATGTCGCTGCCTCCCGGATTCCTTGATGAACTGCGCACCCGAACCTCGCTCAGTCAGGTGGTCGGGCGTAAAGTCATGTGGGACAGCCGCAAATCCAATCAGGGCAAAGGTGATATGTGGGCGCCGTGCCCCTTCCACCAGGAAAAAACCGCGTCTTTTCATGTAGATGACCGCAAAGGATTTTATTACTGCTTTGGCTGCCACGCCAAGGGGGATGCGATTTCCTTTGTCCGTGAAACCGAAAATGTCGGCTTTATGGAGGCGATCGAAATCCTTGCGCGTGAGGCCGGGATGCAGGTGCCGGCACGTGACCCCAAGGCACAGGAAAAGGCCGATCATCGCAGTGAACTGGCCGAGGTGATGGAGGCGGCGGTACAGTATTACCGCCTGCAGCTGAAAACCCAGGGTGCTGCCGAGGCGCGCGATTACCTTGCCCGGCGCGGGCTTTCAGAGGCAGCACAGCAGCGCTGGGACATCGGCTTTGCGCCGGACCAGCGGCAGGGGGTGTTTCAGCACCTGCGCGACAAGGGCGTGGCCGAACAGCTTATCATTGACGCGGGCCTTGCGGCAAAACCTGATGATGGCGGTGCCGCCTATGACCGGTTTCGCGGCCGCATCATCTTTCCGATCCGCGACGCACGCGGGCGGGCGATTGCGCTGGGCGGGCGTGCGATGGATGCGAACGCGCGCGCCAAATATCTGAATTCGCCGGAAACCCTGCTCTTTGACAAAGGGCGCAGCCTTTACAATCATGGCCCCGCGCGGGAGGCAGCCGGCAAGGGCCAGCCGCTGATCGTCGCCGAGGGGTATATGGATGTGATCGCGCTCTCGGAGGCCGGATTTCAGGCCACCGTTGCCCCCCTTGGCACGGCAATCACCGAAAACCAGTTGCAACTCCTTTGGCGGATCGCTCCGGAACCCGTGATCGCGCTGGACGGGGACCGCGCCGGGTTTCAGGCGGCAATGCGGCTGATTGATCTCGCGCTGCCGTTGCTGGAGGCAGGGCAGAGCTTGCGCTTTGCGCTCATGCCCGAAGGGCAGGACCCCGACGATCTGCTGAAAGCCAGGGGAAAGGGCGCAATGCAGAGGTTGATCGAGGCTGCTCAGCCGATGGTACAGCTGCTGTGGCGGCGTGAAACGGAGGGCAAAAATTTCGATAGCCCGGAACGCAAGGCGGCGCTCGACAAAAGCCTTCGCGAGGCGATCAAGCGGATCAGGGATCCCTCGATCCGATCGCATTACGGACAGGAAATCAAGGACTTGCGCTGGCAGTTGTTTCGCCCGCAACGCACAGCACCCGGTCGCAAGGGTGGCGTGAATGGGCGTGGCTGGAAGGCGGAGCCGGTTGGCCCGCTGCCGGGCACAACAGGTTCCCCGCTCGCGGCGGGCACCCAGAGCGGCGATACGCTGCGGGAGGCCGTGATACTGGCCACGCTGCTGCTGCATCCGACGCTGGTGGCGGATTTTGAGGCGCCGCTTGAAACGCTGGAACTTTCCAGCCCTGACCACCGGGTGCTGCGGGAGGCGCTGTTGCGCTTCGCTGATGCGGGGGCAGGGCTGCGCAAAGCGATTGAGGATGAAATTGGCCCCGCGCCCCTTGAAAACCTGTTTCAGAGCCGCCACATCGCGCTCGCCCCGACCGTGCGCGCGCCGGGGGATCTGGAAATGGCCAGCCTCTGTGTGGCAGAGGAACTGGCCAAGCTCGCAAGCCGTAAAGGAATCGAACGCGAATTGCAGGACGCGCGGGAAGACATCGAAGGACTCGTTGATGAGGGGCTCACCTGGCGTTTGAGTCAGGCAGCAGAGGCGCGCAACCGGGCGGTGCGTTCAGAAACCGAGGATAAAACCGAGTATGAGCTAGCCGATAACGGCGTAAGCCTTTCAAGAGATGAGAAAAACCGGGCCTCTAAACTGTTTGATGAAATCCGGTTTTCAAAATCGAAACCGGACGGTTGAGCGTCAACGCCGCGTCATTTCCGCAACCGATCGCGCGCGATTAGCAGGAACCGGTAACAAAAGCGGCTTAAACCGCTTGCGAATCAGCGAATCAGCAGGTTGATTCGGGCACACCCCCGAATCACCTGAGCACAGCAGTCAGGAGTGCCCGATGGCCGCCAAAGATACCGACGACCGCAAACCCGAAGAAAAAGAGAATCCGCATTCGCTCGACATGAGCCAGGCCGCCGTGAAGAAGATGATCGCGGAGGCGCGGGAAAAGGGCTACATCACCTACGACCAGCTCAACACGGTTCTGCCCCCGGATCAGGTTTCCTCCGAACAGATTGAGGACGTGATGTCGATGCTCAGCGAAATGGGCATCAATATCATCGAGGATGAGGAAGCCGAGGAGGAGGAGAAATCAGGCTCCACCGAAGTGGCCACCACCGCCAATTCCCGTGAGGTCGCCGTTGCCGCAACGGGCACGGAAAAGCTTGATCGCACGGATGATCCGGTGCGCATGTATCTGCGCGAAATGGGCTCTGTCGAACTGTTGTCGCGCGAAGGTGAGATTGCCATCGCCAAGCGGATCGAGGCCGGGCGCAACACGATGATCGCCGGGCTGTGTGAAAGTCCGCTGACTTTTCAGGCGATCACCATCTGGCGCGACGAACTGCTGAGCGAAGATATTCTGCTGCGTGACGTGATCGACCTTGAGACGACTTTCGGCAACCAGATGGGCGAAGATGGCGAGGGTGAAGAACCCGTTGTCGCCCCGGTTGCTGTCGAGGGCGGGGAAAAAACCGCCAAGAAATCCGAAGAGCCGGAAGTTGACGCTGATGGCAACCCGATCGTCAACAATGATGACGACGATGATGATGAAGATGATCAGGCCAACCTCAGCCTTGCGGCGATGGAGGCCGCACTGAAACCGCGCGTGCTTGAAACGCTCGACCTGATAGCCCGCGACTACACCAAGCTGTCCGATATGCAGGATCTGCGGATCTCTGCCACGATCAACGAGGACGGTTCTTTTTCCGAGAAGGACGAAAAGAAATATCAGAAGCTGCGCCAGGAAATCGTCGATTTGGTGAATGAGCTGCACCTGCACAAC
>CAYTUW010000215.1:0-3902 GCA_964441435.1 uncultured Rhodobacterales bacterium
CGCCAGAAGGGAATGCGCCGAGGTGATCGCATGAAAATCGCCGGTAAAGTGAAGGTTCATATCCTCCATCGGCACTACCTGGGCATAGCCACCGCCGGCGGCCCCGCCCTTCATCCCGAAGTTCGGCCCGAGCGATGCCTCACGGATACAGATCGCGGCCTTCTTGCCGATCCGGTTCAGCCCGTCACCAAGGCCGACCGTCGTGGTCGTCTTGCCTTCCCCTGCCGGGGTCGGGTTGATCGCCGTCACCAGGATCAGCTTGCCATCCTTGTTCTGCTGGACGGAGTTGATGAAATCCTGACTGACCTTTGCCTTGTCGTGACCGTAAGGCAGCAGATCATCGCTGCTGATCCCCAGTTTTTCACCAATATTCTGAATCGGCTGTTTCTTCGCCTCGCGGGCGATTTCAATATCAGATTTGTAACTCATCTCTCTCCCCGTTGGCCCGATTTTTTCGGGTCCACTCTCTTGATCGGTATTTGCATACAATCGCGCGCCATATGGCAAGGGCTGATTTGCGACATTCCCGCTGCTTAAATCGCCCTATGGTCGCCAGGGGCGCTGTGTCGGCACGATCAGCCGGATCGGATCGCCCAGCGCGATCTCCCCCTCGCGCTCAACCCATCCGGTGACGCCACGCATCCCCTTTGCGGCTGCCTTGAAAAGCCTCCCCTTGCCCGGTGCATCCTCATTGATGACCGGGCCAGGCAGGTTGCAGGGGCCATTTTCGACATCAATGGTGATCGTCGCCCCTGACGGTGCCTGAAGGCGTGACGCGGGCGGCAGATGGCTGAAATCAGGAATGCCCTCGATCACCAGCGATGCGCCGATCCATTCGGGTTTCAGGGCCTCAAGCCCCATGTTCGCGGCCACCTGGACGAGCTCCTCTGCCGATAGAATCGACAGTTGACGCGTATTGCGGATTTCGGTGTCGCGGGTGTGGATCGCGCGCACCGGCGAACAGGCCGGACGTGTCAGCCCGGAGTGGCTGTCACCTTTGATCCCCGCGTATGACAAAAACAGCCTGTCGCAGGCATCGCTGCGCAGCGTCGCCGCACGATCCGCCATATGGCCAAGCCAGGTCACACGGCCCTCATGTTCTGCTTGTTCAAAGGCTGGCATAAATTCCCCCGATAATTCGGGGGGAGAATGGCCCTGCCCTGCAGGCGACACAACCCCACGGGCAAAAGAAAACGCCGCGCAGATCAGCGCGGCGTTCATCCTTCAGCACGGACCAATTTAGCCGGTTGGCTCAGGCTCCAGCCCACCATCCGCGTCCGGCTTCTTGCGCGGCTTGGTTTTGGGAATCGCCGTTACCGACGGCGCGCTGCCTTCATCAGGTTTGTCGCCTTCGTCATCCTCATCGACATGAGGTGGCTCCCCCTTCATCACGCGTTTGATTTCATCGCCGGTCAGGGTTTCATATTCGAGCAGCCCCTGGGCCAGCAGCTCAAACTGCTTTTTCTTTTTCTTCAGGATCGCAAGGGCCGTGTCATAGCCGGTGTCGATGATCTGCTTCACTTCGTTCTCGATCAGCTCTTTGGTCGCGGCGGAAACGGAAAAGCCTGCGGTCTGACCCTGATAACCGGTGTGCGCTTCTGCATAGTCGATGTTGCCGACCTTGTCGGACATGCCGTAGCGCATCACCATCGCGCGCGCCATACCGGTTGCGTATTGGATGTCACCAATCGGCCCGCTTGAAACGCTGTCCTCGCCATATTTCAGGATTTCAGCCGCCTTGCCGGCCATGGCCATGGCGATTTTCTGCTCCATCTCATCCTTGAAGCTTTGCAACTGGTCCATTTCGGGCAGGCTGACCACCATACCAAGCGCAGGCCCGCGCGGGATGATTGTCGCCTTGTAGACCGGATCACATTTCGGCAATTCCATCCCCACGATGGCATGGCCTGCCTCATGATAGGCGGTTTTTTCCTTCTGTTCCTGCGTCAACACCATGGAGCGGCGTTCCGCTCCCATCATGATCTTGTCCTTCGCAAGTTCGAAATCTTCCATCGTGACAAAGCGGCGCCCAACACGTGCCGCCATCAGCGCCGCCTCATTGACGAGGTTCGCCAGATCCGCACCCGACATGCCCGGCGTGCCGCGGGCGATGATGCGCAGATCGACGTCAGGGCCAAGCGGCGTTTTACGTGCATGGACGGCAAGGATCTTTTCTCGGCCCTTGATATCCGGGTTCGGAACAGTGACCTGACGGTCAAAACGGCCGGGGCGCAGCAGCGCCGGGTCGAGCACATCCTTACGGTTGGTCGCCGCAATGATGATCACACCTTCGTTGGCTTCAAACCCGTCCATTTCGACCAGCAACTGGTTCAGCGTCTGTTCGCGTTCGTCATTGCCGCCGCCATAACCTGCGCCACGATGGCGGCCAACGGCGTCAATCTCGTCGATAAAGACGATACAAGGCGCGTTCTTTTTCGCCTGTTCAAACATGTCGCGCACGCGGCTTGCGCCGACGCCGACAAACATTTCAACAAAATCGGAACCGGAAATGGTGAAGAACGGCACGCCCGCCTCCCCCGCAATGGCGCGGGCCAGCAGGGTTTTACCGGTGCCCGGCGGTCCGACAAGCAGCGCCCCTTTGGGGATCTTGCCGCCAAGGCGCGAGAATTTTTGCGGATTGCGCAGGAACTCAACAATCTCTTCAAGTTCCTCTTTGGCCTCATCGATGCCCGCAACGTCATCAAAGGTCACACGACCCTGGCGTTCGGTCAGCATCTTGGCCCGGCTTTTGCCAAAGCCCATGGCACCACCGCGGCCGCCGCCCTGCATCCGGTTCATAAAGTAGATCCAGACACCAATCAGCAGCAGAAACGGTGCAAAAGTCAGCAGGATCGAGGTAAAGCTCGACTGTTCCTGCTGTTCGGCCTCGACCTCCACGCCATGGGCGATCAGCCGTTCGGTGACCTCCGCCCCTTCGGGCTGGATCGTTGTGAGCGTTGCGCCGCCTTTCGTGGTGAATGTGATGCGTTCGCCATCTATCACCGCGCGGGCCACTTCATCCGCGTCTACAGCCTCAACAAACTCGGAATAGCTTGCCTCACGGCTGTTCAAGGCGGCATTGCCACCGCTGAACAGGTTGAACAGCGCCAGAACCAGCAGAAACAGAACGACCCAGAATGCGATATTACGCGCGTTGCCCACGAGGGAGACTCCTTAGATTCGTTTGGCAAGGTGTAACGCCTCACCGACCCGGTTAAAATAGAGATCGTCGCCAAAGACTTCAATGCGACAGTATGGATTCAAAAAATTCCCCCTCAGCGCGCGACAATTCGGCCTTCCAGCCGTTATTGATGCCCGCCAGAGGGGCCGAAAGAAGGGTTTCCCCGCACCAGACCGCGGGGGAAGCCAGCAGGCTGGGACGCGGCAGCGCGCTTGCGCGCCAGTCAGGGCAGTGTTTCAGGCCGGCCTCGCCAAGCATCCGCACCTCTGCGCCGGGCGTTTCCGGCCCTGTCACGCGCCAGCGACTGTCCCAGACCTCACCTGGCGCGGCGATTGTGTCTTTTACCGCCTCGGCTTCGCGGGTGATGCGGATCACGCCTTTCTTTTGCGTGCCATAGCAACCATGCAGCGTCGCCGCCCGCCCCTGAAAGAGGTTCACCTCAAAATCGGTGAGCGCAGTTCTGCGCGGACCGTATGCCCGACGAGACACCCACTTGAGCGTATGGACCAACAGACGTCGCCGAATTTCCGGGGCGAGCAGCTTAATGCCCTTGTGGTTGAGCAGGACATCCCCGTGTTCAAACGTCACGAGAGCCTTGGCGGCATCCAACGTCACGCCCCGCAGAACGGAGCGGGCAGATTGCATATTGAGCGCCACACCACCCAGAATTTCTGCGTCGATTCCCAGGGGCGCCAGCGCTGTGAGCACTTTGCGCGCCTTG
>CAYTUW010000216.1:0-3888 GCA_964441435.1 uncultured Rhodobacterales bacterium
AAACAGGGTGGGGCGATCGTTTCGCCCTGCCACTGAAATAGGCGGGACTCCGCAGTTCCTTTCAGGAACCGCTCTGTCCCGCTCCGCGGATTTCCACCGGAAATCCACGGGACACGGGGCGGGTGCGCTCGCCCCTGACGCGGATCAGGCCGCAGGCAGAAAAATACCGGGCGGTACTAACGATGAGCCTGATCAGCGAAACTGGGGAGCCAACGGCTCCCCTTTTTCTTTTGGTGGGTTTCCTACCCGTGTGTCAGTGTAATTGACAATCGCTTCAGCGCTGCAACTTCAGCCGGCGGAAGCTTTTCGGTATTGGCCGTCAGGCGATGCAGTTCAACAAGCCGTTCAACGATATCGTCCTGTTCGGCGCGGGTGAATTCACGGTCATCGCGCGAAAAGCTTGCAACAGAGCGCGATCCATGACCCTCCAGCGCGTGTACGAAACCATAGTTGATCCCGTATTCCGTAGATTTTTCAAAAATCCCCTCACTGTCCTCATCTGCAAGTGCGGACCACAGCATCGTGCCGTTATTTTCAAAACCCCAGCGGACTGTCGGGTCATGTAAGACCAGCCCGTTTTCGGAGTAATAATCGATCCATTCCTTCTGATAGCTCTGAAACAGAAAGGTCGGGGTGGTGAACTTGATATGAAGTGCTATCGCGTAACCTGATCGGCAGCGTTCGTCCAGTTCGGCCAAGAGGGGAGTGATGTTCAAGCTTTGGCTCATTGCATGGGGAACCTGTATTCTGGTTGCGTCGGGACACGATTGTTCCTAGTTTCCCGTAGGATTACACAGTTGGTATATGGTTGCAAAGCTGGCCATTGGGCAAGGTGAAGAGGCAGTTGAATTCCATTGATTGAGACGCCTGGCATACCTGGCAGCCTGCAGGAACTTTCGCCTGCGGGGTATTATCTTGCGATACGCGTTGGATTTGCCTTTCCTCTGGAAGAGGAAAACACCCTGCCGGAGCCATGGGTGAATCTATACACCGGGCGCGGGTATCTTCTCCATGATCCTGTGATGCGTTGGGTCTATGCTTATTCCGGCCGTGTTCGCTGGTCGGAACTGCCTTTCGGCGATCCGAGTGAGGTCTTGGTCGAGGCGTCAAAACATGGCATGCGGTTTGGTGCGGCGATCAGTTGTCTGGATGATGAGGACGACGGGCAGCGCAGCTTTGCCAGTTTTACCCGAGCGGACCGTGAATTTACCGATGAAGAGCTTCGAATGCTCTACAGTCTTGTGCGTCATCGCCATCTTGCCTCTGCCCCACCGACCAACCTGACCAAGGCGGAGCTTGAAGTGCTCGATATGGTCCGCAACGGGCTGTTGATGAAGCAGATTGCAGATGAGATTGGCGTGTCCCTGGGGGCCATCAAACAGCGGTTGAAGAACGCCAAACAAAAGCTGCGGGCGAAAACGAGCACGCAGGCCGCCACGCTTGCGGTAAAATATGGATTGATCTGACTCCGTTAACAGATTGTTTCTGTCCGTTAACCAAATCGGCAAAAATGAGGTAATTGCCTTAATTTTTCCGAGTAATTGAATAAAATTTTGCCACATTTTCGCGCCTATCTGTTCTCCGACGAGGAGAGCTGGTGATGGAAAATGTGACCTTTGATCTATCGAGCCTGCATGAGCATGGCCCGGCGTTCTTTGACTATCTCAAACTCAGAAAACAGTTTTTTGTCGACACACTTGGCTGGGATATTCCGCACAATGATGCTGTTGAGATGGATCAATACGACAATCCCCTCGCACATTATTCGGTTGTTTTGCGCAACGGAAAGGTGATCGGCGGCGCGCGAGCGATGCCGACGACCTCTTCCTGGGGGGATCACAGCTATATGCTGAAAGATGCGGTTCAGGGTAAACTGGCGGATATTCCCGAACAGGTTATGAGTTCGGAAATAGAAACGCCAAAGGTTTGGGAATGCACGCGGCTGGTTATTTCGGACGATGTAAAAAGCCACGCGGACCGGGCGCTATGCCTATCGCTCATTGTTGATGGTCTTGTGGTGATGGCTCGACGTCAGGGTGGCAGCGAATTGATGTCGCTTTCTCCGGTGTCGTTGATGCGGGCATTGCGTCAGCTTGGCTACGCCGCCTCCCGTGTCGGGGAGCCGTATTTCAATCCTGGCGACGGTAGGAAATATGCGGTTCTGAAAATGCCGGCGGAACGGTCGCCATTGCATGCGGAGCCCCGGGCAATCTACGCCTGAACGGCCCGGTGGCCTGACACGCCTGTTGCATGCACCTTCGCGGGATAAACTGTATATCCAGGTCAGGTTGTAAGGCGATCGTCGTGGCCGCTCCGCGAAGCGAAACGGGCCACATTGGTGAACAGCCGCTTATCCTTAATCGGCCCCATCTTCGAGCAAAACCTCCACAGCGTTATCCGCAGGTAAATCAAGTGCAGCGCGCAGGGCGGTGCGGGCGCGGGACAGGCGTGACATGACCGTACCGATGGGCAGGCCTCGGCTGGCGGCGAGTTCTGCGTAGCCGGGCTGATTGGTCACGAGTTCCCTTAGGAGATCCGCCTGAGCCGCCGGCAGGGAACCAAAAGCACGCTGGACGTCCATCAGGGCGATCCGGCGAAAGGCCTCAGGAGCGAGGGTGGGATCATCTGCATCTTCCAGCGGTTCGAACCGGCGAACCGGACGGCGTGCCAGGTTGCGCAGCGTGGCTTTCAGATAGGCTTCGGGTTGGTTTATGTCGTGGCCCGTTTTCAGGCGTTGCAGGGTTCTGAGAACCGCCTCCTGGGCGAGGTCCTCCGCCTCTGGCCCGCTGTGGGTCAGATGGCCCGCATAGCGCCTGAGCATAGGCAGCATCGCTGCGATCTGTTCTTCGGTCACTTCTGCTTCTCCTGATGTGTTTGAGTGAAACATCGGGGCAGGGGGTGGGATACTCAAGGCGTGGGGATTCCTGCCGATGGCCTGTTTGGGGGCTTTTTCGGCAACAAGGTGCGCGTCGGGCAGAAACCATCGGCAGCAAGCCGCGCTCGGCAGAAAACCCCGGCCTGTACGGGGAATAAACATCGCGCTCAAAGGTCTTTCATACGTGTGCCGCAAATGAGCACACTCAAAACCTGAAAGGATGAATTATGACACGCACCTTCCTGACCATCGCCGGTTTCGCCATTGCAACCACGGGTGCTGTAATGGCCTCTGCCGAAATTGATGCCGATGGTGACGGGCTGTTTTCCTATGACGAAATGCTGGCCGCGTTCCCGGAACTGACAGAGGAGACCTATGTCGCGGTCGATGCAAATGCCGACGGCATGGTTGATGCGGAGGAGCTGGCCGCTGCGCAGGATAGCGGACTGCTACCGCCGAACGAAGGCTGACATATTGCGGGGCTGGACGTGACTCAGCGCTGCCTCAGCGACTGTTACCCCCACTCACGCTACAAATGCTCCGCAAGCGCGGGCGGCCCTTACCCCGGGGCCGCCCGTTTTGTTGTGACACTGATGGTTATTTTCCGCGGCTCAGTGCAGCAACCCCGGTGCGTGCGATCCGGGTCAGGCCCAGAGGCCGCATGAGTTCAGCAAAGGCATCAATTTTTTCGGAGGGGCCGGTAATTTCAAAGACGAAGCTGTGCAACGTCGAATCCACGACATTGGCGCGGAAGATATCGGCAAGGCGCAATGCCTCCACCCGCTTTTCCCCCTCGCCGGAGACCCTGAGCAGCGCAAGCTCACGTTCGACGCTTGGCCCTTCGACCGTCAGGTCGTGGACCTCATGCACCGGAACGATCCGGCCAAGCTGGGCCTTGATCTGTTCGATGACAGACGGCGTGCCGGTGGTCACGATGGTGATGCGGGAGCGATGACCTTCGTGATCAATCTCAGCCACCGTCAGGCTGTCAATGTTGTAGCCGCGCCCGGAAA
>CAYTUW010000217.1:0-3851 GCA_964441435.1 uncultured Rhodobacterales bacterium
GGTCCTCCGCCAAAGCCTTCAGCGGATCCACCCGTGTGCCAGATAGGCCAACTGTTGCCCCGGCCCCATGGAGCGCCTTTGCAATCGCCCCGCCAATGCCACCGGAGGCGCCCGTTACAAGAGCATTTTTTCCTGTCAGATCAAACATTATGTGTTCTCCTTGTCTAGGGTTCTATGCCATTGACTGATGCAAGGAACAACTCTTCTATTCGTGCGGGAAAGTGCAACTTGAAAGGTCGACGGTTTGGAGTTCCTTATTCTTATCGCCATGATTGCTGGGGGGGGTGGCTGTTTTCGGGCCTGAAACCCAGAAGGAGATACAGAAAACTCCCTGCAAAATACCGACCCAATCAGAACCATATTTCCCGTCGGCAAAACACCAAATCCCGACATGTCGATATGAGTGACCCGCAGAACCAGATCGAAGCGGTATCTGAGGTCAATTTTGAGCGCGTGCGCATTATGAACAAATCGGAATATCGCCTGTTTGAAGTGGTGGAAACGCTCGTGGCACAAGAAGGGGATGGGCATCGCACATTGGCACAGGTATCGCTTGGGGAAATCATCAAGCCCAAAAGCGACAACCGCAAAAAATGGGCGCTGGCAAATGCGTCCGTCAACTCCAAACGCGTGGATATCGCCATCATCGACAAATACGGTTTGGTCAGCGTGGTTATTGAATATCAGGGAGGCGGCCATCACCAGCAAAAAAGCTTTATCCGTGATGCGGTGAAACGGGAAGCATTGCGTCGCGCAGGAATTTCAATGCTCGAAATCAAGAAAGGGGATACCGCCGGGATGCTGAAGGAAAGCCTGATACCCCTCATAAAGAAACCGAAAACACACTGATTTAAACTGGCCAGGGCCTGTGCCAGGATGCACCAGCGCCCACCCCTTTGCCTTTTTCATTTTTGTTCCAAAAATATCCCGGGGGTCCGGGGGCTGGCCCCCGGACCGTTTCATTTTAGCGCGGCGATGTCTTCGGGCGTGCCAACGGGTTTACAAACCACATCCCGCGCAATCCGTTTCACCATACCGGAAAGCGCCTTACCGGTGCCGATTTCCCAGGTTTCCTTTACCCCTTGGGCCGACATGAACAGCACGCTTTCACGCCAGCGGACCGAGCCAGTCACCTGTTCTACGAGCAGATTGCGGATGGTCGCCGGATCAGAAATCGCCGTGGCGCGCACATTCGCGATCAGCGGCACCGCAGGGCGGCTGATGTCAACATGGCTTAGTGCCTCTGCCATCACCTCTGCCGCTGGTTGCATCAGCGCACAGTGGAACGGGGCGGATACCGGCAGCATCAGCGCCCGTTTTGCGCCGCGATCCTTGGCAATTTCACAGGCGCGTTCGACTGCCTCTTTATGACCCGAAACCACAACCTGACTGGTATCATTATCATTGGCCGCCTGGCAGACCTGATCGTGGGATGCCTCAAGCGCGACCTCTGCAACTGTATCGAAATCCAGCCCAAGTATTGCCGCCATCGCGCCGACGCCAACCGGAACGGCCTCCTGCATGGCTTTGCCACGGGTGCGCAACAGGCGCGCGGTATCGGCAATCGACAGAGAGCCCGCCGCTGCAAGGGCGGAATATTCGCCAAGGGAATGACCGGCGACAAAATCAGCCTGCTCGATCGTGATCCCTTCGGCTTCCAGCGCGCGCAGCGCCGCCAGTGAGGTCGCCATCAGCGCAGGTTGGGCGTTCTGCGTCAGTGTCAGCGTTTCGATATCCCCATCCCAGATCATGCCGGAGAGGTTTTCACCCAATGCCTCGTCCACCTCCGCAAAGACCGCCCGGGCCGCCGGATAGGCGTCGGCCAGCGCCTTGCCCATACCTATGGTCTGGGCACCCTGCCCTGGAAAAATGAATGCGCGCATTGCGTGCCCTCCTCACTAGCCGTTTTCCTGCTGATAGCCTGCGACCGAAAAGATTGCCAGCACATGCACGTGATCTGTGCATCAGTTGCGTTGAAAAAATGCCTGCCACACGGCTAAAGTGGCAAAAACAGGAAACCACATGCCCACAACAAACACCCCCACCCATTACGGCAGTGTGACCAAGACCCTGCACTGGCTGACCGTCATCCTGATGTTGATGCTTTTTCCGAGCGGTTATGTTGCCCATGGCATGCCGTTTGAGACTCCGGAACAACTGACCGACAAGGCCTGGCTGTTTCAGATCCACAAAACCCTGGGAATCACCGTGTTCTTCCTTGCGGTGCTGCGCATTCTCTGGGCGCTGACACAGAAAAAACCGCGCGCTCTGCATCCGGAGCGACGCATGGAGACATTTGCGGCCGAAACCGCCCATTGGGTACTTTATGTCTGCATCATTCTTGTGCCGCTTACCGGCTGGATTCACCACGCCGCCACCGAAGGATTTGCGCCAATCCTCTGGCCACTGGGCCAGTCGCTGCCGTTTGTGCCGAAATCCGAAAGCGTTGCCGCGCTGTTTTCGACCCTGCATTTCTACCTGATGCTGCTTTTGGGGCTGACAATTCTTGCCCATGTCGCCGGCGCCCTGAAACATCTGGTGATTGATCGGGACAAAACCTTGCAACGCATGCTTCCGGGCCAGCCTGTGGTTGGCGACCTGTCTGACCACAAAACATCACAACTGCCGATGATTGTCGGCCTTGTGGCAGTGATCGCCTTTGGGGGCTACGCCACGCTGCAACAGGTGAACCATGGGGCCGAGCACCGCCAAAGCCAGCAAACGGTCGCCGAGCGCGCACCGGCGGGTGGCAACTGGCAGGTTGTAGACGGCACGCTATTGATCACGGTCAGCCAGTTCGGCAGCGCGGTTTCGGGGGAGTTTGCGACATGGCAGGCGGAAATTAATTTTGACGACACCATCGATACAGGCCCTGCGGGCAGCGTCACGGTGGATATTGATGTGACCTCGCTATCGCTTGGCTCCGTGACCGAGCAGGCGTTGGGCACTGATTATTTTAACACCGCGGAATTCCCGACAGCACAGTTCCGCGCAGATATTACATCTGCCCCGGAAACCTATGAGGCTGTTGGGACTCTTAATCTCAGGGGGGTGGAACAGCCCGTCAGCCTGCCATTTGAGCTCACCATCGAGGGTAATACCGCACATGTGGCGGGCACGCTGACACTTGAGCGGCTGGATTTTGGAATTGGCGCCAATATGCCGGACGAAAGCACGCTTGGGTTCGGCGTTGATGTCCGGGTTGATCTTGAAGCGAAACGGGCGGAGTAACCCCCGCCCGGTTCCAGAGGTTTTCTGATCTCTTACTCAGCCAGCCCGGCTTCAAGTGAAATCATGATCGCAACTTCATCGCCCACGGCCGGGGCAAACAGGCCGAGGTCAAATTCCGAACGCGAAATGGTCGTCGTGGCGTCAAAGCCAAGCCAGGGTTTGCCTGCCATCGGGTGATCTTCGGCCTTGTTCAACACGGTGTCGAGCACGACAGATTTTGTCACGCCATTGATTGTCAGATCGCCCGTGATCAGGGCGGTTGTATCGCCTGTCACCTCAATCCCGGTGGAGGTGAATGTGACCATATCCCCATCTGACGCGCCAAAGAAATCTTCGGACATGAGGTGATTGAAACGGCCTTCCCAACCGGTCAGCATCGACATTACCGGGATCGAAACAGCAACCGAGGAAGCGGCCGGATCGTCGGCATCAAACATGATGTCACCGGCAAAACCGCCAAACATGCCGTGTGTGGTCGAATAACCGATGTGATCATAGGAAAAGAGCACCTGACTATGGCCAGAATCCAGGGTGTATTTTACGGCGTCCGCCTGGGCAGCAAAGGCGGCACCGGACAGAAGCGCGGCTGCAATAAGTGATTTCATAGGGTCTACCTGTTG
>CAYTUW010000218.1:0-3821 GCA_964441435.1 uncultured Rhodobacterales bacterium
GGTTCGAGTCCCTCTTGAGGCACCACAAACGTTTCGATAGAAACGTGCAACTTTCGAACACAGTGCTGGGCGACAGTCGTTTCGCAGAAACGATGAGAGCTTTGAAGGTTCTAGTTTATTCCTGCCAGCTGCACCACCGAAACAGCCTCCACTACGACCGGCTGCAAACGCTGCGATCAGATCGGTAGCCGTGCAGCTCGAACCGCCGCCATTTGAGCGTCACCGTTGCTGGCGGCGCGGTTGGTGATCTTCGGATGTCACCGCAGGCCCTAGTTTTTCAATTCGTCTTCAACTTCCGGGTCAGGCAGGTCGGGAATCGGACGGTCATTGCTGATGATCGTGTGAGGGCCGTCGGAGTCCTCTTCGACGTCGGGGATATCCACCTGAGAGGCGCCGATGATCAGCGGCAGCATTTCGGTGCTCGCCGGCATGGTTCTGTCCCCCTGCGGCGCATCGCGCCAGGTCAGTGAATCAAGCGCGCTGCAGCGGATACAGATCGGCGTCCAGTCATCATGTGTGGTGGAACATTTATCACAGATCCAGGCTGGCCCACGCGGCGCGTTTACGGCTTTGGCCAGAAAGCCGCGAACCTCTGCGTCCTCTGCCCCTTCACCGCGCGCGATGGCGGCCATAATCGTCAGCGCGCGTGCGGTCGGGTTCCGTTCGACAAGCGTTCCCATCGCTTTGCGTGCGGCAGGAAAATCCTCCGCCGCGAGTGAAAGCTCCGCCGCCAGCATATGGGTTTCATCCGCGTCAGGATGCACCTGCAAAAGGGGTTGGAAGCGTTTCAGCCGGGCAGCCGGGGTTTCCTCCGGCTCGATCTCAGCAAAGGCTGCGGCAAGATCGGGGTGCGGTGCCTTTTGCCAAGCCCTGCGCACCACTTTTGCCGCCTGTTTTGCTTTGCCCTGTGCTGTCAGCGCACGCGCGGCGCGCACTGCGGCGGGAACCAGATCCGGTGACAGATTGTTAGCCTCTATCGCCGCGGCCTGGGATTTTGCTTCAGTGTCGGGGGAAGCGGCAAGGTTGATTGCATCGGACAGCGCCAGCACCGCGTCGCGCCGCTTGTGCAGCGCCCTTGGTATGCTTCCATAACGCAGTTTAGTCCGCAGCGTTTCCCTGGCCCCTGACCAATCTTCGTGCTCTGCCTGCAATTTCAGGAGCGTATCCTGGGTTTCGCTATGCCGCGCGTTCAGGCTGAATGCGCGGCGCGCAAGTTCCAGCGCAACATCGGTATCACCGCTTTCGAGCTTTTGTTTCATCAGACCGCGTATTCCGACAAAGCGGGTTTTGTCACTGGCGAGCAGACGTTTGTAGATTTCTGCCGCTTTTGCCCGATCACCGGCAAGTTCGGCAGCCTGTGCACTCAGCAGGTTTGTCAGTTCCGGGCGTTTTAGAAACCGTTCCGCCCGCGTAGCCTTGGCAAGCGCAAGCCGCCCATCGCCCGATGAGATCGCCAATAGGCCCTCTGCCAGCGCCTCATACCCTTTGCGCTCACGGTTCCGATCAAAAAAACGGGAAATGGCTGTTTCATCTCCGGTCAGGAAACGGAACACCGCCACCAGAAACCCAGTGAGCCGGATAACAAGCCAAACCGCCAGAAACAGCAGAATGATCAGCATGACGGATGGCAACGGGCCGGGGTTTATTTCCCAATCGGCAATCTGTAAGCGAAACCCTGTGCCCTGCTCAATCCAAAGGCTGCCCAGATACGACAGGCCCGTCACAACTACAATGAAGGTCAGGATTTTTATCAGTGACCATATCATAGTCTATTCCTGCCCATTTTTGATATTTTCGACATATATGGCCAACTCCTGATGGGCGGAAACTGCCCCATCAAACTGATCCGCCCAGGGGCCCAGCGCAGCGCGCACTTCGGGATCCAGCGCTGACAGTTCTTGCGACGCCCGATCCAAATCGCCGGACATCAACGCCGCTTCTGCGCGAGACAGGATTGAATCGGCGTCTGTGCCCTCTCGTGGTGAAAGGGACCGCAGGCCAAGCTGTCGGCGGATAAAGCCGCTAAACCCGGATCCGTCTTTGGCATTTTCACCCCGGATGTGGGCTTGCAAAAGCGCGGCGCGGGCGGCGGTTGGAAACCCCGCCCTGAGTTCAGAAACCGTGGAAATGCCGGCACTGGCCGATTGCAACCGATCCGGCACCATCGTCGCAGTCAATGTTGCGACATGCGCCAGTTCCAGGGAAAAGTCTGCGCCTGACATGGCGGCGGTTTCCAGTTCAGCCAATGCAAGATGCAATGTCGTAGTTTCCGCCGCCACGGGATTTGCACGAAGATCACGGATTTCCGCGTTCATATCGTCAATCGCGGCGCGCAGTTCGACAAGTTCCCTGTCGTATGACCGGATTGCCGCCTGTGACGCAGACCCGTCCGCAGCGGGGCGTCGTTCCAATTCAGTGAGGCGTTGGTCAAGGGTGGTCAACGTATCGGCCAGCGCTGATATCTGCGCTGTCTGTCGGGCCATCTGTTCGGTCATCTGCCGGTCTGTTTCTGCTGCGATGACGGATCGTTGGTCGCGTTCGGCGGCTATGCTTCCCATTAGGTCGGACAGGCTCTCTTCTGTGTCGGACACACGGGTTTCGATAGCGGTGGTGCCCTGCTCAATCGTCTCTAACCTTGCGGAATTCGATGCAATCGGCCAACCATCCGGTGTAAGTTGCGCCAGGATGAACCCAGCCACTGCGGCGCCAATCCCACCAAGAAGGGCGGGCGCGCCATGGCGCTGTTTCGGGGCCTCTCTTACCCGAGGCACGCTTTCATCAGGCCTGTCGTCCCCGGCTGACATCAAAACCTCCTTCATCTTCTGCGCCACGCTGGCAGCGTCAGGGTGGTCTGCGATCACTATACTCCTATGGCCCGCAGCCTTTGCAACTTTTGCTACGTTGGCACTTATGGCGACAACATGGGTATTTGACCTTCCTTTTGGTAGCTGCCTGAATAAATGATCGGCACTATTGGCGGAAAACAGGGGAATTATCAGCCGCTTCGCCCCGTTGATATCTTGGTGCGCGCTTTGGCTCAGCGCCATCGGCTCCTGCCGATAGGTAACACGCTGCCGAATCTCTATCTCATCGTGGGCAAGTATACCCGCGATATCAGCCGCTACTTCTTTGCCGCGAAGATACAAAATTGGTGGCTCTGGCCTTGTTTCACGAAGCCTGCGGATCAGATCCTCCGCCGTGCGGCCGGTAGTAATGGCGTTAAAGCCCACCTTTTGAGCGGCTGCAGCGGTGGCTTCGCCCACGCAATATGCGGTCTGGCCAACAATGCTTGTGGCATCGACCCCATCAAGCGCATTGGCCGAAGTCAGAACCACCCTGTCATCGGCGCTGATGGAGGTCTGGCCGATCGGCACTGTTCTGGTTACCGGGGCAACCAGAATCTCAGCCCGCTGACCAAGCACCTGCCGGAGCAGCGCCGCAAACCGTTCTGCCTGCGGTTCCGGGCGGGTGATCAGGATAAGTGCGGGTGGAATCATATTAGGCCCGGGATTGTCGGAAGCATTAAGGAGTGTTACCCCCGGTCGTAACCTATCGCAAGCGCACCGGAATGCCTAAAACACTTACATTTCTTGGCCTTGAAAGTAGTTGCGATGATACCGCAGCCGCTGTTGTCAGGCATCGGACCGGCCAAATGCCGGACATATTGTCGAATGTGGTGAACGGGCAGGTCGCGCTGCATTCCGATTTCGGGGGTGTCGTTCCTGAAATCGCGGCCCGGGCACATGCGGAGCGGCTGGATATCTGCGCCGAAGAAGCATTGCAAAACGCCGGTGTCAGGCTTGCTGATCTTGACGGTATCG
>CAYTUW010000219.1:0-3781 GCA_964441435.1 uncultured Rhodobacterales bacterium
CGAAGGCGGCGACCCGGCCGAGATTGTCGAGACGCGCGGCATGAAACAGGTCACCGACACGGGCGCAATCGAAGCCGCGGTTGACGAAATCATCGCCGCAAACCCCGCGCAGGTCGAAAAAGCCAAGCAAAATCCGAAACTTGCGGGCTGGTTCGTCGGTCAGGTGATGAAGGCAACCGGCGGCAAGGCGAACCCCAAAGCGGTGAACGAAATCGTCAGCAGCAAGCTCGGGCTTTAGCGGAACAGCGCAATCGCCGCGATCGCGAGGGTAGCAACGATATGGATGGGGCGGTGTTCACCGCATCACCTGCCCACTGTCTGCGTCAAACAGGTGCAACGTATCTGCCGCCGCATAGAGCGTAACAGTTGCACCCACCTCAGGCGGGTTGCGCCCATCCGCCTTGGCGATCACCTCCTGCGTGCCGATATCGACGTAGATCAGGGTTTCATGCCCCAGCGGTTCACGCACTGTGACCACACCTTCAACAAGGGGCATCGCGCCATCCGGTGTCAGATCATCTGGTCGTACACCGACAAGCATGGCCTGCCCGTCCTTAACTGTCCCTTCGGGTTTTACGGTTCCACCCGCATCAAGCCGAATTTCGCCCCCTGCGGCCTGCGCTTTCAGCATATTCATCGAAGGCGCGCCAATGAATTCGGCCACAAAGGTATTGGCCGGGTTGCGATAGACTTCTTCCGGGGTGCCGACCTGCTGGATGTGGCCGTCCTTCATGATCACGATCCGGTCGGCCATTGTCATTGCCTCCACCTGGTCATGGGTGACGAAAACGATTGTGTTTCCAACCCGTTGGTGAAGCTTCTTTATCTCAAGCCGCATCTGCGTTCTGAGCTGCGCATCGAGGTTTGACAGGGGTTCATCGAACAGGAACACCGCCGGGTCACGCACCATCGCGCGCCCAATGGCAACACGCTGACGCTGCCCGCCGGAAAGCTGGCTGGGCTTGCGATCCAGAAGATCCGTCATATCAAGGATTTGCGCGACGTCATCAATGCGCTTTTCGCGGTCGGCCTTCGGCAGTTTCGAGGTGCGCAACCCAAAGCCGATGTTCTTTCGCACCGTCATATGCGGATAAATGGCGTAGTTCTGAAACACCATGGCGATGTCGCGGTCCTTGGGTTCCAGGTTATTGACGGTCCGGCCGCCAATTTCGATCGTGCCCGAGGTCGCATCCTCAAGCCCCGCAATCAGCCGCAGGGTTGTTGACTTGCCACAGCCCGACGGGCCGACAAAAACCACGAATTCGCCATCCGCAATGTCGAGACTGATCCCGTGCAGAACCTCCGTCTGATCATAGGTTTTGACGAGTTCCCTGAGTGCCAGATTGGCCATGTTCACCCTTCCTTCAATGCTGCAAAGGCATCCCAGCGGGCGATATCCGCGCCTGCGTATCGCGCCTGCCGTTTCTGTTGCGCGCGGAGGAGAGACCGCCGCATATCATCAAGTTCGCTGAGCGCGGCGTCCATCGCCGTTGGCGCCGGGCCGCCCGGACGGTCCCGTCGTTGGACGAAGCTTTCAGCATCCACCGCCGATCTGAAATCCGTCTCGGTCAGGCCGCTTGACCTGCCCTGTCGCGCCTCAAAGGCCTTTTCAAACGCCGCATACCCGTCGGAAAGCCCCTGCCCGGCGGCCACGCAGGCATGCGCCACATCGGCGGCAACCTCATGTGCAGCGCGGAAGGAAAGCCCCGCATCCCGCACCAGCGTATCCGCAAGTTCCGTCACCGTCACGCAGGCCGCGTCCATATTCGCACGGACACGACCGTCGTTGATCGAACAGGCCGGCAGAAAGGCCGTCAGAAGCGCCAGCATCCGCCCGCCGCTCGCAAACCCGGCATAGCCTGCCTGCTGCACCTCGCCTTCGCTGTCGTTCATATCGGTGAACGGCGTGTTGTGCATCGTGTTGATGATGGTGTCGCAATGGCCTGCCGTGACGCTCGCCAGGTGGCGCATATGTTCGATCGGCACCGGGTTGCGTTTCTGCGGCATGATCGAAGACACCTGAACAAGGCTGTTCGGCACGTAGAGCTGGCCGACCTCAAAGGCGCTCCAGAACGCCATATCCTGCACAAGCCGGCCAAGATGGACAAAAATCAGCTTCAGCGCGGAATAAAGCCCGGTGATATAATCCACCGCAGCAATGGAACCATAGGAATTGAGCGTCGGCGCCTCAAACCCCAGCAGGTCCGCCATGCGCGCCCGGTCAATCGGGAAGCCTGATGTGGTGATCGCCGCCGCCCCCATCGGGCAGGTCTGAAGCCCCGCAATGGCCTCGTCCAGTCGTTCCGCATCGCGCAGCAGCACATCAATCGCGGCTGCAAGGTAATGGCCAAAGGTTGTCGGCTGCGCGGGCTGACCATGGGTATAGGCCACAATCAGCGTGTCGCGCTCCGCGGTGGCCTTCTGCGTCAGGGCCTCTGCCAGCGTCAGGGTGGCCCCCTGCATGGCCTCCGCCCGGCTGCGCAGCGCGAGCTTGAACATCGTATGGTCCATATCGTTTCTGGACCGCGCCGTATGCAGCGCCCCGCCAAGATCACCAAGCCGCGCTTTGAGTTCCGCCTCTATGAGGAAGAAGTAATCTTCATGTTCCCCGGTGTAGCTGAGTGCTGCAAGATCGACCTCTCCGCCAATCGCCTCAAGCGCCCCGGCGATCTGCGCGGCATCATCCGCATTAAGTATTCCGGCGTCACGCAGCATCACCAGATGCGCCTGATTGATCGCATCCATATGGGCGGCGTAATGCGTTTTGACCCCTTCAAACAGCGGGGCGAGCACGGTTTTTGCATAGGTTGGGTCGGGGAAGGTGGTGGTGTCGGTTGTCATTGGGCGCCCTTGCCTGTCAGCGCGGCCGCGCGGGCGGGGGGCCAGCCCCCCACGGCGTGCAGGCACGCCGCCCCCCCCGGGATATTTATGGACGAATGAAGGCCGGTTAACAAAGCGTAAATGCGCCCTTCTTTTCTGCAAAAATACTCAGATTCGGCATCTGCCAACTGCACCATACGGCCGGGAGCAAAGCTGTCCCCCGAAAAATTTCCCAAACGCCCCCTCACCCCTTCAGCCCCGCCATGACGACGCCACGGATAATGAAGCGCTGGAAGATCAGGAAGACGATCAGCGTCGGGATCGTCGAAATCGCCGCCCCTGTCATGATCAGCTCCCAGGCGACATCCGCCTCATCACCAAAGCCCGACAGCCCGACAGGGATCGTATACATTTCCGGCGAGGTGGTCACGATCAGCGGCCAGATGAAAGCCGTCCAGTTGCCAAGGAAGACAAAGATCGCAAGCGCTGCCAGCGCCGGTTTCACCAGCGGCATGGCGACGGTCCACCAGATTTGCAGCTCATTGAGCCCATCAATCCGGGCTGCCTCGATAAAATCATCGGGTACGGTTTCAAAAAACTGCTTCATCAGGAAGGTGCCAAAGGCCGTCATCATGCCCGGAAACATGATGCCCCAATAGCTGTCGAGCCAGCCAAAGCTCTGGCTCATCAGATACCAGGGGATCACCAGCATTTCCGTGGGGATCATCAGCGTCGACAGGATGGCGATGAAGATGATGTAGCGCCCCGGACAGCGGAATTTGCAGAGCGTATAGCCGCCAAGGCTGTCAAACAGGATATTTGACACGGTGGTGGCCAGCGCAATCACAATCGAATTCCAGAACCAGTGGTAAAACCGCCCATCTTCCAGAACGAAGGTGTAGTTCTCAATCGTTGGTTCCTGCGGGATCAGGTTCACATGGTAAACCTCATGCGGCCATTT
>CAYTUW010000220.1:0-3759 GCA_964441435.1 uncultured Rhodobacterales bacterium
ACTTTCGCTTCGGAACGTGGAAGATCTGCTTTACGTGCGCGTTATCGAGGTGAGCCACGAAACCGCCCGATATTGGTGGAACAGATTTGGCCCGCTCTTTGCCGCCGAAATCCGCGGCAAGCGGGTGAACCGGATGAAGTCGTATTCGAATTGGCAATGGCGCTTGGATGAGGGGTTTGTGAAGGTCAAAGCCGAACCAGCTCACCAATTACTCTATTGCCTCATCCATCATTATTTTTTCAATTATTTCAATATCATCCGGGTTATTCAATTCCCAGAAGGCGCGCCCTTTGCTTTCCACTTCGACGCAGCGCACCGGGATGCCTTGTTCAAGAAACCGAAGCTGTTCCAGCCCTTCTAGCTGTTCGAGCGGTCCCGGCGCTGATGCCATATAAGCCGTTAGCGCCTCTGGCGTGTAGGCGTAGACACCAATGTGATGAAAGATCGGGGTGAGGGCTTCGTCTGCATAATCCCCACAAAAGGGGATGATCTCTTTTGAAAAATAGAGCGCATGTTTTTCATGGTTGAACACGGCGGTTGTTGCACCGACCCGCCCGGCCGCCCGTTCCGCACGCAGTTGACGCAGATGCGCCCCGTGGGTTGCAAGCACCGGCGTTGCCATGGCACCGCCGCGAACATCTTTCATGGCAGCAATCACCGCCTTGACATACCAGGGTGGCGTCAGCGGAGAATCCCCTTGAAAATTAATCACAAGATTCGGACTTTCGTCCATAATTTCAAGAGCCTCTGCGCAGCGCTCCGTGCCGTTTCGGCAGGATGGTGACGTCATCAGGACCGCCGCGCCAAATGCTTCTGCTGCGTCGCGGATTCGGTCATCTTCTGTCAAAATATGCACCGATGACACATCGGTGACGGCGCAGGCCGCTTCCCAACTGCGTTGCAGCAATGATTTTGCCACGCCTCCGGCCCCTACCAACGGGGCCAGCGGTTTTCCGGGAAAGCGCGACGATGCAAACCGTGCTGGGATGAAAATGCTGGTTTTGTTTTCCATCGGGGCGGGTTCCCATAAATAGGCAATTTCGGCAACAAAAATTTAGGGAGCAGCGGGCACGTGTAGTTCATCAGCGTGTTTGAAGCTGTCGCCACCGGCCTGCGCTGACCTCTCTACAAGTCAAAGTGGCCAAAGCAACTGCGGGCGCGCGCAGCCGGGACATTGCCGCAGCGGTTCCAACAACAGGGCGCTGTGCCGAAACCGCCCTGTTTATCCTATGCTGAAGCTGGCGGTTTCAGGTCTGTCACTGCGCCCAAGCTGTGCTGGTCACCCGGTCCTCAAACGCGCAAGGCCGCGACGGGTTGAAAACAGGATCATGCCGACGATCGCCAGATTCAGAAAATTCCAGCCGATACCATTCAGGAAAGCTATCCGATACGATCCAGTCTGATCATATATCCAGCCGGACATCCAGCCGCCCAGGGCCATGCCCAGAATGGTTGTCATGATCACAAAGCCGACAAGGCGGCCCGCGTCCCGCGCCGGAAGATACTCCCTTACGATCAATGCATAGCTTGGAACAATACCGCCCTGGCTCAACCCAAAGACCAGGCTGATCACGTAGAGGGATACAAGACCGTCAAATGGCAGGTAGAAGAACAAGGCGATACATTGCAGCGCCGATCCGATCAGAAGCGTCATAAGACCGCCAAGCTGATCCGCAACCACTCCGGAAACCAAGCGGGATACGACACCGCCGAGCAGCATGAGGGACAGCATTTCTGCCCCAACGGCCGGGCCGTAACCCAGATCCGCACAATAGGCGACGATATGGACCTGAGGCATCGACATCGCGACGCAGCACCCTATCCCAGCAAGTCCCAGAAGGATGATCAGCATTCTGGGACTGAAGGCAACACTTTGCGCACGATGTTCGGACGCCCTGTCGGCGGCTACGGTCGCCTCAGACGGGACCGGGCGGCGCAGGACCAGCGCGGCAGGCAGAATGATCGCAAGCGTAAGAACCGCGAGCCAGACATAAACCGCGCGCCACCCCTGATCCGCCAGAACCCCGCTGAGTGCTACGGGCCAAATTGCGCCGCTCAGGTAGTTGCCACTGGCCGCGATTGCCACGGCAATCCCGCGTCGCCGCATGAACCAATGTGAGATGTCGGCGATAAGCGGCCCGAAACTGGCCGAAGCCCCAAAACCGAGAACCAGATGGATTGCGGACAGGGTTGCTATTGACCCACTTATCGCTGACAGAACGAAGCCGGAGGCTGTGATCACGGCCGCCCCGATCAGCGCAACCGTGACGCCCAACCGATCCACCGCGCGCCCGATGACCACATTGCCCAGGGCAAAGCCGATCATTGTCAACGTGTAGGGCAGCGACGCGTCAGCCCGGTCAATCCCGAATTCGCTTTGGACGGCGGGCAATATCATGATTACTGCCCACATCCCGACATTGCCGATCAGCGCAATCAGGAGGGTCACACCAAGGCGAAACCAGGCATAGCGGCTGTCAAGGATGGTCGACGTGTTCATGCTGTGACGGTAGGGGGGCGATGTGCTGTTGCCAAGGCAGAAATGGCCGGATCATCGGTGTCGCCCATGGGTTTCCTGCTTTGCCAGAGCGATGTTTGTTTTGGCGGAGGGGTGGTGGCGGGTTCGACCTTGGCCAAACAGCCCTTGACGACTGCGTGAAAAAGCCCTAACTCACGCCATCCCGCAAGGGAATCGCAGGGTCGCGCCCTGCATTTACAATCTGGAAAATCAGCTATGGCCCGCTGTTGAACAGTCGGGCCGATGTTGTGAAAAAAGGTTCCGGAACTACGGAACCGCAACGAAAAGGAAAGTGACACGTGGCACGTATTGCCGGCGTTAACATCCCGACTCACAAACGAGTCCCGATCGCCCTGACTTACATCACCGGGATTGGCCATACTTCCGCCAAGGCCATCTGCGAAGCGGTGAAAATTGATGCAACCCGTCGTGTGAACGAACTCTCTGATGCAGAGGTTCTGGCCATCCGCGAACATATTGATGCCAACTACACTGTCGAAGGCGACCTGCGCCGTGACGTGCAGATGAACATCAAGCGCCTGATGGACCTTGGCTGTTATCGCGGCCTGCGCCACCGCCGGAACCTGCCGGTTCGCGGCCAGCGCACCCACACCAACGCACGCACCCGCAAAGGCCCCGCAAAGGCCATTGCCGGTAAGAAGAAATAAGGGGGCGTTGATCAATGGCACGTGAAAAAACCCGCACGAAGCGTAAAGAGCGTAAGAACATCGCCTCTGGCGTTGCGCATGTGAACTCTTCGTTCAACAACACCAAAATCCTGATCTCTGACGTGCAGGGCAATGCAATCGCATGGTCGTCCGCAGGCACGATGGGGTTCAAGGGCAGCCGGAAATCTACGCCCTATGCGGCGCAGATGGCGGCTGAGGACGCCGGCAAAAAGGCACAGGAACACGGCGTGAAAACGCTTGAAGTCGAAGTGCAGGGGCCGGGCTCCGGTCGGGAAAGCGCGCTGCGTGCGCTGGCGGCCATCGGGTTCAATATCACCTCGATCCGTGATGTGACCCCGATTGCCCACAATGGCTGCCGCCCGCCGAAACGCCGCCGGGTGTAAGAATTTTACCCGCCGGGCCCTGGCAGATGTCATGGCCCGGCTTCGTCATTTAAACCTCGAGTGTTTCCGGACTTGGGACATGGGCTGGAAACGAGCATGGAGGCGACACACATGATCCATAAGAATTGGCAGGAACTGATCAAACCGACCCAGCTTGAAATCAAGCCGG
>CAYTUW010000221.1:0-3638 GCA_964441435.1 uncultured Rhodobacterales bacterium
ATAGGCTTGATTTGATCCAGTAGAAGCCAGGTTGGTTTCTGGACGAAAAGCATACACTTATTTGACACGGACAACGCTAAGGCGTTGATATTGGTTTCTTTCTCGGTTTGGTGGTCATAGCACAAGCGAAACACCCGATCCCTTCCCGAACTCGGCCGTTAAGCGCTGTCGCGCCGATGGTACTGCGTCTTAAGGCGTGGGAGAGTAGGTCACCGCCAAACCTAGTAAGAAACCAGATGGTTCTCTCTTTCGATGTCCGTTCCTGACGTTTTTCAAAGTTTCGGAGCGGATGCTACGACCGATTTCACGTTTGGTGAACAGGGTCGACGTAATTGGCGCGGGGTAGAGCAGCCCGGTAGCTCATCAGGCTCATAACCTGAAGGTCGCAGGTTCAAATCCTGCCCCCGCAACCAATTCAGTCAGCAACATAGATCGGTACCGAATTTTGCACGCCCTCTGACGTGCGCGCCCCCTGTATGTCTATCACTGCCAGTGTGCGATTGGATGCAAATTTCGCTGCTCTGCATGATTTAGATGATTTTGTGCTATGTTTGCAGAAATTACCTAACTCCGGAGCGAAGGACATGCGTGGATATGCACTGTTTTCTTGCCTGACATTACTTTGCCTTGGTGCCGCAGGGGCGCAGGCACAAGATGAGGCCAACGAGGAGCTATGTCGGCGTAGTGCGACAGCGCAGGAAGAACGCATCATTGCATGCCACGCCTTGCTGTCGGCAGAAAGTTTTGCCAACAAATCCTGGGCGTGGGAACGGCTGGGCGACGCCTATAAGGACGCCGGCAATTACGAAGAGGCGATCCCTCACTTCTCCTCTGCGTTGGATATTGATCCTGACCTGATCGCCGCGCTTGAGGGGCGGGCGCAGTCGCTTTATCGGCTCGACCGGGAAGAGGAATCGCTGCGCGACACCTCGCGGCTTATCGACATGCAACCCGAAGATGTCTGGAGCTGGAACCTGCACGGTCTGAACCTTCGCTACCTGGATCGGTTCGATGAATCGCTTTCCGCTTTCGATGAGGCACTAAGACTGGACCCCGAATACTACCTTGCGCACAACAACCGGGCATGGCTGCTATACAGGCAGGATATGTTCGAAGAGGCGATTGAAGGGTTTATGGCCGCGTCTGCGATCCGCCCGCTATCGACCTCACCAATCAACGGGCTGGCGGGTTCGTATCGGGGACTGGGACAGAATATCGAGGCGGCGAAATACTACCGGGTAGAGGAACTGATCAATCCCAATGCGAGGGGGCCGCGGGTCTGGCTTGAGCAGATGGTCCAGCCCCAGGGCGACATCACGTTGCCGCCGTATGACTACGTGCCGCCAGAAGACGGGTTGTCGATCCGATACCTCCAGAGCTTTTTGCCGGTTGACCAGCGCGAAGACATGGAGATTGCCATCATGGCCCTTGCCGCCTGGTTTAGTCCGGAGCCGGCGGCAATGCCTGAATCCCTCAGCTGGTTTACCCGAACCATAAGCAACATTGACGGAGATCTGATCACTGTGACGGGGGACCTTGGCGCGTCAGAGAACATAGACGTCGTGATGCCGCGTGGTGAATACCCGCCCTATGCGCAGACCTTCCGGGGCATGATGCCGGTTGAGTTCGGCGCGCTGCGCGAAGGCGACCCGGTCTTTGCGGCATGGCATGAACGCCCGACCCTGGAAAAGCTATGGCCGCTCGAAGCGGGCAAGAGCATTGAGGGCACGGGCACGGTGCAGCTTGTATGCCCGGCGGAGTTTTTGTTGATTGCCGCACTCGCCGGATGTGGGCCGGATGTGGAGTTTGTCCACCGCGGTGATATTGAATACGGCATCCTGGTCGAAAAGGCGGAACAGATACATGTGCCGCTGGGAGTGTTTGACACCTATGTGATCCGCTACCGATTGCTTGGTTCGATGGAGGCCTTTGGTCGCCGCGTTGAGCGTACCGTGGAAATCAAATGGTGGTTCGCACCGGAACTGGGCTTTTGGGTCAAACGCACCAATGAACGCGGTGGAAAAATCGCCATCATCGAAGCGGTGGAGATCACCAACAGGGGTTGAATTCTCACCCCATTCAGCTTATCTGCCGCCTGTCCAGAAGGGGAAACATCATGGCCACCAATCCCGCGCAGTTTATTCAGCAGGTCCGCGCCGAAGTCGGCAAGGTCGTCTGGCCAACCCGGCGTGAGGTCGTGTTGACCACGGTAATGGTTTTTATCATGGCTATTGTAACAGCGATTTTCTTTTCCCTGGTTGATATGGCGTTCCGCAACGGGCTTGCCGGGATCTTCAACTACTTTGGTTGAGAAAACGCCGCGTTCCTCTTGAAATTTATCGGCTTCGGGGATAGAGCGGGCGGCGTGTTCGGAACTGGCGTGCATCGATTCGGGTTGCGCGCTGTTTTTTGTTCTGAGCGCATGCGGTGTAACCGTTGAAATTACGAAACCTTCCGGGTCTTGGTTGCCCGGTGATGCGAGGCAAGAAACGACATGGCGAAACGGTGGTATTCGGTAAGCGTACTCTCGAACTTCGAGAAAAAGATTGCCGAGCAAATCAAACACGCCGTTGCCGAAAAAGGTCTGGAAGAACAGATCGAAGAGGTTCTTGTTCCGACTGAGGAAGTGATCGAAGTGCGCCGCGGCAAGAAAGTAACCGCAGAGCGCCGCTTTATGCCGGGCTATGTGCTGGTGCGGATGGAGATGTCGGATGCGGGATATCACCTCATCAACTCGATCAACCGCGTGACCGGGTTCCTTGGTCCGCAGGGCCGCCCGATGCCGATGCGCGATGCCGAAGTGCAGGCGATCCTGGGCCGTGTGGCCGAAGGTGAAGAAGCGCCGCGCACACTCATCCACTTCGAGGTGGGCGAGAAGGTCAAGGTCAACGACGGTCCGTTCGAGGATTTCGACGGCATGATCGAAGAGGTCGACGACGAGAACCAGCGCCTCAAGGTGTCGGTTGTGATCTTTGGCCGGGAAACCCCGGTCGAACTGGAATACACGCAGGTTACGAAGCAAAGCTGAGGACCCATGCGTTCAGCAAAAAAGGCCCGCATCGTGCGGGCCTTTTTTTGTTTCTGGATCTGTGTTCAATCCGGGTGGATGTCCTTCGGGGTGCAGCCGGCTTCGAGTATGACGGCGATCCAGTTCACGTTTGCTTCGAGGCCAAGCTCTGCCAGCCACGCATCCTGCGTACGATAGGCGTCCAGCTCCTGTGCGCCCGGGCAGTACCAATGCCCGCCACCGTTCTGGCGATGGTGTGCCAATTCGTGCAGGAGCACGCTGACATCGAACGGATCGCGGGCATTCCAGGGTTTCACGAGGTAGATCGCCTGGGTGTCCGGATCATAAAGGCCGCGAATGGTTTGGGCTTTGGCAGCCTGAGCGCTTCCCTGCAGATAGGCGGCTTTGGCCGTGCTTACCCACGAGATGGTCGGTGCGGTGGCGCGTCGTTCCAATTCGGTGTTCGTGTCAAGCCAGGTTTCGAGATGGGCCACAAGCTCGGGCAGGGAATTGGCATTGCGCCACGCAAGCGGATCGGTTTGTGCAGCGTCCGCCGGATGCGCGATGGGCGACAGAAGGATCAGGGCGCACGTCACCAGTGCGCCGAAGCGGTGAAACAAGGTCATGGCAA
>CAYTUW010000222.1:0-3637 GCA_964441435.1 uncultured Rhodobacterales bacterium
ACCGACAATTCGCCCTGCATCAGGCCATAGACCTTTTCCAGTCGGGCGGCGACTTCCAGCGTTTCGAGCAGCTCCTGCTTCTGGTCCACCTCAACACCCAGATGACCGGCCACCAGATCAGCGAGTTTTTCCGGCTCACGGCTTTCAGCCACGGCTGAAAGCGCCTCTTCGGGGATGTTTTTCTTAATCTTGGCGTAGCGTTCGAATTCTTCGGAAACCGAGCGTATCAGAGCACCAACTGTTGCCTCATCGCCCAGCGTTTCGGGCAACAGAACGGCCTGGGCCTCAAAGTAGGCGTCATTGTCAACGAACTCCGTGATTTTTACCCGGCTGCGCCCCTCTACCAACACCTTAACGGTGCCATCGGGAAGTTTCAGCAACTGCAGTACATTGGCCAAAACTCCGGCAGCAAAAATACCATCCGTGTCGGGGTCATCAACGGCGGGATCGATCTGGCTCGACAGCAGGATTTGCTTATCGTCCTGCATCACCTCTTCCAGGGCGCGCACGCTTTTTTCGCGGCCGACAAAAAGCGGCACAATCATATGCGGAAAAACTACAATATCGCGCAGCGGAAGCACCGGGTAGGTATTATGGAGTTGCTCGTTCATCTCATTTCCTTATTGGCAGAGGAGCCTTGCCCCAGTTCTGGCAGCGGTGGCCCCCTCCTGTCTGGCTGACTGACGTGGGGCTTTTCGCCGCGCCTGTCAAGGTCTGGTCAGCCCGGCCTGCGGGTTTGGAAACAGTTTGCCTTTTTGGGGCAGGCTGGGCAAGGGATTCGCAATTAAGTTTGTTGCAATCGCGCCGCGGGGCCGACGCCGTCTGGCGAATTGCTAAAGTTGCGCCAAACAAGCAGGGTTTGAAATATTAGTTTCACCGGATTTCCCAATCCTCTAACGTGCCAACATGAAACAATTTCTTGCTCGTGTCATGGGTCATGCGATCACGACATTCGCGCGCCTGATGACAGCGGTTCGCGGTATCTGGAACGGTGTTGCGCCAGGGCCGGGGCAGCGCGTCTATTTCGCCAATCACACCTCAAACGGGGATTTTGTACTGCTATGGACGGTTTTACCTGCACCACTCAGGCGCAGGACGCGGCCAGTGGCGGCGGGGGATTACTGGCTGACCTCGCGCCTGCGCGCCTTCATTGGCAGGGACGTGTTCAACGCCGTCCTGATCGAGCGTAACTCCGAAGGGCGCGCCACCGACCCGATGGACCAGATCCTTGCAGCGGTGGACGAAGGGTCATCGCTGATCATCTTCCCCGAAGGCACGCGCAACACAACCGATGCCCCGCTGCTACCGTTCAAGAGCGGTATCTACAATATTTCCAGCCAGCGGCCTGACGTGGACCTCGTGCCGGTCTGGATCGAAAATCTCAACAGTGTGATGCCGAAGGGGAAACTCATTCCGATTCCGCTGTTATGCACCGTCACTTTCGGGGAGGCGATGCGGGCCAAATCCGGGGAAAAGCGCGAGGCATTCCTCAAACGCGCCGAACTGGCGATGCTGGCGTTGCGGCCGCAGGAGGTGCAGGGCAATGAGTGAAACAACAACTGATTTCCTGATCCTGCTTGCGGGGATAGGGCTGATGCTGATCATCGCAACCGCCGTAGGCGAGGCGCTGCGCCTGAAATTCGCGCCACATGGGGACAACCCGACCATCGAGAACCTCAATGCCCGTATCGCTGCGTGGTGGGGCATGGTGGCGCTGATGGCGCTGGCGATGCTGGCAGGCCGTGGTGGCGTGATTGTATTGTTCGCGATCTGCTCTTTCGCGGCTCTGCGCGAATTCATCACGCTGACCAACCGAAGGCTCGCCGATCACTGGGCGATTGCGGCGGCGTTTTTCATTGTATTGCCGGGGCAGTATTATTTCATCTGGATCGACTGGTATGGGATGTATTCGATTTTCATCCCGGTTTACGCCTTCCTCCTGATGCCAATTATTGCCGTCTTACATGGGGATACGGAGAATTTCCTGTCGCGCATTTCCGAAACCCAATGGGCGTTGATGATCACCGTCTATTGCGCGAGCCACCTGCCGGCCCTGCTGTTGCTGGACATCCCCGGATACGTGGGCCGCAACATCCTGCTGATCGCATTTCTGATCGTGGTGGTGCAGCTGTCGGACGTGTTGCAGTACACTTGGGGCAAACTGGTGGGCCGACATCCGGTTGCGCCAAAACTGTCACCATCCAAGACCTGGGAAGGGCTGATCGGCGGCGTGGTTTCCGCCTCGGCCATCGGGATGCTCTTGTGGTGGATGACACCGTTTTCGCCGTTCCAGGCACTGCTGATGTCGCTGATTCTCACGCTCGCCGGATTCTTTGGCGGGCTGGTGATGAGCGCAATCAAGCGCGACCGTGGGGTGAAGGACTGGGGCCATCTGATCGCCGGGCATGGCGGGTTTATTGATCGGCTGGATTCCGTGGTCTTCGCAGCGCCGTTCTTTTTTCACATCACCCGTTACTATTGGTCCGCGGTATGAAGATGCTGCTTGACCGTGGCTATGCGCATGTGGCTGGGGCGTTCCTTTTGATGGGGGGCTGGGCGATGTTTGCCAACCGGACGCACCCCATGCCTGCGCCGGTCCTCGCAGGACTGGTGCAGGGGCTGCTGTCCGGGCTGATAACACTGGGATTGAAGCAGATGCTGGAGGCTCTGGTCGCGCGCTTGCCGGGGCGTGCGGGATTGTTCCTGCCGCCGATAATTGCCTGTGCCCTGTCGGCCCTGGTTCTGTCAGCAGTTCACCTTTCGGCGGGCACGCCGGAAGTCTGGCGCACCCTGATGGTGCCGACCACGGTCGCAACCTGTTATGCTGTGCTATACACCCATCGCTTGTGGAGCCGCAGATGACTGAGAACCGCCGCCCGATCAAAACGAGGCAAAGCGCCAAAGCGCAGGAAATTGCCGCGCGGCTCGTGGCGTCGGATATCACGCCGAACCAGATTTCGGCGGCGAGCATTGGCTTTGCCGCACTCGCTGGCGCGCTGCTCTGGGGCTCGGCGCATGTGGGCTGGTTCGGGGCTTGCCTGCTGCTGATCCTTGCGATTGCAGCGGTGCAGGGCAGGCTGTTGTGCAATCTCTTTGACGGCATGGTCGCGGTTGAAGGTGGCAAGAGCGCCCCCGACGGCCCGTTCTGGAACGAGGCACCGGATCGCGCTGCGGATATCCTGATCCTCTGGGGCGCGGGGGCGGCGCTGGGGCGCCCGGCGCTCGGCCTGATGGCGGCGGCGCTGGCGGTTACGACGGCTTATCTGCGCGAATTGGGCCGGGCCGAAGGGCAGGTACCGGATTTCAGCGGACCTATGGCGAAACAGCACCGGATGGCGGTGATTTCACTTGGCAGCGGAATCGCGGCGCTGGAACTGTTGGTCTTTGGCACGCGGGAGGCTTTGTGGATCGCTCTTTGGGTTGTGATCCTTGGTGCGCTGATCACAATCTGGCGACGCGCGCGGCGGATCGTCACCGGACTTTCCCAGCGGCCCTGAGAAATTTGCGGATTTCCGCGCCGGAGCCGCTTGACGGGGCAGGGCGCAGGTCATAAGAAGCGCCTCACGCCTGATCCGTCAGGCATGCAGCGGGCGGTTGTAGCTCAGTTGGTTAGAGTACCGGCCTGTCACGCCGGGGG
>CAYTUW010000223.1:0-3625 GCA_964441435.1 uncultured Rhodobacterales bacterium
ATCTGGTATGAGATTGAGGCCCACGCCTGCGATGCCATGGCGGATCTCGGGGTGATCCCGCGCGAAAACGCCGAAGCGGTATGGAAAGCCAAAGATGTCGAATTTGATGTTGCCCGCATTGATGAGATCGAGGCCGTCACAAAACATGACGTGATCGCCTTCCTCACGCATCTTGCCGAACATGTCGGCAGTGACGAGGCCCGGTTCGTTCATCAGGGGATGACGTCATCGGATGTGCTCGACACCTGCTTCAACGTCCAGCTTACCCGTGCCGCCGATATCCTGATTTCGGATGTGGAGGGGTTGCTCATCGCGCTCAAGACGCGCGCCTTTGAACACAAGGATACGGTGCGCATCGGCCGATCACACGGCATTCACGCCGAACCCACCACGATGGGGCTGACCTTTGCCCGGTTCTATGCGGAAATGGACCGCAATCTGACCCGCCTGCGCCACGCGCGCGAAGAAATCGCCACCGGTGCCATTTCGGGCGCGGTCGGGACATTCGCCAATATCGACCCGGCGGTGGAGGAACATGTCTGTGCCAAGCTCGGCCTGACGGCGGAACCGATCAGCACGCAGGTCATTCCGCGCGACCGTCATGCGGCATTTTTTGCAACCCTTGGGGTGGTCGCGAGCTCCATCGAAAACATCGCCATTGAAATCCGCCACATGCAGCGGACAGAGGTGCTTGAGGGGGCGGAATTCTTTTCCATGGGGCAAAAGGGATCTTCGGCAATGCCCCACAAGAAGAACCCCGTGCTGACGGAAAACCTGACCGGGCTTGCGCGTCTGGTGCGCAGCGCCGTGATCCCGGCGATGGAAAATGTCGCGCTCTGGCATGAACGCGATATTTCGCACAGCTCTGTTGAACGAATGATCGGCCCGGACGCCACCATCACGCTTGATTTTGCCCTGTCCCGGCTGACGGGTGTGATCGAAAAGATGCTGATCTTCCCGGAAAACATGCTAGAAAACATGAACAAATTCCCTGGTCTCGTGATGAGCCAACGGGTGCTTCTGGCACTCACCCAGGCGGGTGTCAGCCGCGAAGACGCCTATACATACGTGCAGCGCAATGCTCTTAAGGTGTGGGAACACCGCACGGACTTCAAAGAAGAATTGCTCGCCGATGCCGATGTCTGCGCAGCCCTGTCGCCCGCCGAAATCGAGGAGAAGTTCGATATAGGCTACCACACCAAACATGTCGATACGATCTTTGGGCGGGTGTTTGGCAAAGCGTGATTTTGGGAAAATCCCCCCTTGTGGTATGATGTGATCAATCCACGAGGAGAACGCGATGAAAATTCTTGGATTGATCCTGACCGCAACGCTATTGCTGCCGGGTGCAGCGATTGCGGGGCCGGGGTGCGGTGACGGCGACCACCGGGCACAGATTTCCTGCCCAGCGGGAACCAGCTGGAACGACGACAGCCGCGCCTGTCAACCGATCGAAAGCAGCTGAAACCGAAAAGGCTACTTTTACCGGGGTGCCTAAGCTTGCCTTAACCTTCATGCGGCATGCTCTGCGGGACATCAACCCCGGAGCATGCCATGACACCCGATATCGCTGATGTGCCGCAGGTTGCACCGGTTTCCCTGCCGGCAAACCGACATGTGGCGATGACCAAACCACAGAAGGCGGCAATTCTGGTGCGTCTTCTCGCTGTGGAAGATATAAAACTTCCGCTTTCCGTGCTGCCAGAATCCACGCAAGTGCAACTGGCCGAAGAGATTGGCAACCTTCACCTCGTTCAGCGTGACGCCATCTCTGAAATAGTGGAGGAGTTCATCCGTGAGCTGGAATCCGTAGGTTTTGCCAATGCGGGCGGGATAGAGGCCGCGTTGAATGTGCTGGATGGGTCACTCAGCCATCAGACGACCGAAAAGATGCGCCGTGATATCGGGTTACGAGCGGTATCTGACCCATGGGAACGTCTTAACGGATTGGCCACCGAAGCGCTATTGCCGCTGATCGAATGTGAAAGTGATGAAGTCAGCGCCGTCATCCTGTCAAAACTAAAAGTTTCCAAAAGTTCGGAGATTATGGCAGCCCTGCCAGGAAACCGGGCACGGAGGATCGCCTTTGCCATGTCCCTGACCACCGGTGTCACACCCGACGCTGTAGACCGCATCGGCAACTCCATCATCAGCCAGATCGACGCGAAACCCGAAACGGTCTTTAGCCAGAATCCGGCTGAACTGATCGGCTCAATCCTCAATTCCTCGCCCAGCAATACGCGGGAAGAAATCCTAGACGGGCTGGAACAAACTGACAGCGCGCTCGCTGCGCAGGTCCGGCGAGCGATCTTTACCTTTGCCAATATTCCTGGCCGGGTCGACGGGCGCGATGTACCAAGGATTTTCCGCGGCATTGATCAGGAGGTGGTTGTCACGGCTCTCGCAGCCGCGAAATCAACAGGGCTGGAAGATGCAGCAGCGCATCTGCTGGACAACCTTTCCAAACGCATGGCGGCGCAGCTTGAAGAGGCTGTGGAAGAGCGCGATGCGGTCAGCACCGCCGACGGCGACGCCGCAATGGCAGGGGTCGTTGCAGAAATCCGCCGCCTCGCAACAGAAGGGGAGATACATCTGATCGCGGAGGAGGAGTAAACCACCGGCGCGCGCAGCTTGTTCACCCCTGCTTTTGTTTCTATGAAGGAACGGCATGACGTGAAATCAGTGCCGGATATGAAGCGCTTTCAACATTTTTTGACCAACCTGTTTCTGTCAGCTGTGCTGTTTCTGCCCATGGCGCTTCCTTACAGATGGCGGGTGCCTGTCGTGGGGTGGATTGTTTCGCGTCTCGTCGCGCCAGCCGCCGGCTATCGGAAGCGTATTCGCCGCAACCTCAACCACGTGTACCCGTCGCTTTCAGAAGCCGAGGTAAGGTATCTTTGCCGCGCGGTGCCTGACAATGCGGCGCGCACCCTGATAGAAGTCTACAGTGGTGATACTTTTGTGCGGCGCATAGCCCGGACACCGCCACGGGGACCGGGTGTTGATCCCATCCGGCAGGCGCTTGCGGAACGCCGCCCGATTGTCGTTTTTAGCGGCCACTTCGGAAATTACGATGCACCGCGCGCGGCACTCAGACTGATGGGTCACGAAGTCGGCGCACTCTATCGCCCTTTCACCAACCCCTATTTTGACCGTCACTATCGCAACCGCATCAGCGCAATCGCCGCCCCGATCTTTCCGCAAGGGCGCAGGGGGCTTGCGGAAATGGTGCAGTTCCTGCGTGAGGGCAACACGATTGCCCTTTTGACCGACCAATACGCCGGTCATGGGATGAAGCATGATTTCCTAGGAAAACCAAGTCGCACGCCGACCTCGGCGGCGGCAATGGCGCTTAAGTATGATGCATTGCTTGTCCCGGTCTATGGCATCCGCCAAGACGACGGGTTGAGCTTTGACATTCTGTTTGAAGAGCCAATACCGCATACAACCGAAGAACAGATGACACTTGATCTCACGGACAGCCTCGAACGCCAGGTAGAGCAGCACCCTGAACAGTGGCTTTGGATTCACCGCAAATGGAAACCCGATGCCTGAAACAGGAATCGTCAGCATCCCCGGCACGATACGGATCAAGATGGTTTCGTTCTAACGCAACCGTTCGGCC
>CAYTUW010000224.1:0-3622 GCA_964441435.1 uncultured Rhodobacterales bacterium
GTTCCGGCATCAGGTCCATCCCGCCGCGTTCGGCGGTAAGACGGGACACAGTGCTCTCGGGATCAGCAAAATCGCCGAAATGCCGCGCACCCGCCGGGCAGGTGCGCACGCAGGCGGGTTCGCGGTCCTCCTGAGGCAGGTTTTCATTGTAGATGCGGTCGACGCAGAGGGTGCATTTCTTCATCACCCCTTCGGCGCGGTCCAGCTCCCGCGCGCCATAGGGGCAGGCCCATGCACAAAGCCCGCAACCGATGCAGGCGCTTTCATTGACCAGCACAATCCCGTCCTCGCCCCGCTTGTAGCTTGCCCCCGTGGGGCAGACGGTGACGCATGGCGCGTCCTCACAATGGAGGCAGGATTTCGGGAAATGCACGGTCTGGGCGGGGCCATTATCCGGCTGCACCTCGTAAGCATGAACGCGATTGAGAAACGTGCCCACCGGGTTCGCGCCATAGGGTTCGGAATCACTCAGCGGCGCGCCGTAATTCTCCGTGTTCCAGCCTTTGCAACTCACCACGCAGGCATGGCAGCCGACACAGGTGTCAAGGTCGATCACAAGGCCCAGTTTCTTTTCAGTGGCGGTGGGAAGGGATGTCATCGGCATCCCCCTGTAATCAAGGCAGAGCCGGGGGGCAGCCCCCAGACCCCCGGGATATTTTTGGAACAAAAATGACGAAATATCATTTGCCAAACTTCCATGAAAGATCAGCGGGGCCTTTGCCCACCGGAGATTTTATTGGATCAAAAGTGGGCTGGGCTTCATCCGGCGCCTGGGCTTTCTCAATCTTCACCCGCAGATCGAACCACGCCGCCTGCCCGGTTACGGGATCGGAATTTGACCAGCGCAGCCCATCCCCCTTCGGCGGTTGCAACTCATGGATCAGGTGGTTGAGCAGGAACCCCTTCGTCGCCTCCGGCGCGTCCTCTGACAGCGCCCAGGCACCTTTGCGTTTGCCAATCGCGTTCCATGTCCAGATGGTATTTTCATTAAGCCCGGCCTGAAGCGCGACAGGCACCGTGATTTCCCCGTGAGCCGATGCCACACGCGCCCAGTCACCTTCCTGAAACCCATGTTCTTCCCAAAGTTTCGTCGGCAGATACAAAGGGTTACGCCCGTGTATCTGACGCAGCCAGGCGTTCTGACTGCCCCAGGAATGATACATCGCCATCGGCCGCTGCGTCAGCGCGTGGATCGGGAACTCCCCGGTATCCACGTTTTCGTCCTCGAACGGCGGATACCAGATCGGTAACGGGTCCATCGTCGCCCTGATCCGCGCCCGCAGATGATCCGGCGGCTGTCGACGGCCATGCCCTTCGGCGGCGCGCTGAAACCGGCGCATCGGTTCAACATAGAGGTTAAAAAGGTAAGGTTGTGGCGCATCAAACAACCCGATTGACACCGCCCAATCCTGATAGGCCATATTCCACGGTTTGTAGAATTCCGCCCCCTCCGGAATGTGGTTCACAGCAAAGCCACCGTTTTCGATGTAGCGGGAGAGCTGATCGGGGTTCACCTCCCCACGCCCGAAATCATCGCCCGTGCCACGGAACCCCGCAAGCGGGCCAACACCGGGTTTGCGTTCATGGTTCACGATGTAATCGGCGTAGTCCTTGTATTTCGCGGTGCCATCCCCATTCACGAACCCGGGCAGCCCCAGCCGCGCGCCGAGGTCGCACAGAACAGACTGAAACCCGCGCACGTTCCGGTCCGGCTCAACCACCGGCCAGCGGATTGCGTCCGCCGCGGCGTCTGCCTCACAGATCGGGCGGTCCAGGAGAGAGATACAATCATGGCGCTCAAGATAGGTGGTATCCGGCAGCACGAGGTCGGCATAGGCGACCATCTCCGAACTATAGGCGTCGGAATAGATGATCCGCGGGATGACATATTCGCCGTCTTCATCCTGATCGGTCAGCATGTCGATGACACCCTTGGTGTTCATCGACGAATTCCACGACATATTCGCCATATACATGAACAGCGTGTCGATCCTGTAAGGATCACCCGCATGGGCGTTGGAGATGACCATATGCATCAGCCCATGCGCGCTCATCGGGTTTTCCCAGGTGAAGGCCTTGTCGATACGCGCGGGGGTTCCGTCCTCTTTCAGTGCGAGGTCATCAGGGCCGCGCACGAACCCCAGGTGCGGGCCATCAAGCGGGCTGTCGGGCTTTGCTTTGCAATGGGGTGTTGGGTGGGCTTCAAACGGTTTGGGGTAGGGCGGCTTGAAGCGGAAACCGCCCGGCACCTCGACGCTGCCCAGAAGGATCTGCAACAGATGCAGGGACCGGCAGGTCTGAAACCCGTTGGTGTGGGCGGAAATCCCGCGCATGGCGTGGAAGGACACCGGGCGCCCCACCATCGTGGTGTGTTTGTCACCACGAAAATCAGTCCATTCCTGTTTGATCTCAATAGCTTCGTCAAAGGCCACCCGTGCGAGTTCCGCCGCAATGGCGCGGATACGTCCGGCGCTGATGCCGCAGCGTTCAGCCACCGCATCGGGGCTGTAATCGTCGGCAAGGTAACGGTCGGCAAGCAGTTGAAACACCGGGCGATGCGTGACGCCTGCCTTGCGCCAGCCGTTGGCGAGGTCGGGCTTTACACCTTTTTCATCAAAGGGTGCGGGCTTGCCGCTGCGGCGGTCAAGGACCAGCAGTTTGTCATTCTCATCCCGCAAGAGCAGGCCGAATTCGTCGGAGCTCTCATCGCAGTTTACCAGCACGGGCGCATTGGTGAACCGGGTGAGGTAGTTGAGGTCGATCTTCCCCGCCTTCAGGAGTTCATGCACCAGCGCCAGGATAAACAACCCATCGGTGCCCGGCGTGATCCCGACCCATTCATCGGCAATCGCGTTATACCCGGTGCGGATCGGGTTGACGCCAATCACCTTCGCGCCGCGCGCCTTCAGCTTGCCAAGGCCCATTTTGATCGGGTTGGAGTCGTGATCCTCTGCCACGCCGAATATCATGAACAGCTTTGTGCGGTCCCAATCCGGCTGGCCAAATTCCCAGAACGCGCCGCCCATCGTGTAGATGCCGGCGGCGGCCATATTGACCGAACAAAACCCGCCATGCGCGGCGTAATTCGGCGTGCCAAAGCCTTGCGCCCAGTAGCTGGTGAAGCTCTGGCTCTGATCACGCCCGGTGAAGAATGCGAGTCTTTCAGGATTGTCGCGCCGGATCGTGCCAAGCCAGCCGGTTGCGATATCAAGTGCCTCGTCCCAGCTGATTTCCTCGAACTCACCAGACCCGCGCGGACCAATGCGTTTCAGCGGCGCACGCAGGCGTGATGGCGCGTTGACCTGCATGATCCCCGCGGAACCTTTGGCACAAAGCACGCCTTTGTTCACCGGGTGGTCGCGGTTGCCTTCGATATAGGCGACCTGCTTTTTACCATCGGGGCCACCCTTCATATGCACGTTGATCCCGCAGCGGCAGGCGCACATGTAGCAGGTGGTTTTGCGAATCTCGTCGCTCACCTCTGGGGATGTGTCCAGCTCCGGCTCAACGTGGGGCATGATTTTTCCTGCGTGTCCTCAAGGAATTCTGTTATCGGGATTCGGGGGTTTGTGCGACTAAAATTCCGGGCTTTCGGGAAGGCGCAAGACATTGTTCCGAAAAT
>CAYTUW010000225.1:0-2382 GCA_964441435.1 uncultured Rhodobacterales bacterium
CCTCGCAATAGGTTGGAATGTTCTCCATCGGGCCGGGACGATAGAGCGCGACCAGGGCGACGATATCCTCTATGCACGTCGGCTTCATCCGCTTCAGCGCGTCCATCATGCCGGAGCTTTCAACCTGGAACACTGCAACCGTCTTGGCCGCGGCATAAAGGTCGTAGGTCTTTTCGTCATCCAGCGGGATGGCTCCGATGTCGATGTCGATCCCGCGATCCTTCAAGAGGTTGAGCGCGTTCTGGATAACGGTCAGCGTCTTGAGGCCAAGGAAATCAAATTTCACCAGCCCTGCCTGTTCCACCCATTTCATGTTGAACTGGGTCGCGGGCATGTCAGAGCGCGGATCCTGATAGATCGGGACCAGTTGATCCAACGGTCGATCCCCGATCACCACCCCCGCTGCGTGGGTCGAGGCATTCCTGAGCAGCCCCTCTACCTGTTGGCCATAATTCAGCAGACGTTTAACCACCTCTTCGGCGCGGGCCTCTTCGCGCAGGCGCGGCTCATCCTTCAGCGCTTTTTCAATGGAAACAGGTTTCACACCTTCGACCGGGATCATCTTTGACAACCGATCAACCTGCCCATAGGGCATCTGAAGGACACGCCCGATATCCCGCACCGCAGCCTTCGACAGAAGGGCACCGAAAGTGATGATCTGGCCAACCTTGTCGCGGCCGTATTTGCCCTGAACGTAGCGAATAACCTCTTCCCGCCTGTCCATGCAGAAGTCGATGTCAAAGTCGGGCATCGAAACACGTTCGGGGTTGAGAAACCGTTCAAACAGAAGGCTGTAGCGCAGCGGGTCAAGATCAGTGATGGTCAGTGCGTAGGCTACCAAGGAGCCCGCGCCAGAGCCCCGCCCCGGCCCAACCGGGATACCTTCGCCATGTGCCCATTTGATGAAATCGGCAACGATCAGAAAATAGCCGGGAAACCCCATCCCTTCGATAATGTCGAGCTCAAAGTCGAGCCGTTTCTGATAGTCCTCAACCGATGCGGCATGGGGAATTACCGCAAGCCGATCCTTCAGCCCCTGATTGGCCTGACGGCGCAGTTCATCCACCTCATCATCGGCAAATTTTGGCAGGATCGGATCCCGCCGATAGGCCATGAAGGCACAGCGACGTGCGATTTCGATCGTATTTTCAATCGCTTCCGGCAAATCCGCAAACAGGGCCGCCATTTCGGAAGGCGATTTGAAATAATGTTGCGGTGTCAGCTTGCGCCGTGGTTCCTGCTGATCAACATAGGCCCCTTCGGCGATGCAGATCAGCGCATCATGCGCCTCATACATCTCTGTTTTCGGAAAATATACATCGTTGGTCGCCACCAGCGGCAGGCCCATCGCATAGGCAATTTCAACATGCCCGCGCTCTGTCGCGCGTTCAGCATCCGTAAGCTGGCCACCCTCGCCCGGATGACGTTGCAGTTCGATATAAAGCCGATCGCCAAAGGCCGCATGCAGCCGCTTGACCAACGCCTCCGCCTTTGGGCGCTGCCCCGCCTGGAGCAGCCTGCCCAGCGCCCCTTCGGGCCCGCCAGTCAGGCAGATGACACCATCGGCACGGGTTTCAAGCTCCTCCAGCGTGGCCTGCGGTAATTCCGCACCCGCATCGACATAGAGGCATGTCGAAAGCTTCATCAGATTTTCATAGCCCGTTTCATTCTGGGCCAGCAAAACGACAGGTGCCGGGGCGCGCGGTTGTTCGCCGGGGGCCGCAGGATCATAGGCCAAATCGACCTGGCAGCCGATGATCGGCTGCACCCCCTGCCCGGCGGTTGTGACTGAAAATTCGAGTGCCGCAAACATATTGTTCGTGTCAGTGATCGCCACGGCCGGCATGTCATGTGCTGCGGCAAATCCGGCCATCCTTTTCACCGGAACCGCCCCTTCAAGCAGCGAATACTCGCTGTGAACACGCAGGTGAATGAATCGGGGGCCGTTTGACATGTGGCCACAGTAGCTAGGCCTTTCTGCCGACAAAAGGAGAATGTGGCCGTGGGAACCATTTTCTGTTTTCCCCAAAAATCCGGGGGTGTCAGGGCGCTGCTTACCCACGTGGCGTTCAAAAAAACCGCTGCCATGGAAGAAGTTATTTGTTTAAATACAACTGCTTGACATTATTTTCGGAAAACTCCGAAGGGACTTTCAGGCATCCCGGTAAGATAAATTCTTGCGCCAGATTGAATTTGCGGTTTTCCTAGACTTCCAGGGAGGCGCGCGAGGCTTTACGTCGCATCGGGTCCGCGCAATGAAGGGATTAGCCCTTCCGAACAGAACGCGGCATGGAAAAATCATGAGCCAGATCAATTTTCTCCTGAATGGGGAAGCGGTCTCGCTATCGGATGTGAACCCCACAGAGACTCTGCTGGACTATC
>CAYTUW010000225.1:2392-3620 GCA_964441435.1 uncultured Rhodobacterales bacterium
GGTGGTGCACGGCGCCACCCGGAACGAGTGCCTGCTGCGCCTGCGCCGCAGCCTGACCGGCACAAAGGAAGGCTGCAACGAAGGCGATTGCGGCGCCTGCACGGTCATGGTGACGGATGAAGGCGGGGCAAAGGCGCTGAACGCCTGCATTCTGTTTCTTCCGCAGCTTAACGGCAAAGCCGTGCGCACAGTGGAAGGGCTTGCCGCGCCGGACGGTGAATTGCACCCGGTGCAAACGGCCATGGTCGATCTGCATGGCTCCCAATGCGGGTTCTGCACGCCGGGGTTCATCATGTCGATGGCGGTGGCACATAAAACCGGGGCCACGGACTACGATGATCAGCTTGCCGGGAACCTCTGCCGCTGCACAGGATATGCCCCAATCATCCGCGCTGCCGAAGCTGCCGAAGCCACCCCCGCGCCGGATTGGATCGAGGATAAACTGCCAGAGGCAGCCGAAACCGCATTTTGCCCGACATCAAGCGATGAATTGGCAAAATGGTATGTGGCCCACCCGGATGCCACGCTGATTGGCGGGGCTACGGATGTCGGGTTATGGGTGACAAAGCAGTTGCGAGAATTGCCCGAGGTGGCGTTTCTGAACGGTGTCAGAGATTTGCAGGAAATCGACGCCGGTGCAGATACGATCCGTCTGGGCGCAGGCGTGACGCTGTCCCAGATGTTGCCCCTGATGCGCGATCTGCATCCGTCTTTTGGCGAAATGATCCGCCGCTATGCCTCCACCCAGATCAGGAATGCCGCGACGATCGGTGGTAACATCGCCAATGGTTCGCCCATCGGGGACGGGCCGCCTGCGTTGATTGCGCTGGGGGCGACCCTGCATTTGCGCAAAGGGGATGCGCGCCGCGACATCCCGCTTGAGGATTTCTTTGTCGACTACGGCAAACAGGATCGTGCAAAGGGCGAATTTGTGGAGGCCGTAAGCTTTCCGCGTCAGCCGGATCGGCTGAAATGCTATAAGCTCAGCAAACGCTTTGATCAGGATATTTCGGCAGTTTGCGGCTGTTTCAATATCACAGTTGAGGGCGACAAGGTCACAACGGCGCGCATCGCCTTTGGCGGTATGGCGGGCACGCCGAAACGGGCGACCCATGTTGAGGCGGCCCTCATCGGCCAGCCCTGGAATGAAACAACCATCAGCGCCGCCAAAGTGGAATTCGCCAGGGACTACACCCCCCTTACAGATATGCGCGCAAGTGCAGAATAC
>CAYTUW010000226.1:0-3599 GCA_964441435.1 uncultured Rhodobacterales bacterium
GTGGTGTGTTTTATTTTTTGTGTTGATTTTTGAAGGCCGCGAAAGATATTCCCGCCGCCAATGACCATGCAGATTTCAACGCCAAGGTCATGCACGCTCTGGACCTCGCGGGCAATTCGTTCAACCGTTGGCGGATGCAGCCCGTATCCCTGATCCCCCATCAGCGCCTCACCTGAAATCTTTAACATGACGCGGCTGAAAGTGGTCTGCGGCTGGTTCTGTTCCCCATCCGGCATGAATCGTCCCCCGATTGTTCGTTGATTGGCTACGCGCCAAAATGTCTGAATTCGGCGGTGGTTTCAACGCCTATTCGTATCTGTTTGACCAGCTTCTTACCCCTCATTAGAAGCGGCGCATGGATAAAATCCCAAATGATGTTCCCCCGGATCAGCCGATCCTGATCGCCGGGCCAACCGCTTCGGGGAAGTCGTCGCTGGCGCTTCGGATTGCCGAAACCCATGGTGGGGAAATTATCAACGCGGATGCCCTGCAGGTCTATGATTGCTGGCGTCTGTTGACTGCGCGGCCAGACGCGGCGGAACTGGCCCGCGCGCCACATCACCTTTATGGCCATATGGGCTGGCGGCAGGACTATTCCGTTGGCACCTGGCTGCGCGATGTGGCCACTCTGCTGAAAGACCTTAGCGGTCGGCCAATCATCGTCGGGGGCACAGGGCTCTATTTTCAGGCGCTGACAGAAGGGTTGGCTGATATTCCCAACACCCCGGCAAAACTGCGCGCTGAGGCGGATCAGCGGCTTGCAGCAGGTGGGTTGGCGGCCATGGTGGCAGAGCTTGACGCGGCAACGCGTGCAAAAATAGATACGCACAACCCAAAACGGGTGCAGCGCGCCTGGGAAGTGCTGCAAAATACCGGGCGTGGCATTGCGGACTGGCAGGCCGAGACACCACCTGCGCTGCTGCCGCTGGCAGGCTGCCACGCGATCGCAGTTGTGGCAGACAAGGACTGGCTGAACCAGCGGATCGACAGGCGCTTTGAACAGATGATGGCCGCAGGGGCACTGGAAGAGGTGCGCGCTGTTTTGGATGATTGGGATCCGGCGCGGCTCTCGGCAAAGGCAATCGGCGCAGCGGAACTTGTGGCCCATCTGCGCGGTGAACTGTCGCTATCTGACGCCGTGGAACAGGCAAAGCTTGCAACACGCCAATATGCAAAACGACAGCGCAGCTGGTTGCGTTCACGCGGCAGTTCCTGGCACTGTCTTGCGCGTCCTTAAGGTAACTGCGACGGGAAAATTCCTGCTTTGGCTCAAAAGCCATTTGCAGTTTGGCGATATCGGGCTTTACTGACAGTGACCAACTGATGATGGTAACAGACGTTTTGATGATCGACATACCCGATACAACCCCGACGATCCGGCTGACCCAGATTGCCCGCATGGCGCAGGGCGGATCCTGGCGGGTGGAGGCCATGCGCAGCTATTCATCGCATCTGCTGCTGTGGTTTTCACGCGGTCAGGGCCGGATTACCGTCAACGGCACAACACGCGGTTACGGGCCGCATAATGCGATCTTTCTGCCCGCCGGAACCATGCATGGGTTTGACATCTCTGCCGCGGTCTTTGGCACGGCATTGTTTATTCCCAAAACGCTAGGCCTGGAATTGCCGGAAAAGCCGCTCCACCTCAGGGTGCGCGACCAGGCCCCTCAGATGGAATTAACAGGTTTGCTTGAAAACCTGCAACGCGAACTCGACGCCAGCCGTCTGGATAGCGACAAAGCAGCTTTTCATCACATGGGCCTGTTTGCCGTCTGGCTGGAACGCATGCAGGACCAGGGTTACAGCGATCAGCCGGCACAGACCAAAGCCGCCCGCCTGACTGCGCGCTATGCCGCATTGGTTGAGGAACAGTTCCGCTCCGGGCGCACGGTCCGAGACTACGCAAACGCGCTTGGGATCACGCCAACCCATCTAAGCCGGGTTTGCAACCAGACCTGCGGGCGGTCAGCGTCTGCATTGCTGGCGGATCGGATCCTGTTTGAAGCGCGCCGCCTTCTGCGTGAAACCCGTCTGCCGGTTGGGCAGGTCTCGGCGCAGCTTGGCTTCACCTCTCCTGCCTATTTTTCACGCGCATTTCAGAGCCATACCGGAAAGACACCAACCGCCTTTCGGCGAGACGGATAACCCGGTGCGGGCAGTTCCAGCATACTGACGCATACTGTCAGTTGTCTCTTTCCGACATTAAAAATGTCGCTTTTGTGACCCGAAATGGCGAATGTAGCCGTTGACGTTCCGCGCTCAGTAGTGCCGAATGGCCCGGTGAACACTGACGCCTGAACACTGCTGCCTGACTTTTGTGATGATCTTGATGGCTCGCGGCTCTGTCTTTGGCGCGTCTGAAATCCATGTGTCACAGGGAGAATGACATGACGCAATCCACCATCAACGGAAAACCGATGCATCCGGCAATCGGAATGTATGCAAAGGAACATGAGGCGGGCCTCATGGACCGCCGAGAATTTTTGACCCGCGCGACGATGTTCGGCGCAACCGCCGCTGCCGCCTATGGGCTGATCGGCTCTGCGCAGCCTGCCAGGGCTGCAGGCGATATGCAGGACGGCGGCACGCTGCGCATACAAACCAGCGTGAAGGCGATGAAGGAGCCACGTTCCTACGACTGGTCCGAACTAGGCAACCAGTCGCGTGGCTTTTTTGAATACCTCGTCCAGTATAACGCCGACGGCACCTTCGAAGGGATGCTGCTGGAAAGCTGGGAAGTCAGCGATGACGCCACCGAATACACGCTGAACATCCGCTCCGGCGTGACCTGGCAGAATGGGGACGCCTTCACCGTCGAAGATGTCGCCCGTAATATCGAAGGCTGGTGTGACAGTTCGGTCGAGGATAATTCCATGGCCAGCCGCATGGGCGCGCTGTCCGCCGATGGCAAGCTGCGCGATGGTGCCATCGAGGTTGTCAGCGACAGCACGCTGAAACTGCACCTGTCCAACCCAGATATTTCGCTGATCGCCAACTTCAGCGACTATCCGGCAGCGATCACCCATGCGTCCTTTGATGCGGCAGCTCCGTTTGAAACCTGGGTCGGCACCGGGCCATTCCGCCCCGTGGAAATGGAAGTCGGCGTGAAATGTGTGATCGAACGCGCCGAAGGCCATGAATGGTGGGGCACGGCGGTTCACGGCGGCCCCTACCTTGATCGGATCGAGATGATCGACTACGGCACTGACCCATCCGCCTGGGTGGCGGCTGCGGAAAGCGAAGAGGTTGACCTCTTCTATGAAACCGTTGGCGATTTTGTCGATCTGATGGATGGGCTCGGCTGGACCCGGACGGAGGCGGTAACCGCCTCTACCGTGGTGCATCGGACAAACCATGTCGCCGAAGTCGACGGCAAAACCCCCTATGCCGACGCCAAGGTGCGCCGGGCGCTGGCGATGGCCGTCGATAATGCCGTCTGCCTTGAAATCGGCTATTCCGGCCGTGGCACGATGGCGGAAAACCACCATGTCTGCCCGATCCACCCGGCCTATGCCGATATCGGCAAACCCGCCTTTGATCCGGCAGGTGCCAAGGCGCTGATGGATGAGGCAGGCATGGGCGATTATGAGCATGAGCTG
>CAYTUW010000227.1:0-3540 GCA_964441435.1 uncultured Rhodobacterales bacterium
GATCGTCCAGGTCGCGTATTTCAAACGCACCGGCAAACGGGTGTTCCTGATGGCACCGATTCATCACCATTTTGAAAAACGCGGCTGGGCGGAAAGCCAGATCGTGATCCGGTTCTGGATCATCGCGCTTATCCTGGCGCTGATCGGCCTTGCAACGCTGAAGATCAGGTGAAGGGGTGCGATGGAGTTGCCGCATTCAACAGACAGAGGGCGGGTGATCGTCCGCGGGTGGGCGCTTCGTCCATCCAACCCGCATTTCAACCGTTCTGAATCAAGTGGTTCCAAAGCGCCCGCCCGGCGGCGCAAGCGCCATGACGTCAGGCTGGGGCCGGGCTTGATCCAAGTCGTTAGAATTCGGTGCCGAACATGATCGCCGTTCAGGAATATAAAGGCGCGCGGGTTGCCGTGCTTGGCCTTGGACGGTCCGGCCTTGCCACGGCACGTGCGCTGCGGGCAGGGGGTGCGCAGCCGTTGCTCTGGGATGATGGAGCAGAGGCGCGGGCCAGAGCGGAGGCAGAGGGGTTCACCCTGACCGACCTCACACGCGGCAACGTCTGGGATGGTGTGGCGGCGCTCATCACGTCACCGGGTATTCCGCATCTTTATCCCACGCCCCATCCGGTGATTGCGGCAGCACAGGCCGCAGGCGTTCCCGTCGACAATGATATCGGTCTGTTCTTCCGGTCCTTTGCGACACGGGATTGGGATCGCTTCCAGACTGTGCCAAAGGTCATTGCCGTCACCGGCTCCAACGGCAAATCGACCACGGCGGCGCTGATCCACCATTGTCTTGAGGTCGCCGATCGGCCCAGCCAGCTTGCCGGCAATATCGGGCGCGGGGTGCTGGATCTGGAACCTGCGGTTGATGGTGAGGTCGTCGTGCTCGAACTCAGCAGCTACCAGACCGAATTGGCGCGGGCGCTGACACCTGACATCGCCGTCTTCACCAACCTGTCGCCGGATCATCTGGACCGTCATGGCGGCACCGGTGGTTACTTCGCCGCCAAGCGTCGCCTCTTTGCCGAAGGCGGGCCGGACCGCGCGGTGATCGGCGTTGATGAGGCGGAGGGGCAGTTCCTTGCCGGGCAAATGGCCGAAGGGGCGGGCGATGACCGGGTAATCCGGGTGTCCGTTCAGGGAAAGTTGCCCGGCCCCGGCTGGAACGTCTTTGCGCCCAAGGGGTTTTTGGCCGAAAACCGCAAGGGGAAACAGGCGGCCTCCTGTGATCTGCGCGCGGTGCGGGGGCTGCCCGGGCGGCACAACCATCAGAACGCCTGCTGCGCCTGGGCCGCGCTGCGTGCACTGGGGATTGCGCCGCGGGCGATTGAAAAAGGGTTCCAGAGTTTTCAGGGCCTGCCGCACCGCAGTCAGATCGTTGGCGAAGCGCGCGGCGTCACCTATGTCAACGACAGCAAGGCGACCAATGTCGAAAGTGCGGCGCAGGCGCTTCAGGCCTTTGACAATATTCGCTGGATCGCTGGCGGGCTTGGCAAAGAGGGCGGGATCGCAGCATTGAAGGGCCACCTGAGCCGGGTAAAGAAGGCCTATCTCATCGGCCATTCGGCACGGGAATTTGCCTTGACGCTGGGGGAGCTGCCACATGTGATCTGTGACACGATGGCGGCGGCAGTTGCAGCAGCGGCGGCGGATGCAGAGGCGGGGGATACGGTCCTGCTGGCACCAGCGGCGGCGAGTTTTGACCAATACGCAGATTTTGAAGCGCGTGGCGAAGATTTCATTAATGAGGTGCAAAAGGTTTTATGAATGCGTCTATTGAACTGCGGCTTGCCACGCCGCAGGATATTCCTGCCATGCAGGCTGTTCGGGGGGGCGTGCGCGAAAATGTCCTGTCAGATCCCGATGGGTTGCCCGCGGACAGTTATAAACCCTACATCGAAACCTCCGCCTGCTGGGTCGCACTTGATAAGGGCCAGGTTGTCGGGTTTTCCGCCTGTGAAATCGGGCTGGGATTTATCTGGGCGCTGTTTGTGGCGCCCGATGCCGAAGGGCGGGGCCTTGGCCGTGCCCTGCTGGACCAGGCGCTCGCCCGGCTGCGGGAGGCGGACCATGAATTTGCCAAGCTCAGCACCGCCCCGGGCACCCGTGCGGCCGGGTTCTACCAAGGCAACGGCTGGCGTGAAGCCGGGCGCACCTGGGACGGGGAAATTATATTTGAGTATCCACTCTGATTGCACATTTCTGAAAAAAGCCTCGGCGCGGGCGCAAGGTCAGGTTTGTGTTGCAATCGCGCGGCCTGCGGCGACCCCGCTTGACCAGGCCCACTGAAAATTGAACCCGCCAAGCCAGCCGGTCACATCGACGCATTCGCCGATGAAATAGAGGCCGGGTGTGGTTTTGCTTTCCATCGTCGTTGAACTCAGGCCCGCAGTCGCCACGCCGCCGAGCGTGACCTCGGCCGTGCGGTAGCCTTCGGACCCGTTGGGCATCAGCACCCAGTCGGAAAGCGCGGCCTCCAATGCTTCCAATGCGCGATCCGGCTGATCGGCGAGGTTGCCTTTGAGGTTCAGTTCCGGTGTCAGGAATTCGACCAGCCGGGTTGGCAGTTCGTCCGCCAGCTCCGTGGTAAGCGCACGGCGCCCGCGTTGGGATTTGCGCGCCTTCAGCCTGTCTGCAAGCCCGCCACCGGGCAGCAGGTTGACGCGGATCGCTTCGCCCTCGCGCCAGGTGCTGGAAATTTGCAGCACCGCCGGGCCGGACAAGCCGCGATGGGTGAACAGCATCGCTTCGTCAAACTCTGCATGGGCGTTGCTGATCCGCACGGGCAGGCTGATGCCGGATATCGGGGCAAAGCGTTTGTCTGAAAATGTCAGCGGCACCAGCGCGGGCCGGGTTTCAGTCACCGCTAGGCCGAACTGGCGGGCGATGTCATAGGCAAAGCCGGTGGCACCCATCTTTGGAATGGATTTGCCGCCGGTCGCGATGACGAGCTGCGCGCAGCTCAGCACGCGGCCATCCGCGAGGGTCAGGGTGAAACCACTGTTATGGCTGATGCGGTTCACAGCAGTTTCCAGCCAGAGTTTGGCCCCGACCTGATCCATCTCTGCGCGCAGCATCTTGATGATGTCCTTGGCAGATGTGTCGCAAAAAAGCTGGCCAAGCGTTTTTTCATGCCAGGGTATCTGGTGCTGATTGACGAGGTCGATGAAATCCCACTGGCTGTAGCCCGCAAGTGCGGATTTGCAGAAATGCGGATTGCCGGACAGAAAGTTTTCCGCGCTGGTGTGAAGATTGGTGAAATTGCACCGCCCGCCACCGGAAATGCGGATTTTTTCGCCGGGCGCCCTGGCATGATCTATCACAAGGACGCGCGCGCCACCTCTGCCGGCCTCCACCGCGCAGATCATTCCGGCGGCCCCTGCGCCAATGATGATGGTGTCAAACTTCATCGCGCGCCTGATGCGCGGGATCAGCATAAATTGCAAGCCTGCCGCTCATCAGCCCCTTTAGGGGCCTTCTTTGCGATGAAGCCGGGCACGGCTTGAAAAGCGGCTGGCCGTGGCGGTCGCCGGGTTTTTGCTG
>CAYTUW010000228.1:0-3466 GCA_964441435.1 uncultured Rhodobacterales bacterium
ACCGTTGATGTGCTGAAGCATGCCACGGCAAAGCTGAATCGAATGGGGTGCTTCTGGATTGTCGCTAATGATGTTTCGCCGGAAACCGGGATCATGGGTGGTGCGGAAAACGACGTGACCGTCATTCGCAAGGACGGGGCAGAGGATTGGCCACGCATGACCAAGGATCAGGTGGCCGCCCGGCTTGCTGCGGCGATTGCCGAAACCCTGGGATAGAATTTAATGCCTCCCCTCTCGGCGGGAAACCCGCCTGTCAGGCAATGGGCTGGGATATTTATGGAACAAAAATGTGAGCTGCCAGAGATAAGGTTTGCCTGGGAGAGCGCGGCGGATCGGTCGCTTGGTCTGCCCGCCTATGAAACCGACGGCGCGGCGGGGGCGGATTTGCGGGCCAATCTGCCGGATCGCGGTGAGGTTGTGATTGAACCCGGTGCGCGGGCGTTGGTGCCGACCGGGCTGCGGCTGGCGATTCCCGACGGGTTCGAAGTGCAGTTGAGGCCACGGTCAGGGCTTGCGCTGAAACATGGGATTACCCTGCCCAACAGCCCCGGCACAATCGATAGCGATTATCGCGGGCCGCTGGGTGTGATCGTGATGAACGCGGGCCGTGAGGTGTTTACCATCACGCATGGCGACCGGATTGCGCAGATGGTCGTGGCTCCGGTGGTGCAGGCGCGGTTTTCGGTGGTGGAACGCCTTGATGAAACCGCGCGCGGGTCAGGCGGGTTTGGCTCGACGGGGCAGGGCTAATGCTGTTTTTCCTTTTTTCTGCAGCGCTTTGGGTCATTGGCGTGCTGATGGGCGCGCCGGGGCGGGTTCGCGCGGGTATGGTGGGGATGCTTTACCTTGCGGTCTTGCTGGGGCACGCCGTTCTGCCTGCTGGAAACCCGATTGTCGCGCTGTTTGGGGGCAGCCTTGGCGGCTGGCTGGTCTTAGGGGGTGTTGCGGGGCTGATCTGGGCCTATGGGGCCTGGGTTGCCTCGATGAAGGGGCGGCACAAGGTCGACGCGCCCGCCTCGAACGGCACGTTTTCCGAGGCCGAGCTCAACCGCTATGCCCGCCATATCGTACTGCGCGAAATCGGCGGCGCGGGTCAGAAGAACCTGAAAGAGGCGCGGGTGCTGGTTATCGGCGCGGGGGGGCTTGGCGCGCCTGCTTTGATGTATCTCGCCGGGGCGGGGGTGGGCACGCTGGGCGTGATCGACGATGATCGGGTTTCCGCCAGCAACCTGTCCCGTCAGGTGATTTTTGATGATGAAGACACAGGCACCGCCAAGGTCGCGGTCGCCAAGCGCCGGATCAACGCGCAGAACCCCTATGTGAGCGTCCTGCCCTATGAACGCCGGCTGACAGAGGACATCGCCGCCGATCTGGTCGCAGATTATGATCTGGTCATAGACGGGACGGATAATTTCGAAACGCGGTACCTGGTCAACCGGACCTGCGCGGCGGCGGGTATTCCGCTCATCTCAGGCGCGCTTTCGCAATGGGAAGGGCAGGTCAGCGTCTTTGATCCGGCGCGGGGTGGACCCTGTTACCAATGTGTGTTTCCCGAGGCCCCGGCGCCGGAGCTTGCCCCGAGCTGTGCGGAAGCCGGGGTGCTGTCTCCCTTGCCCGGTGTGATCGGTTCGATGATGGCGGTGGAGGCGGTGAAACTGATCACCGGCGCGGGGGCGTCGCTCCGCGGAGAGATGTTGATTTTTGACGCGCTTTACGGTGAAACCCGGCGGATCGCGCTGAAGCGCCGCAGGGGTTGTGGCACCTGTGGCATCTTGCATCCGGCGACGGACACGCCATAGTGCAAAAATCGTCTTTGTGACAGGGAGACAAGCAAATGACAGTAAAGACAATTCTGGCGGGTATCGCCGCCGCCACGCTAGGCGTATCTGCCGCCTTCGCCGCCGATCTGCCCGATCTTGAGGGCCGCGAAGTGGTGATTGTGACCGAAAACGCCTATCCGCCGCTGCAATTCGTCGATGGGGACGGCAATGCGGTCGGCTGGGAATATGATGCGATGGAAGAGATCGCCGAACGGCTGAACATCACCGTGGTTTACGAAAACATTTCCTGGGACGCGATGATTGCCGCTGTGGCCGAGGGGCAGTTCGACATGGGGATGACCGGTATCACCATCCGCGAGGATCGCGCGGAAGTCGTAGACTTTTCAGATGCTTACATGCGGTCTGAAATGGTCATGCTGGTGCGTGGCGATGAGGATCGCTTTGCCGATGCGGCAGGGTTTGCGTCGGACGCGGACCTGCTGATGGCGGCCCAGCCCGGCACCACGCCGTTCTATGTCGGTGTTTATGAGGTGCTGGACGGCGATGAGGCCAACCCGCGCATCAAGCTGTTTGAAACCTTTGGCGCGGGTGTCGAGGCACTGAAAACCGGGGATGTGGACCTTGTCCTGACCGATGGCACCGCCGGGAACGGCTATGTTGATGCCTCTGACGGTGGGCTGAAGATCGTCGGTTCCCCACTGGGCACCGAAGATTTCGGTTTCATCTTTCCCAAAGGGTCCGACCTTGTGGAACCGATGAATGCGGCGATTGCCGCGATGAAAGAGGATGGCACGATTGATGCGCTCAATACGCGCTGGTTCCTTGAATACAAGATCGGTGGATAACGCCAGAATGCCCCGGCTGTCAGGCCGGGGCGCATTCCCATGACCAGACGCCGCCCGGATGACGATAAACCCGATTTCCCCTATTGGCTGATCGCAATCATTGCGTTCGGCCTTCTGTTTGTTGCACAGGTTGCGGCGAATGAGATCTATCACGAGGTCGCCGGGAAGCTCATCAAAGGGGTGAAGATCACCATCCTTGTGACGCTGGTGGGATTCGCGCTGGCCTCGGTCTTTGGGCTGCTGCTGGCGGTGGCGAGCCTGTCGCGGTTCCTGATTCTGCGCCAGATCGCACGGTTCTACATCGAAGTCATTCGTGGCCTGCCGATCCTTGTGATCCTGCTTTACGTGAGTTTCGTGGGTGCGCCAGCGATGGTGCATGGCTGGAACTGGGTGCTGGAAAACCTTGGGTTTGAGCCGATCCGCATCCGTGATTTCACCTTTCTGTGGCGCGCGATTATCGCCCTGACCATCGGTTATTCCGCGTTTATTGCAGAGGTGTTTCGCGCGGGGATATTATCCGTCGATGAAGGCCAAATCGAAGCGGCCGAAGCGCTGGGCCTGAATGGCTGGCAGCGGTTCCGCCATATCATCTTTCCCCAGGCAATCCGCACGATCATGCCGCCCCTTGGCAACGATTTTATCGCAATGATCAAGGACTCTTCGCTGGTCTCCGTCCTTGGGGTGCTTGACATCACGCAGATCGGCAAGGTCACGGCGGCGGGCAACTTCCGCTATTTCGAAACCTATAATGTTGTTGCGCTGATGTATCTGACGCTGACGGTCACGCTGTCCCTGCTTCTGCGACGGCTCGAACAGCACATGCGCGGGCGGTATCCTTGA
>CAYTUW010000229.1:0-3453 GCA_964441435.1 uncultured Rhodobacterales bacterium
GGGGGTTCCGCACCGTTTTCAATCATCAACGCCAACATCTTATCGGCGCGAAGCTGGTCACGTGCCTTTTCCACGCCCTGAATTCGAATGATGTAGGTTCCTGGCTCCAATGCGGCATCATCCGTTAACCTAATCTCCGGCAAGACCAGGCCAAATCGAGTTGCGATATGGTTTCTCATGTTGATGATCCGCACATCCAGCCCGGTGGCCGGGTCCAGGATCATCGGAACCAGATCGGGGGCGAATTCGACATGAATTTCATCAAGGTCCAACAAATCACCAAGTGATTTCCCGGCCCGTTTAGTAGGTTCTTCCGCATCGCTGCTATCGGTGGCAGGCTGGCTTGAACCACGAACGACCCATGCCGACGCCGCCAGCACCATCGCCCCAAGGAAAAAGGGCAGAAAGGGCAGGCCCGGAACCAGCGCAAACATGCCCATCAGCACAGCCACCGTAGCCAACGCGGCCGGGTATCGGCCGAGCTGGTCAATCAGGGCTAGGTCAGTTGCCCCCGTTGTACCGCCACGCGCCAGCAACAAAGCCGAAGCAATGGAAATTATTACCGCCGGAATTTGGGACACAAGCCCATCCCCGACGGTCAGGATCGCATAGGTTTCAAAGGCGCGGGATATTGGCATACCATGCAAAACCGTGCCGATCACCAATCCCATGATCAGGTTAAGAAGCGTGATCAGCAGACCGGCAATGGCATCGCCTTTCACGAATTTCGATGCCCCATCAAGCGACCCAAAGAAGGTTGTTTCCTGCTGCTCTGTTTCGCGCCGGGTCTTTGCCTCTTCATGGTTGATTGCGCCAGCAGACATATCGGCATCAATGGCGAGCTGTTTACCCGGCATGCCGTCAAGCGCAAATCGGGCACCCACTTCTGCCATGCGCGCAGCACCTTTGGTGATGACGATAAAGTTCAGGATCAACAGAACGCCAAAGACAACAAGCCCCATAAAAACACTGCCGCCCATGATGAACATGGCAAAACCTTCGATAACGCCGCCGGCAGCGCCCGTGCCGCTATGCCCCTGCCCAATGATGAGTTTTGTCGATGACACATTCAGCGATAACCGCAGCATGAGTGACGCCAGGAGCACAGTCGGGAAGGCAGAAAAATCCAAAGGGCGCTCAATAAACAGCGTAACCGTGAATATCAGGATGGCGAGCGCAAAGGACACCGCAAGACCGGCATCCAGCATCCAGGCCGGCACAGGCAGGATCATCATGACGATGACAGCCATCAGCGCCAGGGCCAGCAGGACAGTTGGTTTAAATACCTCTGCGATCGACATTGATGACATCCTTTAACCACCCTCGCCGATCAGGCGCCGCCCGCTGCCGCGCCCGACAAGCATCACCAGCGACCCATTTCCGCGCGCCTGCCCGACCGATTGCAACAGGGGAAAGCGGTTGATTCTGACTGCTGCCGCGGGCGCACGTTCGGGTGTGCTCGAACTTGGGGTATAGGATGCAGTCAACACCGGTGCCCCATCCCCCAGCGCATCCCGAAAGGCATCAAAGCGGCGGATATATCTGTTTGCATAGCGTGGCGTCCGGGAATGAAACGCGCCGGCGGCATCGCTCCAGTTACCCTTTTCAGCGTGGAGTTCACCAAGGAACCGCGCCGCGTAACGCGCATTTTCCAGCGGATCAAACATCTGATCAATCGTGGAAAAATGCTGCCCGTGCCACCGATAATTGATCTGAAAGCACCCGATATCAAAACTACGGGCACCACGGTCAAAATGTTCGGTGACATAAGAAAGCGCCTCTTCCCTGGAATCGAACCAGCGCCCCTCCCCCTCCATATTGACAGTCCATGGCCAGGGCTGCGTTTCCCCCTGGCGGCGGCGGCCCGTTTCCGTGCGTGTGATGGCCTGCAGAACAGAGACAGGCATTCCCGCCTCCGCCGCTACAATATGGGCGACCTGATCACAGATTTCTGAGGTGTTGGGGTAAACCGGGCAGGCCAAAAAGGCGCTTATGGGCAATGCTCTGCAGGGAATACGAGCCAGCCACCTGCCAATCAGCTTGATTGCCTTTTTCAGCACCCGTAGTTTCCGTGGGAATATCCGCAATTTGAGCCCGCCATTCTAGCTGTACCAACAACGGTTTTAGGGCCACAAGGTTGACAAGGAGTTAGCGTCCAGCTTTGGCTACTGCGTATCCGGGGGAATAAACCGGGTGCTTAAATCCGTGATCATCCGGCGGTTTTGCGCACTTCTTTCCAACAGGGCGGCAGCTTTGGTCAAGGCGGCCTGAGACTGCGGATCAAACCCATCTTCTGCCCCACTGTCACGGAGCATGGTTTCCGCAGCAGCACGCAGTTCCGGCAGCGACGCCTCATCCCGGAGACTTTCCCAATCGCCCGACCGCCAAAGATAGGACATACGAACGTCCGCATCGCCTGTCAGTTCGGAAAGTTCGCCATAACGACCCAGGCGATTGAGGGCACGGATGCGCAGATCTGTGGCCTGCAGGTTGCTGTCACCTTCAATCCAGCCTAGCGCCGCAGCGGCATCCCCCTCCGCCAGGGCGATATAGGCGTAGACGCGGCGGGTCTCATCTGAATCCAGGCCATGGGCGAGCATGTCACGGGCCATCTGTGCCATTCCGAGATCGGCCAGACGACGCGCAAGCACATGACGCAATCCGACGGACAACGCCAGCGCTTGCAGCCCGGCCCGATGACGATAGACAAACCGCAGAAAGGCTGCATCCTCGGCCCGTTCGGTCAGTTCCCCAACCACTGTTTCCCAAAGCTCTGCCCGCACTTCGGTGTCCAAAAATTCAAGGCCGCGGTGCGAGTCCAGCAACGCCACCGCCTCCTCTGGCTGGTCAGACATCGATTTGGCACGAATAAGCGCTGCCAATAATGACGTGCCCGTTTCCGTATCGCCAAGTTCAACAATATAGGCCTCCGCAAGGGTGGTCAGATGCGCGGGCGGCGGGGCGCCCGATTGCGATATACGATCCAGCAACCTGATGAGGGCAAGTGGCGCAATTTCCTGCCCGGACAGCGCCAGGCCTGCCAGGCTATCCTGTAGCTGCCGTTCGGCTTCATCACCATCACCACCAGAAAGAGCCGGGATCCGGTCATAGTTTTCACCTGCCCGTCCAAGCGTGTTGCGCAGCGCCTGCGCGGTCGCGTGATCGCCCTTTTCCGCAAACCATGTTTCCAGACGCGGCACCAGGATGCGACGCAGATGCAAAGGCATGCCCCCCGCTTCGGCAACGACCGCCTGGTGATTTACATCACCCAGCATAATCACGCCCGGATTTCCAAGAACAGCCCACATGGCAGCGCTGTTTGCGCAATGTTCCATTCCCGAAAAGACACTGTCGCCCACAACCGGTTTTTCGTCGAGAATCAAGGAAATTTCATCAAGAGCAGGCCTGTCCCGAATAATCGCGCCAAACCAGTCAGCTTGTTGGCCTGCCTCG
>CAYTUW010000230.1:0-2748 GCA_964441435.1 uncultured Rhodobacterales bacterium
GTCGGCATCCGCAGCGAATTTCACCTTAGCCACGGTGAATGGGGCGCAATTTATGCAACGGGAACAATGGTTTCCGCCGCCACGATGGTCTGGGCCGGGGCTTTATCGGATGTGATCCGCGTCAGGGTGCTGGGGGTGGTATCGCTGTGCTTGCTGGCGCTGGCCTGCTTCGGGATGAGCGTCATCCACTCGGCAAGCCTGCTGACTCTTGTGGTATTCGGGCTGCGCTTGTCGGGGCAGGGAATGTTAAGCCACATCGCGCGGGTGGCCATGGCGCGTTGGTTCGTGGCGGCGCGCGGGCGCGCGCTGGCGGTGGCAGCCCTTGGATTTTCCTTCGGTGAGGCGCTCTTGCCGATCATCGTCGTTGCCTGCATGCCGTTTATCGGCTGGCGCAACATCTGGGTGATCGCCGGGGTCGTGGCCCTGGCCTTTATTCCGGTCCTGCTGCGCCTGCTCCGTGTGGAACGCACACCACAGGCCATCGCAGCAGAGCAAAGCGTCACGGGTATGGGGGGACAGCATTGGCGGCGGCGCGATGCGTTGCGTCACCCGTTGTTCTGGATGTGCGTTCCCGCCCTGACCGCACCAAGCGCCTTTGGCACCGCGCTGTTTTTCCACCAGGTGCATCTGGCAGAGGTAAAGGGCTGGCAACACATTGAATTCGTGTCACTGATCCCGGTCTACACGGTGACGGGAATCGCCTTTATGTTTATCGCGGGCTGGGCAGTTGACCGCTGGGGCAGCTGGCGGCTGTTCCCCTTCACGGTGCTGCCGTTTGCGGCAGGGCTTGCGTTGCTTTGGGCATCGGACAGCCAGCTTGTCGCCGCGTTTGGGTTCGTGTTTTTCGGTATCATGCAGGGGGCCAATTCCGCCATTCCTTCGGCCTTCTGGGCAGAGGTCTATGGCACCCGTCACGTTGGGGCAATCAAGGCGCTTTCCACCGCCGTTATGGTTCTGGGGTCTGCCATCGGGCCGGGCCTTACGGGGTGGATCATCGACCGGGGGGTGGATTTCAACACACAGCTGATCTGGATCGCAGCATATGTTGCGGTTGCCGCATTGATTGCCTGGCTGGGGGTTCGCATGGCGCAGGCAGAGATCCGTCTGGCCAATGAAAAACCCGCCCCGGTTGCCCAGGGCGGGTAGTCTCTATCAGCACGTCGACGTGACTTAGCTTTCGTCGTCGTCCGCTGTCTCTTCTTCGGCTGTATCGTCGCCTTCGGCTGCGGAGTCGTCCTCGGCCGGGGTGTCGAGCAGTTCGTCGTCCTCAGCAGCGGCTGCGCCGATGTCATCGAACAGTTCGGCGATTTCGAATTCAGCTTCGGCCTCGGCTTCAGCGGCGAGTTCCTGAATGGATTTGCCGGAGGCCTGAAGCTCTGCCTCTTCTTCGGAACGGGCCACGTTCAGTGCGATGCCGGCGTCAACTTCGGGGTGAAGCTGCACGGTCAGGCTGTGAAGGCCCAGTTCCTTGATCGGGGCGTTCAGAACCACCTGTTTCTTATCGACCGTAAACCCGGCTGCGGTTGCGGCTTCTGCGGCGTCACGCGGGGTGACAGAGCCATAAAGCGAGCCCGCATCAGAGGCCGAGCGAATCACGATGAACTGCTGTCCGTCGAGTTTCGCAGCGAGGGCTTCGGCCTCTTTCTTGGTTTCCAGGTTGCGTGCTTCAAGCTGCGCTTTCTGGTCCTCGAACTGGGCGATGTTGATTTTGGAGGCGGTCAGCGCCTTGCCCTGCGGCAGCAGGAAGTTGCGCGCATAGCCTGGTTTCACGTCGACAACTTCGCCCATCTGGCCAAGCTTGGCGACACGTTCAAGCAGGATAACTTGCATCAGCTCTCTCCTTACTTAACAGCGTAGGGCAGCAGCGCGAGAAAGCGGGCGCGTTTGATCGCACGGGCGAGTTCACGCTGCTTTTTCGCGGAGACCGCGGTGATACGGGAAGGCACGATCTTGCCACGCTCAGAGATGTAGCGTTGCAGCAGGCGCGTATCCTTGTAGTCGATTTTCGGCGCATTGTCCCCGGAGAAGGGGCAGACTTTGCGGCGGCGGAAAAATGGTTTGGAAGCCATATCTTACAATCCTTTATTAATGTGCAATCAGCGACGTTCGCGGCGATCGCCACGTTCTTCGCGTTTCTGCATCTGCACCGACGGACCTTCGGCGTGCTCATCAACCTTGATGGTGAGAACGCGCATCACGTCTTCGTGCAGCCGCATCAGCCGTTCCATTTCCTGAACTGCCGGCGCAGGGGCGTCGGTTTTCAGAAAGGCATAGTGGCCCTTGCGGTTCTTGTTGATCTTGTAAGCCATGGTTTTGACACCCCAGTATTCCTGGTCGATCAGCTTTCCGCCATTGTCGGAAAGAACGGTGCCAAAATGTTCGATAAGACCTTCAGCCTGCGTGTTGGACAAATCCTGACGCGAGATGAAGACATGCTCGTAAAGCGGCATGGGAGCTCCAGTCATGTTCAAGCGCACTTCAAAGGACGGCTGTTCCCCTTTCCGCGACCCGTCCACGAGAGGCTGCGCAGTTCAAGAAAACCTGCGGAAAGACGCGGCCTTATAGGGGAGCCGCAGAATTTGTGCAAGTCCGCCCGAATGTCGACACCTTCCGGTTGTATCACTGGCTGTCAACTGCAACGGAGCACCAACCATGAGCGCGAAGGACCGCTTGCCAGAATTGCCGGTCGAAGACCGCCGAAACCTGGCATATCGGCTGGATGAAACCTATTGGGGCTACATCATCCGT
>CAYTUW010000230.1:2758-3446 GCA_964441435.1 uncultured Rhodobacterales bacterium
GCACCGATATTTTCATCCGTCAGCGTCAGCAGGACGGTCTGAAAGTTGACATTCTGCAGGCGCTTGCCGGGCTGTTTGGCCTGGGTTTCGTCAGCGCCGCAGTCGCGGTCTGGGTCGTTCCGGGAAGCATCGTTGACGGGGACGTCGCTGTATTCAAGGCTGTTGTTTCGCTGATGTCCTGCGCCTTGGGCATCTTATTGCTTTGGTATGCGGGTGCCGGACGCACGTTTGAGCTTCAGGTGGATCTGACCCGGCGGGAATTGCGCGAAGCCATGCGCAACAGCAAAGGACGTGTGCGGATCGGGCGTCGACACCCATTTGAGGTGGTCAGAAAAATCATTGTTCACCCGGATTCCGAAAACCCGATTGATGCGGCGCTGATGATCGGTTTTCATGACAGCGATTTGCTGGTTGAGGTAGCCACTGCCCCGGAACATCAGCTTTACGCACTGCGCAGTCGCATTGCGCGCGACATTTCGAGGGGGCGGCTCCCCAGTCGCGATCCGCGTCTTGCCACTTTCCTGCGCGGGATTGGTCAGGCGGGCACCGCGCAGCCGGTAAGCGGATTGCGCACACAGGCACAATAACGCATTCGTGATGTTGATATTCGCACAATCACTGTGACCTGTTGCGGGATTGTCTAGATGTGACCGAAAAAGGGATTATGGCCCCGTTTGTTCACTCATCA
>CAYTUW010000231.1:0-3444 GCA_964441435.1 uncultured Rhodobacterales bacterium
TCCTGAAAGAAGCTGACAAGTGTCTGGGTCATGAAACCCATGGTCATCCAGAAAACGACAAGGATTGCAGCCAGCTTGGGCACAAATGTCAGTGTCATTTCCTGAACTGAGGTCAAGGCCTGGAACAAACCAACCGCCACACCGGCCACAAGCGCAACCAGTAGAATGGGGGTAGAGGTAATTACCGCGACCCACAGGCCCTGGCGCATCACGTCAAAAAACTCCGCCTCGGACATGACTACACCGGCATCCTGAGAATTTCCTGATAGGCCTCAACAACCTTATCCCGAACTGCAACCGCCGTTTCGACGGCAAGTTCCGTCTGAGCCAACGCTTCGACCAGGGCATGTGAATCCGCCGCCCCTGTCATGTTGGAAAGAGCGGTTTCCTCCCCTTGTCTCAGTGTTGCGGCGAAATCACCGGCGAGTTGCCCAATCGTTGTTGTGCCCTGGTCCGGCTGTGTGCCAGGTGTGGTTGCGGGGCGCGACGATACATATTGATATGTGGCAAGCGATGATCGGATATCCATTGGAATACCTTTCTGTTTATGAACGACGCAGGAGATCCAGCAGGCCCTGTGACATCTGCCGGGCCTGATCGAACATCTTCAGGTTGGCTTCATAGGTGCGCTGCGCCTCACGCGCGTCGGCGATTTCAATCACCAGATCGACATTTGAGCCACTGTAGTGCCCGGTCTCGTCGGCGAGCGGATGGCCAGGATCATAAATGTTGGTCAGGGCCGCCTGATCCAGACGAACAGGACCGGCCCGAACTTCGCCGGTTGGAATACCCGATTGCATTACCGTTTCGAAGCTGACGGTTTTTCGGCGATATCCGGGTGTGTCCGTGTTGGCGATATTCTCAGACACATGGCGCAGGCGGGTGGACTGCGTGCGCATACCGCTTGTTGCGACGGCAAGCGATCTGTCTAGGTCACTCATCGTTGTCTACCTCCGTCCAAGTGTTGCGCGAAGAATTGAAAGCGAAGACTGATATATGGCCAGTGCGCGATCATGCTGCCGCTTCGCCGCGACGCCGTTCAACATTTCGGTTTCCAGTGAGACGGTGTTGCCGTTTGGGGAGGCAGATCCGTTTTTTGCCACTTCAGCGTGCCATTGGGGTGCGGATCGCAGGGCCGTTTCCAGATGATTGGGACGGGTTCGGATCATCTGCGGGTCGCTGTCCGCGCGGTAGCTTTCGGCAAACGGGCGGATACCGCGCGCGCGGTATCCCGGTGTGTTGGCGTTGGCGATGTTTTCAGCAACAATCGCCTGCTGTGTTTCGGCGTGCCGCGACATTGCCCCGGACATCCGAAATATTTCCAAAGTTTTCATCATCGGGGCTTCTCCCTCGATTGGTTCAACCAAGATTTAACCCTGATTCCTTTAGAAATGGTTTTCAGTGAACCAATGGGGAACAGATGCCAGATTCCGAACTGACCAACCTGACCGCCAGGATCAAATTGATACAAACCGACCAGCGCATCGGGCGGGTGGCCGAAATAGGACGCGGCACGTTGGGTGTCACCGGGTTGTCGGATGTGGCGGGCCTGGGCGATCAGGTGTCGATCATGACCTCGGAGGGGCAGGATATCGGGGGTGAGGTTCTTCGGTTGTCAAAGCATATCGTGCTGATCATGCCGGATGAAAATGTAGAGGGGATTTCCATTGGTGCCCGGGTAATACTACGCGGCAAAATTCGCCTGGCACCGCACAATTCCTGGATCGGAAGAGTGGTCAATCCGCTTGGGCAACCGCTTGATGGGGGGCGATTGGCCCAGGGGGGGATGCCGTGCAGCCTGTGGCAAAGCCCGCCTGCAGCAGCGAAACGGCGTCCGCTTGGCGAGCGCCTGGAAACCGGGCTAGCGGCGTTCAACACGCTCCTGCCGCTGGTCCGCGGGCAAAGGATTGGTCTTTTTTCCGGATCTGGCGTGGGAAAATCATCCCTTCTGGCGCAGTTTGCGCGCGGTGTGCAGGCCGATGTCGTGGTGGTTGCCCTCGTCGGAGAGCGTGGCCGTGAGGTGCGGGAATTTGTCGATAATGTCCTTGGCCCGCGCGGTATGGCGCGTTCGGTTGTGGTTGCGGCGACGTCAGATCAGTCACCGCTGGTGCGCCGCCGCTGCGCCTGGTCCGCCATGACGATTGCTGAATATTTTCGGGATCAGGGAAAGAATGTTCTGTTGTTGATGGATTCAATCACGCGATTTGCAGAAGCCCATAGGGAAGTGGCGCTTGGCACGGGGGAAGACGCAAGTTTGCGCGGCTATCCGCCGTCGATGGCGCATCAGATCATGGCGCTTTGTGAACGGGCGGGGCCGGGCACGTCGGAAAGCGGTGATATCACTGCTGTGTTCAGCGTTCTTGTTGCCGGCTCGGATATGGAGGAACCGGTCGCCGATGTTTTGCGCGGGGCGCTTGATGGCCATGTTGTGCTTGATCGACGGATAGCGGAGCGCGGGCGGTTCCCGGCTGTGGATTTGCTGCGTTCTGTATCAAGAAGCCTGCCTGCGGCGGCCAGCGCGGTTGAAAATAATCTGATAGCGCACGCCAGACGGTTGCTGGGGGCGTATGATCAGGCCGAAATGATGATCCAGGCTGGGTTATACGCGCGCGGCTCTGACCCGCTTGTCGATGCTGCTATTGATGTATGGCCGGCGCTTGATACCTTTCTTTCCGAAGCGGAAAAGGGAACAACAGGTGATAGCTTTACACGGCTGGCGGCAGCGTTAAGCCATGTCGACGATGCCGGGGTGCCGACCCTGGAAGCCATTGCCGCGCCAAAGGAACAGAATGCGCCACCGATCCAAGTACCCAAAGAGTCAGGTGCTGGTTTGCAACAGGAAAAGGGCAGCTTGCATTGATCCGGTCCCGGTCTGGTTCAGGGCGCTGTCGGCACGGATCAGAAAGTTGCGGATCAGGGTATCCTGGATATCGGGGTCATCAAACTGATCGAAGGCATCAACGCCAAACTGCTGGGATGCGCGGGATTGGAATTCTTCAACCTGGCGGTCCAGATCAAGCGCGCCGAATGTTTCCGGCAACCCCAAAGCTGTCTCAAACACCTTCCGCAATGGGGCATTCCCCATCATCGAATACCATTTTGTCAGATCTGAAACATCCTTAGAGGAAATGGCAGAGATGTCACGAACCGCCCCAAGCGAGAGCCGCATGTTCGGGTCCGACTGACCAATGGCAATTTCAAATTTCTGCCGCTGATATGCTTCGATGATTTTGACGGGAAAATCGCTTAGCTGTGTTCGGGGTGTGTCGAAATCGCCAAACCCGAAGGCCTTGGAAAATTCAAGATAACGATTATCGGAGAGCCGGTTGGCCAACGATGCTGGGTCAAGCGTGTTGCTGTTCAGCACATCCTGAATGAAGGCCTTGTGATTAATGTCATCTTCAAGACCGAACGCCCCAAGCGCTACCTTGAGGAGCGTGTGAT
>CAYTUW010000232.1:0-3415 GCA_964441435.1 uncultured Rhodobacterales bacterium
CGCTGGGTGGTGCTGTACCGACATTTGCGCATCATTCGCTGCTGACCGGACCACAGGGCGAAGCGCTGTCAAAACGGCTTGGCACGCTTGCCCTGCGGGATCTCAGGGACAGGGGGGTGGAACCGATGGCGCTGCTGAGCCATATGGCGCGGCTTGGCACCTCCGATCCGGTGGAGCTGCGCACGTCGATGGCGGAACTGATTGAAGGGTTTGATATCGCCAGCTTTGGGGCCGCCCCGACGAAATTCGATGTGGAGGATCTGTTCCCTCTGACTGCGCGGCACAACCAGGCACGCCCCTTTGACGAAGTTGCCCACAGGATCAAGAAAATCGGTGTTCCCGATCACCTGGCCGAAGATTTCTGGCATGTCGTGCGCGATAATATCACTGTGCTGGGTGAGCTTGATGGCTGGTGGAAACTGCTGATCGAGGGGGCGGACGCGCTGATTGATCCCGAGGATGCGGAGTTTGTTGACCTCGCGCTGAGCCTGCTGCCCTCCATGCCGTTTTCAGAAGACACATGGGCGACCTGGACCAATGAGGTAAAAGAGGCCACCGGGCGTAAGGGCCGTGCCTTGTTCATGCCGCTTCGCAAAGCGCTGACCGGTCAGGCACACGGGCCTGACATGGGCAAGCTTATGCCGCTGATGCAGGTGGTGCGCGCCAGGCGCTAGTGCGCTGTGCATTCCTGTATCTGGCAAGATCATTCTGGTCGCGTCAGAATAGGCAAAACAGGGGTGCATAATGGCAGAAGAACAGGCAAAATTTCTTGAGGGCAACCTCTTTCGACATGTGTCGGTGATGTCGCTGACGGCTTCGATCGGGCTGATGGCGATCTTCCTTGTCGATTTTGTCGATATGGTTTTCATTGCGATGCTCGGCAAAGCGGAGCTTGCCGCCGCCGTCGGTTATGCCGGTGCGATCCTGTTTTTCACCTCAAGCTTTGGCATCGGGATGGCGATTGCCGCAGGGGCGCTGGTGGCGCGTGCCCTTGGTGCCGGGGAGGCCCACACAGCCAGCCGCCGCGCCGCAACCGCGATGTTTTACGGCGTTCTGTTTGGGGCGATATTTGCCGCGTTGGTGTGGCTCAACCTGCGGCCCCTTGCCGAATTGATGGGCGCCAGTGGCGAAACCCTCGACCTCGCCGTTGGTTATCTTGCTATCATCATACCAAGTCTGCCGTTGCTTATTATCGGGATGATCGGCGGGGCAATCCTGCGCGCCCATGGCGCGGCGCGGCGGGCGATGATGGCCACCATCAGTGCCGGTGTGGTCAACGCCGTTCTGGACCCGATCCTGATCTTCGGACTCGACCTTGAACTGACCGGCGCTGCACTGGCGTCTGTCGCCTCGCGTGTGGCGATTGCGGTGGTGTCACTGGTCCCGATCTACCGCCACTATGGCGGTCTGGATAAGCCAACCAGCGACGAATTCCAGCAGGATTTTCCTGTACTTGCAGCGATTGCGGTGCCCGCCATCCTGACCCAGCTTGCAACCCCCATCGGCCAGGCCTATGTCACCCGTTCCATGGCGGAATTCGGTGAAAGCGCCGTGGCCGGGATGGCGATTGTCGGCCGCCTCACCCCGGTGGCTTTTGGCACCATCTTTGCGCTCTCCGGGGCGATAGGCCCGATCATCGGGCAGAATTTCGGGGCTGCTCGGCACGACAGGGTGCGGCGCGCCTTCCTTGACGGGCTGTTGTTCATCCTGCTGTTCGTCGGGGCGATGGCGTTGCTGCTGTTTCTGCTGCGTCCGCTGATTGCCGGGCTGTTTGAGGCCGAGGGGCTGACCCGCGATCTCGTTTACCTGTTTTGCGGTCCACTGGCGTTGGCGTTTATTTTCAATGGTGTGATCTTTGTCGGCAATGCCGCCTTCAACAACCTTGGCCACCCGTTTTATTCGACATGGATCAACTGGGGGCGGCACACGCTCGGTACGATTCCCTTTGTCATCCTTGGGGCAGCCTGGTGGGGGGCAAAGGGTGTGCTGATCGGGCAGGCCTTTGGCGGTTTGCTGTTTGCGGCGGTGACACTATGGCTGACAAAACGGGTGATGGCGAAGGTCGAAGCGGGCCATGAAGCACCCCCGCGCGAAACCTTCGCCCGCCATGCGCGGCTGATGTCGATATTCAGGCTGCGGCGCTGATCACCAGTTGAATGTCTTTCGGTCAATACGCTTGACGTTCAGTGTGTCCAGACGGTGATCGACCTCTTGCCGGATTGTCGCGCTGACAGGTTGATGGCGCGGGTAGATCGGATCATTGCGGTCATCAAGGATGGGGCCGGTCCAACCGTCTGTTGTGTCAAAGAAATGCGCAATACCGGTGGCGCCAAATTCACGCGCGTAACCCTCGGCGCAGACATCCAGATAGCTGAGCAGGATCGGGTTTTCCGCAGTCGGCGGTTCCTGTGCATCGGCCGGAATAGCGTAGATCACAATGTCGGTCTTATGCGGCAGGTCATGGGTGACCGAACTATTGGCTGCGTGGCGCGTGTAGGCGCGTTCACGGTGGTCGAGATCGGCCCAGCTATCGGTTGCAACTTCGGCAATCAGCCCCTTGATTTCGGCCCCTTCGGCGCGCACGGCCGTAAGGTATGGAATGGCGCGCGTCGGGGCCCTGCGCCAGGCCCTGCGCCAGCCATTTATCGTTGCAACAGAAGGTTTTGCATAGTCATGCGTCGCACGGTTGACGAGCGAGCCATAGCCAAAGACAAAGCGCCTCATCGGGCGACCAGCGCAGCAATCAGGGCGGAGCACCCGGCCCAAGCGCCGATCCAGCCGAAGAACCATAGATGGCCTGCGAGCGCATTTTCTGCAAAAGAGGCTGCAAAGGTGGTTTTGCCATAATGAGCAATCCCAACGGCGACCGCCGTGAGGCCAAGAAAGCTGAGTATTCTTAGGGGTTTGGTGAGCAGAAAATGCGCGAGGAACGCCAACACAAGCCCAATGGGCAACCCGATCCAGATGATTTTTTGTGACCACCAGGGATGCGCGCCAAGCGGTTTGGCAAGGTCCAGCCATGCGGCACTCCCGAGCAGGATCACAGGCAGGGCGCCGGCCATCAGATTACGCGGGTTCGGCATCAGACTCCTCGTTAACCTTTGCTGAGCCTAGCGGAAATTCGGTGAGGCACAAGCCATGCACAACGCGTGCATATTCCGTGCATACGCGCGCTGCACCCCTATGGCGTTAACCATTTCAGGGATTGGGAATGACAGGAAGTGCCGCGCGCCGGCATTCACGCTGTCAGAGCGCGCTGGGCACGGGGGTTTTCGTGAGGTCAAATTTCGGGGGTCGGCAAGCCCCTGGTTCGGGAGGCGCGGGTTATGTGGTGCATGTTTGATCGGATTGGTTGGCGACGGGAGAGGGGCCGTTCGCAGGTGGGCGCACAGGACTTCGAGCAGTACGCTTTTTC
>CAYTUW010000233.1:0-3327 GCA_964441435.1 uncultured Rhodobacterales bacterium
CGATTTCCAGCTCACCCCCGGTTATTTTTTCGAGTCCGGCAATCATTCGCAGCAACGTGGACTTTCCGCAGCCTGATGGGCCGACAAAAACGATCAACTCCCCGGTCTTGATGTCGAGATTGATGTCGGAGAGCACCTCTACATTGCCATATGCTTTTGCAACATCTGTGAGTTTCAGATCGGCCATCTACTTCTCCACCTCTTCGATCAGAACGCCCCAGGGGGGAAGTGTGAATTGCCCGTTCGGCCCCATGTGCTGCGCAGGCGTTTCCGACATGTTGAACGCACAGAACAGGCGCGTCTCTCCGACCCGCTCGAAACTCAGCACCTGCTCATCAGTCATCATGTGCTGGAGCCGCCCATCGCGCAGGACGGGGTGATCCCGCCTTAGCGCTATAGCCGCACGATAGGCATTGAGCAGGCTATCGGGGTCAGCGTTCTGCACCGACACGGCGAGCGGACCGTGGCTCTCCGGCATTGGCAGCCAGGGCCTGACATGAGTGAACCCGTGGCCCGGGCTCTGATCCCAGATCATCGGTGTGCGACACCCGTCCCGGCCCTTGAACTCAGGCCAGAATTCAATGCCATAGGGATCACACAGATCTTCATAAGCGATATCCGCCTCCGGCAGGCCCAGCTCTTCGCCCTGATAAATGCAGGCCGAGCCACGCAGGCACATCAGAAGCGTTACAAACATTGCTTGTGCATCGACATTCAGCGACCAGCGGGTCGTGTGCCGCATCACGTCATGGTTGGAAAACGCCCAACAGGCCCAGCCATCAGGCGCCGACGTGTCCAGTGCCTTGATCACCTCTCGGATACGTGCCGGATCAAGCCGATCACCAGACAGGAATTCAAACGCATAACACATCTGCATCAGGTCCGGCCCGGAGGTATACTCGCCCATAATTTCCAGCCCGCGCTGCGCGTCTCCGACCTCGCCGACGGCAGCGGCATTATAGGGGGTCATCAATGCCCTGATTTTCTTCAGGAATTCAATATTTTCCGGCTGGTTCTTGTCATGGAGATGTTCCTGAAAGTTGTAGGGGTTGACCGACGGCGCGATGGAGGCATTTTGCGCCTCTTCGGCAAGGGCGGGATTGTCGCGCAACGCCCTGTCGTGGAAATAGAAGTTGATCGTATCAAGCCGAAACCCGTCCACCCCGCGATCAAGCCAGAACCGCACGATATCAAGCAATGCCGTCTGCACCTGAGGTTCGTGGAAGTTGAGGTCCGGCTGGCTCATCAGAAAATTGTGCAGATAATATTGCTGACGGCGGCTGTCCCATTGCCAGGCCGATCCCCCGAATATCGACAACCAGTTGTTTGGCGGCGTGCCGTCCGGTTTCGCATCGGCCCAGACATACCAGTTTGCGCGGGCGTTATCCCGGCTTGCGCGACTTTCACGAAACCACGCATGCTGATCGGAGCTGTGGCTCAACACCAGGTCAATCATCACCCGCAGCCCCAGCTCATGCGCCCGCGCGATCAGCGCATCGAAATCCGCAAGGCTGCCGAACATCGGATCAACATCGCGGTAGTTGGCGACGTCATAGCCGAAATCCTTCATCGGAGAGGTGAAGAACGGGCTGATCCAGACCGCATCCACCCCAAGCGATGCAATATGATCAAGGCGCCGGGTGATCCCTGCCAGATCGCCCGTGCCGGTCCCGGTGCTGTCCTGATAGCTGCGCGGATAGACCTGATAGATCACCGCGCCGCGCCACCAGTCGCTATCATCCAGGCGAAGCTGCTTTGACACCCTGGTTTCGGCATTCATCATCAGCCCCCTTTCACCGATCCGGCCAGAAGCCCGCGCACAAGATATTTCTGCATCGCAAAGAATACGAACAGCGGCACCGCAATCGACACAAAGGCCGACGCCGCAAGAATTTCCCAATCCCCGCCACGCGACCCCAGCAGTTCACGCAAGCGCCCCGTCATCACCAGCTGTTCTTCGTTGTTGCCAAGGAACACCGTCGCCACCAGCAGGTCATTCCAGACCCAGAGGAACTGAAAGATGGCAAAACTCGCCAGCGCCGGGAAGCTCAGCGGCAGCACAATTTTGAGGAAGATCTGGAAATCCGTGGCCCCATCAACCCTTGCGCTTTCGATGATTTCTCGTGGCAGCCCGGCGATGTAGTTGCGCAGAAGATAGACCGCAAGCGGTAGACCGAACCCCGTATGCGCAAGCCATATGCCGAGATAGGCTTTGCCGATACCGATGGAGTTATGAAGCTTCAGAAGCGGTATCAACGTCATCTGGAGCGGCACGACAAGCAGCCCGACAATCACCGCAATCAACAGGGCACGACCGGGAAATTCCATCCAGGCCAGCGCATAGGCCGCAAAGGCCGCCACCAGGATCGGAATGACGGTGGCCGGAATCGTCACTGTCATCGTGTTGAGAAAGCTCTGCCCGATCCCTTCGGAAAACAGAACGGTTTTGTAGTTGTCAAAGGTGAATGCGGGCGGCGAAAGCACCGTTGCAAAGATGCGAATTCCGCGCGCACCCTCCATCGCTTCGGGGCTGGTGATCCGGTAATCCCCGTTTTCGGCCACGGTGATGAAAAGCCCGCGCCGCTCCGCCACATCTCCAGGGGAAAACGCAGCCGGTTCGCGCGAGGTGACGCCGAAAGCGGTGACCGTGCCGCTGCCACCTTCTGATAGGTTGCCTGACAACACCCAAAGCCCGCCCTCGGCTTTCGCGTCACCGGGCGCGGCGGAGCGGTGAACAATGTTCTGTTCCGATGCGGAAAGTGCTGTCCACCAGCCCGACGTCGCTATCTGGTCGCGGTCACGGAACGACGACACCAGCAGGCCAAAGGTCGGAATGGTCCAGAGCAGCACCAGCGCCAGAACCGCGATATTCACGACCCATCTGAGGCGGGCGGAGGTTCCGGCGATGCTTTCCATCATCGCATCTCCGCCCGGGCGTTGCGAATGTTCCAGATCATGATCGGTGTCACCAGCAGCATAATGACCAGCGCCACGGTGGAAGCCCGTCCCACATCGTTGCCCCTGAACATCCAGTCAAACATCAGGTTCGCCAGGACCTGGCTCCCCCACTGTCCGTTGGTCATTGCAAGGACGATGTCAAAGACCTTGAGCACGAGGATGGTGATCGTCGTCCAGACCACCGCAATCGTGCCCCAGATCTGCGGCACCTTGATCCTCCAGAAGATTTGCAAGGGGCGTGCCCCGTCGAGGATCGCCGCCTCAATCGTTTCCTCAGGGATACCTCGCAGGGCCGCTGACAGGATCACCATGGCAAACCCGGTTTGAATCCATACCAGGATTGCCATCAAAAAGAAGGAATTCCAGAAT
>CAYTUW010000234.1:0-3310 GCA_964441435.1 uncultured Rhodobacterales bacterium
CGGAGCTTCCAGTTCTCCAAGCGCTAACTGCGATACAGTTCTGCAAACAACCCCGTGCTATACGCGCGGGGTTGTTTTGTTTATTTTTGGAACGATTTGTCGTTTTTGGCGTGATTGTTCCCAAAAAGTAAAAGAAAAAGCTGATTTTTTGAATAATTAGCATATCATTTCGCTGTTCCCTCCAGCTGAGCTAAGATTGAGCCGTATAGTATTAATACGTTTAATGGATGGAGGGGATACCATTGACGATGGAGATGATTAATTGGGAAGGCGTTAAGGCGCAATTAGGGGATTATGGGAAGAATCCTCCTTTCGACCATGTGGTCATTGATGATTTTTTCACCGAAGAATACGCCAAACGCCTGAGCGATGAATTCCCGGATTTTGATAGCGATGTGTGGCATGGCTATAATAATCCGATCGAAATCAAGCGGGTATGCAACAACTGGAATGTCTTTCCAGAGAACACTTACCAACTGTTTTCATATCTCAATTCCAGGGCGTTTCTCGACTTCCTGTCGACGAACCTGTTGGATGGCAGAACGCTGTTTTCCGATAATGGCCTGAATGGCGGCGGCTGGCACATTCACAAAAAAGGAGGGAAACTAAACACCCACCTTGATTATTCCGTGCATCCAAAGCTCAAACTTCAGAGAAAACTGAACATCATCATTTATATGAACCCGAACTGGCGCGAAGAATGGGGTGGCGCACTAGGGCTATGGGGCAATGAAAGCGCGGAAAGGCCGGGGGATTTGATGGCCTCGGTCTGGAACAAGTTTAACCGGGCGGTGTTGTTCGATACGACGCAAAACAGCTGGCATGGTTTGCCCGAACCACTGCTTTGCCCGGATAATGAGGCACGTAAAAGTCTGGCGGCCTATTTCCTCTGCGAAGCTCCTGAGAATGTGGATACACGTGGGAAGGCATTGTTTGCGCCAACCAAAGAACAGGAGAATGATGAGGAGATACTTGAGCTAATTAAAAAACGCTCAAATGTAGATTCTGCTGCCTCCGTGTATGGCGATAAGTGAGTGGCAGAAACTTCCGGGGTGGGTGCTTTCATACCGGCCTCAACCCGCGGGTTGGTTTTTTGCGTTAAGACTTTGGAAGTAATTATGGAAAGGCTGCCGTATTTGGCGGCCTTTTTGCTTTTTCTTGCCTGTTTTCCAGGTGGACTGGTCCAAATTTAGGCGTAATTTTCTGTCAATCCATATACATGTTTAAGGATGACATGATCATTCCCGCAGAAGCGGAAGAAAAAAGCAGCCCCGATCATCTGGGCGGTTTCTTTGCATCTGTTGTTCTTGCGCTTCTTGCGTGCACCTGGGGGGCGTCTGGTGTGCTTTGGGTCCTTGGTCAGGTCGGGCTGCCGGCCCCGGCAACGCTGGGGCATGATATCTCCGCTGCGTTGTTCGTGGCGCTGCTGATTGCCGACCCGATCGGGACGTTTCTGAATAAGACGCCGCCGAAGCGTATGCTTTATCGGGCGGTCTGCGGCTTTCTGTTCGGCTGGGTGTTTCAGCATTTCTTTGTGACACCGATCGCAGGGGGCGGTGTTTCAATGTTTGTATTTCTGGCGTTGTCGCTGGTCCTGCTGCCGTTGATGGTTGCGGTCAATGCGATTGAGCGTGCGCTTGAACGGCGCGGCATAGAGGTAAGCGAACAGGTCGGGCGCGGCGTTATCCGGGTTTTGCGCTTGCCCAGGGCAGTGCCCGTTGCAGCATCCGTTGTCGTCGCCTTTCAGTTGCTTTGGTGGTTTACCCCTGGGCCGGTTGCGACGCTCTGGATCATGGCGGGCGCGATGGTTCTGATCCTTTTGCCGCCGTTAACCATCCCGATTCTTTCGGCAGAAGAGGAAGAAACCGCCAAGCCCGCGGGACCAGCATTTTCCCGCTACTCGGCCCTTGCCCTGTATGAATTGGTGATGTTTCTGAAGTGGCATTTCGGCACCGTGGTATATTTCACGTCTGCGGGCTGGCTGGCCAATGGAATATTGCCCTTTTCATCGGAATGGCAACGTCTGCTAAGCGCCGCCACAGCATTGTTGCCACAGCCGCTGTTGGTCAAGGCGGCGCTATCGCTTTCTGTCTTGTTTGCTGCACTTTTTGTCGCGATGCTGACGGGTCGGATATTCATGACTCTTTTGGGCAAGCTGCTGCGCTGGCCGGCCGAAAATGCCAGGCTGCGCTACGGCCTTTTCCGTAATACGCTACTTCTCAGAACCTGATGCTAGCGGTCGTCCGCTATCAGGCCGAGCCCGCGCAGATAAATCCCAATCCCGGTTTCCAGCAAATCCTCTGGCGGGAAGGGTGAAATCGTACCGGGGCTGCCGCGTGCAAACAGTTCGACGACCCCGTGACTCATTGCCCAGATATGGGCAGAAAACATTTTTGCCGGGGGGCGTTTTTCCGGCGGGATGTGTCTGGAAAGCTCTTCTGCGGCGCGTTCCAACACCCCCATGGCGCGCGTTGCCACCGCCGCAAGTTCGGGGGAGCGGTTGATCGAAATTCCGCTTTCAAACATTGCGACGTAGTGACCGGGGTATCGTCTGGCGAAGGCAAGATAGGCGCGGCCCGTTGACTCAAACGAAGCGAGCGCTGAAGGCTGTCCTTTATCAAAGGCATATTCCATAAGATCGGCAAAAATCTCATAGCCCTGCCTTGCCGCCTCCGCGATCAGATCTTCGCGCCCTTCGAAATGACGATAGACCGCTGCCGGGGTGACACCAGCGTGTTTGGCCGCTTCAGAGAGGGTGAATCCGGTTGGCCCCTTCTGTTCGATCAGACCCAGTGCCGCCTCAACCAGGGCTTCTTTCAGATTGCCGTGATGGTATCCGCGTTTGGCCATTACACGGGTGCCCAGATATCGGTACCGCCACAGATTTCCGGATCAGGGGAGGGGACAAGATCATGGTCTTTGCCGACATAGTCGATACGGCTGAGGACATGTTCAACTGCCGCCAGCCGTGCACGGCGCTTGTCATCGGTGCGCAGCACGGTCCAGGGGGCAATGTCGAAATCGCTTTGGCTAAGTGTTTCTGCAATGGCCGCAGAATAGGCATCCCATTTTTTGAGCCCCTCAACATCAATCCAGCTTAGTTTCCATTGTTTGAGCGGGTCTTTTTCACGTGACAGGAAGCGGCGCAACTGTTCGGCGCGCCCGACATTCAGCCAGAACTTGATGAAGTGGATGCCGTCATCAACCAGGGCTTTTTCGAATCCTGGTAACTGTTCAAAAAAGTGATCCCGCTGATCATCCGTACAGAAGTCAAAGACCTTCTCAACCACGGCGCGGTTGTACCAGCTGC
>CAYTUW010000235.1:0-3305 GCA_964441435.1 uncultured Rhodobacterales bacterium
TCACGATCTGGCCCGCGTAGGACGGGTCGGTCATGATTTCCTGATAGCCGGTCATTGCTGTGTTGAAACAAAGCTCCGCCTCGGTTTGACCGGTGGCGCCGAACCCTTTGCCGTAAAACAGCGTTCCATCCGCAAGCGCTAGACAGGCTGTCGGTTCAAGGGTTGGTGTGGTAGCGGCGGCGGCAGGCATGGTCGACTCCCCATGGTCAAATTGGCCGGAAACTACGGAGGCCGCGCAAGGTGGTCAAGGACTGTCTGACAAGCCGTATGGGAAATTTCCATCGCCAGTAAATTCAATAAGATAGCCCGATTTGCCCCTGTTGTCAGCGCTAGCACATGACGTTATGGTGCGTATTTCGTGACCACCACAGAGGGATGAAACCTTTGAGCGATACACGCAGCCGGATCAATTCGGCACTGAAAGAAGCGATGAAAAGCAAGGATACAGCACGGCTTTCGACGCTTCGTTTGATCAATGCGGCCATCAAGGATCGGGAGATCGCACTTCGTGGAGGCGGTGAAGAGGTTGAGGTCGGCGATGACGACGTGATTGCTATCCTTGGAAAAATGGTCAAGCAGCGCCATGAGAGCGCCCGCGCCTATGAGGAAGGCGGGCGCCTGGAACTGGCGGAAAAAGAACGCGCAGAAATCGGCGTGATTGAGGCCTTTTTGCCCAAACAGCTTTCTGAGGCAGAGGCAGAAGCCGCAGTAGACGCGGCGATCAAGGAAGCCGGTGCTGAAAGCATCCGCGATATGGGGCGTGTGATGGGGGTTTTGAAATCCAAGTACACAGGTCAGATGGATTTCGGGCGTGTCGGCCCCATGGTCAAGGATCGGCTGGGTTAACGCCACAAATCAGTGAAGTTGGACGTGCACAGCCTGTGCATATTCCGTGCATACGTGCTTAAGCCTCAAAACGATTAACCTTTCGCCGCCCGGCGGCGGAACAACCGCCCGTCGAGGATCAGCAATCCAACGGCCAGAAGCGCCAACCCGAGGAAGACCCGGATCGGCAGGGTTTCGTCCAGAATGGCCGCGCCAAGGATGATCGACACGGGCGGTATGATCAGTGTGACCAGCATCGTATTTGCGGCACCCGCCATGGCGAGGATACGGTAGTAGAGCAGGTAAGCCCCGGCCGTTGCAATCATCGTGGTGAAGGCAACAGCGCTGATGGTCGTCATCGACAGGGCAAAGCTCGGCATCCCTTCAAGATAGAGCGCGGCGGGTAGGGCAATGGCGGCGGAGGCCGTCAGCATCCCCGCAGCGGCGACTTCTGGCCTCAGATGGCCAAGCTGCGCCCTGGCCCAGGCACTGGCGAGCGCATAGGAAAGGGTACCGAGGATCACTGCAAGCTGGGCGAAGGATCGGATGTCAAAATGTCGGAAAGCCTCCAGCCCGATGGCCATGGCGACCCCGAAGAACCCTGTCAGCACCCCGGTAACCTTGCGGGCGGTGATCTTCTCATCGGCGAAGAAGATTGCGGCAACAATGACGCCAAAAATTGCAGTCGCGGCGTTGAACACGGCGGTCAGGCCGGTTTCGATATGGACCTGCCCCCAGGTCATCAGGGCAAAGGGGATCACATTGTTGAGCACCCCCATGACAAGAAAGGCGAACCAGGTTCGCATATCGCGTGGCAGGGTAAAACCGCGCCACCAGACGTAGAGCCACAGGGCAAGCGCGGCCCAGGTGACGCGATGGGCGACAAGCGTGACAAAGCCAAGCTCCCCAAGGGCGAGCTTGATGGAAAGAAACCCGGCACCCCAGATCAGGCCGAGCAAGAGCAGTTCAGCCCAGGCGCGGGCGGATACGGTGGTTTGTGTCATGGGGCGCAGGTTAGGGGGCAGCACAGGTCATGGCGACCCGGTTCTTGCGATGTCGCCACTCATCAAGCCCTGTCCGGGCTTTCTTCGTGATAAAAGCCCGGGCAGGGCTTGAAGAACGCCAGTCAGGCGCGTTGGAAACGGGCCCGGGGCAAGGCGGGCTTCAATGCGTCAAACAGTGCAACACGTTCCGCCGGTGCCAGGAAGGCGCCCAGTTCAACCTCGCGTCCATTGCCGCGCAGGGTCAGGTAGTTTTCGACCGGGCCTGATGTGGCGTAAAGCGTCACGGTGATCCAGTAGGGGTTGGCCTGCCAGGTTTGTTCCGCTCCCGCTGCTCTGCGTATCAGAGTGGTTGTGCTCTCGCTTGTTGTCAGCGTTTCGCTGATTTGGCGGTCGCGCATATTGCGCATAAGGAACCACCAGATCAGAGCTAACGCCCCCATCAGGAAGGGCAACAGGACCCAAAGTTGCGCCCGGCCAAGCAGCGCCAGAAGCGGAATCAACAGCATCACCGCGGTCGTTCCGATGAACCAGGCAAAACCACCCGGTGTCAGGCTCCTGTGGGGCCAGAGGGTCAGAGTCTGCTGATTGGCCTTTTCAGTCCAGCGATAGGGCATTGGGGTCCAGAAATAAAAACCCCGGCGCAGTGGCCGGGGTTTCGTTGATATGTGGCCGGCGCGATTAGTGCGTGTGGCCTTTGTCCCAGTCTTCCTGCTTGGGCAGGATTTCGAACGTGTGTTCCGGCGGCGGGGTGGGCAGGGTCCACTCCAGCGTATCGGCGTGCTCGTTCCAGTAGTTTGGTTCGCTCACCCGTTTCCCGGCAAGCAACGTATAAGCCATCACGATGATGAAGAACACGAAGGAAGCGAAAGACAGATAGGCACCGTAGGAGCTGATCTCATTCCAGTAGGCAAAGGCCTCTGGATAGTCGATGTAACGGCGCGGCATGCCCTGACGACCCAGGAAGTGCTGCGGGAAGAAGGTGATATTTGCCCCGATGAACATCATCCAGAAGTGCAGCTTGCCCGCCCATTCCGGATACTGGCGGCCACTCATCTTGCCGATCCAGAAGTAGATGCCGGCAAAGATGCAGAACACCGCGCCAAGGCTCATCACATAGTGGAAATGCGCCACAACGTAATAGGTGTCGTGATAGGCCCGGTCGATACCAGCCTGGCTGAGCACGATGCCGGTCACACCACCAACAGTGAAGAGGAACAGGAAGCCGAAAGCCCAGAGCATTGGTGTTTTGAACTCGATCGAGCCGCGCCACATTGTAGCGATCCAGCTGAAGATTTTTACACCTGTCGGAACTGCAATCACCATTGTGGCGAGCATGAAATAGCTCTGCTGCGTCAGGCTCATCCCCACGGTATACATGTGGTGCGCCCAAACAACGAAGCCCAGCGTGCCAATCGCAATCAGCGCCCAGACCATGGGCAGGTAACCGAACACGGGCTTGCGCGCGAAGGTCGCAAT
>CAYTUW010000236.1:0-3290 GCA_964441435.1 uncultured Rhodobacterales bacterium
CCTTGGGTGACGGCGCCGACCACGACGATGCCGCAGTCGTCTGACCCTTTGTGCCCCGTCACGGGTGGGTCAACCGCCACCACGATCCGGCCGATTTCAGGCGCTTTGTCCGCGCGGGCATTTTCCAGCATGGCCGTGGTCCAGAGCGCGCCCTCGACATCCTCCAGCAATACCCCATCAAGTTCCTGACGGCCCAGCCGCGTGCCTTCGTAGCGGGCGCGTATTTCCTCAATGAAACTTTCCGCCAGATAGGCGCGGTTGGCCTCTGTTGCCGCATGTGTCGCCACCGTGCTCGGGCTGTCGAGGATCGACTTTAGAACGCCAACATTCTTGGGCGTTGTTGTCACACATTGGCGCGGGCACTGGCCAAGCCGCAACCCGAACTGCAACATGTCCCAGGCATCCTCCGCCTTTTTCCACTTCGCCAGCTCATCCACCCAGGCCGCGTCAAACTGCGGCCCCCGCAGGCTTTCGGGTTCATGGGCCGAAAACACCTGCGCCACAGCGCCATTTGGCCAGACCAGCCGCTTGCGCGTTGCCTGCCAATCCGGGCGCCGGTCAGGGGGGGAACAGGCCAGAATGCCGCTCTCTCCGAACACCATCACTTCGCGGACCTGCTCGATGGTTTCCCCAACCAGCGCCACCCGTGCCGACCGCCCGGGATCAAGCGGTTTTGCGCCCTCGACCTCACTGCGCACCCATTCGGCCCCGGCCCGCGTCTTGCCCGCGCCCCGACCACCAAGGATCACCCAGGTCCGCCAGTTTCCTTCAGGCGGCAGCTGATGCGGCAACGCCCAGAACTCAAAGAGATAAGGGAGCGCCATAAGCGCCCCCTCACTCAACCCGTCAAGAAACGCTTCCTGTTCCTCGGGTGTCGCCGAGGCAAGCCAGTCTGCGCCCGACCTCAGCACGGGCGGCATCAAGGTCGAGCGCATAGCCCCCACCTCCGATACCGCTTTGCTTTCGCTTCCGGTCCTCAACGGCCTGCCTTTCTTTCAAAAACAGCTGGAGCGTGTCACGGTATCGTTGGATATCGCGTTTCAGCTCCGGGCTATCCGGTTGGATTTTCAGGTCTTCGATCCGGGCCTCGATCAACTTTTCAGCCGCCCGGAACACATCTTCGGCGCCGCTCAGAATATCCTCTGAAGACGCCTGATCCCCTTCGGGAACGATCAATGTCATATGGTCTTTCGCCTGCCTCTCATGCTCCTCCGCACGAGCAAATGAAAAAGCGACCGCAGGGGATGTCCCCGGGTCGCTTACCCACTTCTTCCAGCTTGCCCAAAGGTATACATGGGGGCGTGCGCAAAGTCAAGAAATTTTGTGTTAACAAAGGGTTAACAGGTGTTGAAGGGCAAGTTTCCTTGATGAAACCAGCCAAGAAAATTCGAATGGTCCTGGTCGCCAGAATTCGGGTTCGATGGTCCAAGGGCATGACCCGTCCGAATATATCAGGCGTAAAAGTCAGCCCCCATCCTGGGCGGCGGCTTCTTCTGCGGCGCGTTCTGCTTCGATTTCGCGCCAGCGGGCGACATTCTGGTTATGCTCCTGCAGGGTCTTGGCAAATGCGTGGCCACCGCTGCCATCCGCGACAAAATAGATGAACTCGGATTCCGCCGGGTTCAACGTCGCTTCAATCGCAGCCCGCCCCGGGTTGGCAATAGGCGTTGGTGGCAGCCCGTCAATGACATAGGTGTTCCAGGGTGTTTCCGACCGAAGCTCCGATTGACGCAGCCCCCGGCCCAGCGCCCCCTGACCGCGTGTAACCCCATAGATCACTGTCGGGTCAGTCTGAAGCCGTATCCCCTGGCGCAAACGGTTCACAAAGACACTCGCCACAAGCGGGCGTTCCTCTGCCAAGGCGGTTTCCTTCTCGACGATGGAGGCCAGGATCAGCGCCTCTTCTTTCGTGTCAAACGGCAGGTCTTCGTCACGGTTCTGCCAGGCTGCGTCCAGTATCTCAGCCTGGCGTTCGCTCATCATTGCTATCAACGCGTTGCGATCCGTCCCAACGGCAACATCTTCACCCAGCGGGGCGAGGCTGCCCTCCGGCGGAACCTCCTCGATATCGCCATCAAGGAAATCGGCGGCCTTCAATGCCTCAACAATCTGCCAGCTTGTCGCGCCCTCGGCCATGGTCAGGCGAAAGCGCACATCAGCGTCCTGGCGAACCTCCTGATACTGCGGTGGCACTTCATCGACCGCCGGATCAAAGCTGACAACTTCGACATAGCGATTGCTGTCCGGGTCAAGCTCATTGACCTCGATGCGGTTTCTCAGCACCCCGATCCGATAGTTCACCTCAGTGCCGCAGGTTGAGCGGCCGGACCCCGTGATTTCAGCGGTGATGTCATCCATGGATGCACCGCGTTCGATCAGAAAGCTCCCTGCTTTTAGGTCAGCCGTTCCGCGATCCGTGTATTCGGCCCCAGCACGAAACAGAAAGGCACTGCTGATCGCACCTTCTTCGGCCAGTACTTCTGTCACGCGGCGCATGTTTGACACATCGCCCCCGACCCGCAGGCAATAGGCGTTTTCAAGCGGCCCTTCGGCAACGTATTGAGCCCGTGCCCAAGCAATCATTCCGGCCCCGAAGAACAGCAAAATCACCAGCAATGTCAGCGCGTTAGAGGCGAAGTGGCGAAACATCAGGCGTCAACCTTCCCCATGATCAGCGAAGCATTGGTGCCGCCAAATCCAAAGGAGTTGCTGAGCACAGTGTTGATCTCCCGCTTTACGGCTTTCTTCGGCGCAAGGTCGAGCGTGCTTTCCGCGCGGGGGGTATCAAGGTTCAGCGTCGGTGGGGCGATCTGATCCCGTATGGCGAGGATGCAGAATATCGCCTCGACAGCGCCGGCAGCCCCAAGCAGATGGCCAATCGCTGATTTTGTCGATGACATCGTGGCCCCGGCCGCCGCATCCCCCATCAGGCGTTCCACCGCGCCAAGTTCAATCGTGTCGGCCATGGTCGATGTGCCATGGGCGTTGATGTAGTCGATGTCACCCGCCGCAAGCCCGGAACGAGCAAGAGCCGCGGACATGGAACGGTAGCCGCCATCGCCATCCTCGCTCGGGGCGGTGATGTGATAGGCATCGCCGGACAAGCCATAACCCAGGATTTCGGCGTAGATTCTGGCGCCACGGGCCTTGGCGTGTTCATAGTCCTCCAGCACGACAACACCGGCGCCTTCGCCCATGACAAACCCGTCGTAGTCGGCATCATAGGGGCGGCTGGCCGCCTGCGGATCATCGGCGCGCTTGGTGGATAGCGCCTTGCAGGCGTTGAACCC
>CAYTUW010000237.1:0-3223 GCA_964441435.1 uncultured Rhodobacterales bacterium
GATCGGGTCACCACCGCCTGCGGGGTCAAAGAACGTGGTGCCAAAGTTGCGGTCGGTCAGCAGCATGGTGATCGCGCCTGCCAGAACCGGCAGGGACAAGAGGATCAGCCATGCGGTGACAAAGATCGACCAGGAAAACAGCGGCACTTTGAACAGGGTCATGCCCGGTGCGCGCATGTTGAGGAAAGTGGTGATCATATTGATCGCGCCAAGGATCGACGAGGCGCCGGAAACGTGCACCGCAAAAATGGCGAGGTCCATCGAATAGCCACCTTCGCGCGTTGACAGCGGCGCATAAAGCACCCAGCCAACACCGGACCCGGCCTGATCATTTCCGCCAGGAGCCAGAAGCGAAGCCACGCCAAGCGAAACACCTGTGATATAAAGCCAGAAGCTCAGGTTGTTCATCCGTGGGAAAGCCATATCCGGCGCGCCGATCTGAAGCGGCATGAAATAGTTGCCGAAACCGCCAAACAGCGCCGGAATCACCACGAAGAACATCATCAGGACGCCGTGATAGGTGATCATCACGTTCCAGAGGTGCCCATTGGGCGTGCAGACCGCGTCTGAAGCCATGAAGCGTGCGCCTTCAAGGCACATGTACTGGACGCCGGGTTCCTGCAACTCCATCCGCATATAAACGGTGAAGAGAACGGAAATCAGCCCCACCAGCGCCGCAGCGAACAGGTAGAGGATCCCGATATCCTTGTGATTGGTGGACATGAACCAGCGGGTAAAGAACCCCCGCTCGTCGTGGTGTTCGTCGCCGTGAATGGCTGCGTCGGCCATGCCGTGCCTCCCGAAATGCTTAGTTCAGGGCAGGAAAAGATGTTTTCCCTGCGGTTTCATCCCCCTCTTAGAACCATTCGCCGGGCGCGGCAATGTTCCTTGGTGCCGCAGGGGCTAATTTTCTGCGACAAATTTGCGCGCAAGGGTCAGTTTTTGCCGGATGTGCCACCAAAACCTGCAAGCCAGGCGGCAAGCGCTGCCGCATCATCCGGGCGCAGTCGCTGTGGTGTCATTCTGGATCGGGCGGAACTGTCCTCGGTCAGGTTACGCAAAAAATCACTGGGGCCGGCAATAAAGGCGGGCAGGTTTTCCTCGTTCCAGACAAGACCTGCCTCACCCGCCGCAATCATGCCATCGGAATAGCGAAAGTCACCAAAGCTGCCTGCCATACGTCCGATCACACCAAAAAGATTCGGCCCGGTGCGGCCGCCGGGCACCAATACCTGATCGCCATCGGAAATCTGATGGCAGGATTTGCAGCGCCTAAATGCGGATTCGGCGGCTTCCTGATCAAAATCCTGGGCGCTTGCGGGCAAAGACAGCAATGCAGCAGCGGCGATTGTAAAAAAACGGTGCATGGGGAACCTCCTGTGCATCCCAGTGAATGCTCAAAATTCCGCCAGCGGAAGGGGCGCGATGTCGCAGCGGACTGGCGTGGCGATCATCAACAGCGTATATGGGCCGCGCATTGCAGGGGCATAAAAGACGATGATCCAGGTTGTTTTTGTCAAATGGGGAACGAAATATTCTTCAGCTTATGTCAATGGTCTGGTGGAGGCGGTGCAAAAACACACAGCATCGGAGATACGCTTTATCTGCTTCACCGAAGATGCACAGGGACTGGCCCCCGGGATCATGGCACGCCCCTTCCCGGACCTTGGCGCGCCGCTGTCGGACCTAACCAGCCGTGGCGGATCGCTGCCGAAGATGAGCATGTTCATCAAAGGGGAACTCGATCCCGACATGCCCACTGTCTATCTCGATCTTGATTCGGCGGTGATGGGGGATGTGCAGCGTCTGGTGGCGCCGCTGCTGAAGAAACGCGGACTTTACCTATGTCAGCGTCATGCGGTGCCTTACTGGCGCTTCCGCTGGCTGGCTTTCCTGCTAAACAAGGATCGCTATTACCTTGGCAATACGGCGATCATGTCCTTTTATCCAGGTGATTGGCTGTCAATCGGCGAAGATTTCCTGCGCGACTTTCCCAAGTACCAGGCCGGCGGACAGGGTCTGACAGCGTTTCGGAACCATCTGTTCCAGGAAGGAAACGAAAAAATCATCAGCAGCGCCGCGCGTCATGTTTCGCGTGTCTACCCGCGTGATACGGCGATCAAGTTCACGCAGGAGTATATGTCACCCTTTCTATGGCTAGCGCGGCTGAAAAATCACCTGCCCTGGGTCAGGGCGCGTCGGGCGCGGCAGGCGGTGCTGACCTTCCACGGAGAGGCGCTAAAGCCGGAACACCTGGCGGGCAAACAGATCGGCGACCTTGTCAGCCACAAGTATCACAAGACGATCTGGCGCTACCCGGAAATCACACGTTATTGGCAGGATCTATTGGGCCGGGGCTAAAAAATCCGCCCGAACGTCCGTTTCAGCGCGACATCGACATCCGCCATGGTGACCGGCAGGCCGAGATCGACAAGGCTCGTCACGCCGTGTTCAGCAATGCCGCAGGGGACGATGCCGTCATAATGCGATAGATCAGGTTCGACATTGATCGACAACCCGTGAAAGCTGACCCAGCGGCGCAGGCGGACCCCGATGGCGGCGATCTTATCTTCGGGTTTGGTGCCAAGCGCCGTCAACGGCTTGTCCTCGCGGGTGACCCAGACTCCAACCCGGCCTGCGCGGCGTTCTCCCTTGACGTTGAATTCATCTAACGTCGCAATCACCCAATCCTCCATCTGGCGCACAAGGGCACGAACGTCGCGCCCGCGCGCGCCTACATCAAGCATCACATAGGCGACGCGCTGACCGGGGCCGTGATATGTATATTGGCCGCCGCGTTTGCTTTCATAGACGGGAAAGCGGCCCGGATCGGTCAGATCCTCGCGCTTTGCGGATGTGCCTGCGGTGTAAAGCGGGGGGTGCTCCAGCAGCCAGATCGCCTCTGCCGCATCGCCGCGTGCAATCGCTTCGGCGCGGCTTTCCATCTCCGCCACAGCGGTTTCATAAGGCACCAGGGCGTCAGAGGTGAGCCAGTCTACCAAGTCGCTTTCCTCAAATCGGTTCAGCCACAGGGATGTAGGTGAGAATGCCCTGTTTGCAAATCAAAATCTGTGTTCAAGGCAGCGAAACTGGCGGGGGAAGGGCGGCTGTAAATTTCCCAAAAATCCCTCTTCCCTTTGCCAGGGGCCGTTGATATGTAGCGCCCTGCCTACCTGATCACGTGCGGTCGTGGCGGAATTGGTAGACGCGCAGCGTTGAGGTC
>CAYTUW010000238.1:0-663 GCA_964441435.1 uncultured Rhodobacterales bacterium
GCTTTCCGCGCCACCTGCAATCATCACATCCGCATCGCCAAGCTGAATCAGCCGCGCCGCATCGCCAATGGCATGCGCCCCGGTGGAACAGGCCGTCACCACCGCATGGTTCGGCCCTTTAAACCCGTAGCGGATCGAAACCTGGCCAGAGACAAGATTGATCAGCGCACCGGGAATGAAGAACGGGCTCACGCGGCGCGGCCCTTTTTCCTTGAGCAGAACAGCCGTATCCGCAATCGAGTTGAGACCGCCAATGCCAGAACCGATCATCACGCCGGTGCGCAGACGGCTTTCCTCATCCTCAGGTGTCCAACCGGCATCCTTTACGGCCTGATCCGCCGCTGCAATGCCATAAAGGATGAAATCGTCGACTTTTCGCCGCTCTTTCGGTTCCAGGTATTTTTCCGGGTTGAAGGTTCCGTCAGAACCGTCGCCAAAGGGAATTTCACAGGCATATTTGGTTGTTACACGTTCGGGATCAAACCGTGTGATTGTGGCGGCACCACTTTTTCCGGCGATCAGCCGTGACCAGGTTTCCTCGACCCCATCCGCAAGCGGTGTGACCATTCCCAAGCCCGTTACTACTACCCGACGCATGCCCGACCCTTCTTCTTGTTGGTTCGCGTGATTGGCGCGTTGATACCCCGCCAAAGGGGGCTTGGG
>CAYTUW010000238.1:673-3191 GCA_964441435.1 uncultured Rhodobacterales bacterium
GGCAAGCATAGTCACTGGGCGTGCGAGGAATTTCGCCGTCAGATGAATTCAGCGGTTTTTTCCTGCGAAGGGCGGGCGAGGGTCAGTGCTTCGGCAAGGTCGATGGTTTTGCGAAACAGCGCACGCCCGACAACCGCCCCATCAATCGTTCCGAGGTATTTCAGCCGCGAAATATCATCCAGCGTGCGCAGCAGCCCGCTTGCGATGACCGGTGTGCGTGATGCTTCCGCAAGGCTTGTAATCAAGCTGAGGGAGGCCTCCTGTTCCGCCAGGTCTCCGCCTATGTCGGTGATCAGGGTTGCTGCCAGGGGTACACCGTCAAACGCCGCGATGAATGCCGCTGGGGCAAGGGCGGAACTTTTCTTCCATCCCTCTGTCATCACACGATTTTCCCAGACATCCACCGCAAGAACAACCTGATCCGGGTGGCGCTTGGCCAAGGCCTTGACCGTGTCCGGCTCCATCGCGGCCATTGTGCCTGTCACAACCCGCCCGGCGCCCTTGCTGATCCAGTCTTCGGCCCGTTCGATGGTGCGAATGCCACCCGCTACCTGCACCGGAATTCCCGCAGCACGGATGATTTCTGCGATGAGGTCGGCATTCTGATCATCCCCGACAATGGCATCGAAATCCGTGACCTGCATCCACTCCGCCCCGGCCGCTGCGAATTCGCGCGCCTTTTCCACCGGATCAACATGCCAGATCATCGGTTCATCCAGGTTGCCGCGGTTGAGGCTGACGCACCGGCCATTCTGCAGTTCGATTGTCGGATAGAGTATCATCGCATCCTCCCTGACCGTTTTCGGCGCTTGTCACCGACTCACAGTATATCATAGGGAGTTTGACGTTTTGGCTGGCCCCTCCACGCGCGGCTGCGACCACCCGGCGGCCCAAAGCGGCGTCAGATGCGTTCCATAAGGATCAGTTCGTCACCTTCATAGTCAGCACGCATATATTCGCTGTAACCCGCGCGCTGCGCCAATTTGATCGAAGGCAGGTTTTCGGGGTCAATCATGCAAACCGTGCGGCGGCGGAAGGCCTGTCGGTCCCACCAGTCGTGGGCAGCCAGAACGCATTCCCGGCCATAGCCCTTGCCGGCCGTTGCTGTATCCAGCACCCAGCCCGCCTCTACCGCTTCATCAAAATGCGCACCGAATCCCCGCCCGGTGACGAAAAAGCCAACCTGCCCAAGCGTGACATCGCTGGCCTTTTCAACCACAAGCCAGTTGCCAAAACCGCGTGTTTGCCATTCCACAAGATTTCTCTCCCAAACCTCGCGGCATTTTTCGATGCTGCGGACGCGCCCGCCGACAAAACGCGTCACATCAGGCATCGCCCAGATTTCCGCATAGCGCGCAAACCGTATCTCCTGCGGCGCGGTAAGCCGCAGCCGCTCGGTTTCAATCTCTGCAATCATCGTATTTCCAATAAAAAACGGCGCCCAAATGGACGCCGCCTTTAAAGATATGTCAATCGCTCAGGATGCTTCGGTAATGAACTTCACCGCATCGCCAAAGGTCTGGATGGTTTCGGCTGCATCATCGGGGATTTCGATGCCGAATTCTTCTTCGAACGCCATAACCAGCTCAACGGTGTCCAGGCTGTCTGCGCCCAGATCGTCGATGAAGGAGGCATTGTCCGCCACTTTGCCTTCGTCAACACCCAGGTGTTCGACAACGATCTTTTTCACGCGATCTGCGATGTCGCTCATATCTCTTCCTCACTATTTCCGGGGAATAGCCCCCGTTTTCTTCCAGTTGGCCCTGTGGTTGTCCCGTCAGGGGCCGCTCTATCCCTTGAAGGGGACCGACGGGCGAACCGCGCCACCGGCAAAAACTGCGCCGCCTATAGCATATCCTTTGGGCAAGGCAAACGCTTTCGCTTGTGCTCAGATCATGGCCATTCCGCCGTTCACATGCAAGGTTGCACCTGTAACATATCCGGCTTCTTCACTGGCCAGATAGAGCACGGCGGCGGCGATTTCCTCTGCGCCACCCATGCGGGCAGCGGGAATCTGCGCATTGATTTTTTCTTTCTGATCATCGGTCAGCTTGTCGGTCATCGCGGTAGCAATGAAGCCCGGCGCAACCGCATTGGCGGTGATGCCCCGGCTTGCGACCTCATAGGCGATGGATTTCGTCAGCCCGACCATCCCGGCCTTGGACGCCGCATAGTTGGCCTGCCCGGGATTGCCGGTGGTGCCAACGATTGAGGAAATGTTCACAATCCGGCCCCAGCGCGCCTTCATCATCGGGCGCATCACCCCACGGCAGAGCCGCATGGTGGAGGTCAGGTTCACATCCAGCACCGATTGCCATTCCTCATCCGACATGCGCATGAAAATCTGATCACGGGTGATTCCGGCATTATTTACCAAAATATCGACCGATCCCATCGCCTCTGCGGCTTGTTTGGGCAAGGCATCCACCGCGTCAGCATCGGACAGGTTGCAGGGCAGCACATGGACACGCTCGCCCAGTTCCTCCGCCAAAGCCTTTAGCGGGTCAACCCGTGTGCC
>CAYTUW010000239.1:0-3177 GCA_964441435.1 uncultured Rhodobacterales bacterium
TCAATTCTGACTTTTTGGAAACGCTAAAGGCAACAGAGGTGGGTTACTAAATGCTGCGCCGTCTTCATCACGACCAACCCGAGGCTTTTGCCTTCACGCCAGCCAACCAGAAATGGGCTGAAGCGCAGGTGACAAAATACCCGGAAGGCAGGCAGGCCTCTGCCATCATTCCGCTTCTGTGGCGCGCGCAGGAGCAGGAGGGGTGGCTGACCCGCCCGGCGATTGAACATGTCGCAGATATGCTAGGCATGGCCTATATCCGGGCGCTTGAGGTGGCGACGTTCTACTTTATGTTCCAGCTTCAACCGGTTGGTTCCGTTGCCCATATCCAGATTTGCGGCACGACCTCCTGCATGATCTGCGGGGCAGAGGATCTGATCGGCATTTGCCGCGAAAAGATCGCACCGAACCCGCATGAGCTGTCTAAGGACGGTAAGTTCAGCTGGGAAGAGGTCGAATGCCTTGGCGCCTGCACCAACGCGCCGATGGCGCAGGTCGGCAAGGATTTTTATGAGGATCTGACCGCAGCGAGTTTCAAGAAAATCCTCGCGGAGCTGAAAAAGGGCGACGTTCCGGTGCCGGGCCCGCAAAACGGGCGCTACGCGGCAGAACCGCTGTCGGGCCTGACCAGCCTGACCGAACACGAAAGTGGCCGCACACAGTATAATGCCTCAGCCCAGCTTGCCTCTGACATCGGGGACACAGTCAAGCGCATTGACGGAACCGAAGTGCCGTTGCTTACACCGTGGCAGGGTGGGGCGCGCAAAGCCGCGCCAAAGAAAACCACACCGCCGAAGCCGGCAGCGCCAAGGAAGGCAACAGCAAAACCTGCGACGGCCGCGAAACCCGCCGCCGCAAAGGCATCCGGCGAAAAGAAGCCGCGCACGATGAAAGCGCCACGCAAATCCGGTGCGGATGATCTGAAGATGCTGAAAGGCGTTGGACCAAAGCTCGAACAGACGTTGAATGAGCTTGGGTTCTACCACTTCGATCAGATCGCCAAATGGACGGAGGCAGAGGTTGCCTGGGTCGATTCCCGGCTGAAGTTCAAAGGCCGCATCAGTCGCGATGGGTGGATTGATCAGGCCAAAACGCTTGCCGCCGGTGGAGAAACAGAATTTTCCAGGAAAGTCGGAAAGGGCGATGTTTACTGAGCCGGTGTTCCGATAGGTGAACCTATTACGTTATGAATAACAGTGTACAACATAAAGGAACCAGGGGCGCAGGCCGTCTGAAAACGCTGTACACACTGGTAAGTTGGTATGACAGGGAGGAATGGGGATGACGAATAACGATAGTGGCGGGCTGTTTAGCTGTAGCAATATGTGCTGGATCGTTGGTGCGCTAATCGCGATTGCAGCCTACCTTGTTCTGAAGGGTCAACTTGACTTTACCGTGGTGGTGTCGCTTTTGCTGGCGCTGGCCATTGGCCTGGGTGCGGCGCTGATCCTCAAGGCGCTGTTCTGCCAGAGTGTTTCACAGGAAATGCCCGCGCCACAAGCAACGCCTGCCTCCACCCCCGTTGCTGAACGCAGTGCGGCGCCTGCCGCGACAGCGGAAGCTTCCCGCGCGGCGGCCGAAGTGGCAAGTGCCGACGCAGCCACCCCCAAAAGCACCGCAAAATCGGCAGCAAAGAAACCCGCAGCAAAGAAAACGGCCCCCAAAACCGCGCCGAAACCCGCTGCAAAGTCAACCGGGACGGCAACGTCGGCATCTGCTCGCAAACCAGTCGCCAAAGACGGGAAACCTGAAACCCTGACAAAGGCGCGTTCCGGCGGGGCCGATGATCTGAAGCAGATCAAAGGGGTTGGGCCAGGGCTCGAAAAAACCCTTAACGAACTCGGGTTCTATCACTTCGATCAGATTGCCGGATGGCGCAAGAAAGAGATCGAATGGGTTGATTCCCGGCTGAAGTTCAAAGGCCGGATCGAAAGGGATGAGTGGATCAAACAGGCTAAGAAACTGGCGAAAGACAGTGGAAAATAACCCGTGATGGCACTAACCCCTGAAGAGGATAAAGCACTGGCGCGACAGGCCCGGACATTGGGCATTGTCATAGCGGCGGTGATGATCCTCTGGATGGGGGCGCAGATCATTGGGGGGCGGATCGGGCTTGAACCACGGTTTGCCTATCTCTTTGATCTGGCCGCGATTGCGGGGTTCATCTGGGCGCTGGTGGGCGTCTGGCAAATCTGGCGCAGGCGCCGGGACGGATAATAAGGGCGGGGCAGGTGTGCCCGGCAAGTGAAGGATAGACAGATGCTGAAAGATCAGGACCGGATCTTTACCAACCTTTACGGGATGCATGACCGAACCCTTGCCGGGGCGAAATCGCGCGGGCATTGGGATGGCACGGCCGGGCTGATCAAAAAGGGGCGCGACTGGATTGTCGAGCAGATGAAGGCGTCAGGCCTGCGCGGCCGTGGTGGTGCGGGCTTCCCGACCGGGCTCAAATGGTCCTTCATGCCGAAGGAAAGTGATGGCCGCCCGGCCTATCTGGTGATCAATGCCGATGAATCCGAACCCGGCACCTGCAAGGATCGGGAAATCATGCGTCATGATCCCCATACGCTGATTGAGGGGGCGCTGATCGCCTCTTTCGCGATGGGGGCGAACGCCTGCTACATTTATATCCGGGGTGAATTCATCCGCGAGCGGGAGGCGCTCCAGGCCGCGATTGACGAAGCCTATGACGCTGGCCTTGTCGGCAAGAACGCCGCAAAATCCGGTTGGGATTTCGATCTCTATCTGCATCACGGGGCCGGGGCCTATATCTGTGGCGAGGAAACCGCGCTTTTGGAAAGCCTTGAGGGCAAAAAGGGCATGCCCCGGATGAAGCCGCCGTTCCCTGCCGGGGCGGGGCTCTACGGCTGCCCGACGACTGTGAACAATGTGGAATCCATTGCCGTGGTGCCGACGATCCTGCGCCGCGGGGCCGATTGGTTTTCATCGTTCGGGCGTCCCAATAATGCGGGCACGAAACTCTTTGCGATCTCCGGCCACGTCAACAACCCCTGTGTGGTGGAAGAGGCCATGTCGATTCCACTTCAGGAACTGCTCGACAAGCAGGAGATCGGCGAGGTGATCCAGCGCTATTGCCGCACATTGGACTGGCTCGACGCCGAAGGGCAGGCGAGCTGCTATTGGCCCGATGCGCAGATCGAATACGGTTTCTTC
>CAYTUW010000240.1:0-3169 GCA_964441435.1 uncultured Rhodobacterales bacterium
AAGCGGCGATTCATCTGCATCCACGGCCTTTGGCGCGGCTTTGCGGGTAGGTTTGTGGCCCGCGGCCTTCGCCGCTGCCTTGCCTGCGCTATCCGCGTCCTTCAGCGCCTCTGCGGTCCGCATCGCCCCATTTGCTGTGCCTGCTGAAAGCACGAAACCCTGCCCGTCAGCACCCGTCGGCGGGCGGTCTGCGTCGGGCCGGAAATGCGCCTGTGTGTCATCCCAGATGAGCTTCCCACCGCAATGGGACCACAGATGAACAACCGGCGACCAGCCGCCGGACATGGCGATAGCATCACAGGCCAGTTCTTCGCGCGCGCCGCCTTCGCCCGACATCAGGCTGATCGCAACGCCGGTCACGCGTTTGCCGCCCTTGACCTTAGCGATGGCGCGCCCTTCGGCCACGCGGATGCCAAGCTCGCGCGCGCGACTGGCCAGCGACCCGTTTGCCGCCACCCGCGCGTCAACGATCAGCGGCACCTCAAGCCCCGCCTCATGCAGCGCAATCGCCGTGCGGTAAGCGTCGTCATTGTTGGTCACAACCACCGTGCGCTTGCCCGGCGTCACGCCCCAGTTTACCAGATAGTCGCGCACCGCCCCGGCCAGCATCACACCTGGCACATCATTGCCCGGAAAGCTGAGCGGCCGTTCAATCGCGCCAGCCGCATTCACAATCTGCTTTGCCCGGATCCGCCAGAGCCGATGACGCGGACCATTCGCGCCCGGCGTGTGGTCGGCAACACGTTCATAGGCGAGCGCATAGCCGTGGTCATAGACCCCTGCCCCCATCGTCCGTGTACGGATCGTGACGTTTTCCATCGCGTTGAGGTCCGCAAGGGTGCGCTGCACCCAGATTTCCGCGTCCTCCCCACCAATATCGGGGTCATCAACCACGGCCCGCCCGCCCCAATGTGCGGTCTGTTCAATCAGCAGGACCTTTGCCCCCGCCTGACCTGCCGCCAATGCCGCCTGAAGGCCTGCGATGCCGCCGCCGACGACCAAAACATCGACATAGGCATAGAAATGTTCGTAGGTGTCGGCATCGCGGTCCTTCGGCGCGCGGCCAAGCCCGGCGGACTGGCGAATGAAAGGTTCAAAGACGTGTTTCCATGCAAACCGTGGCTGCATGAAGGTCTTGTAGTAAAACCCGGCAGGCAGGAGCCTCGCGGCGAGGGAGTTGAGCGCGCCGATGTCAAACTCAAGGCTCGGCCAGTGGTTCTGGCTCCGCACCTCAAGGCCCGGGAAAAGCTCCGTCGTGGTGGCGCGCTGGTTTGGCTCAAACCGCCCGTCACGCCCCATGTTCATCAGCGCGTTCGGTTCCTCCGGCCCGGCAGCGACAAGCCCACGCGGACGGTGGTATTTAAAACTCCGGCCCAGCATCATCTGATCATTGGCAAGGAGTGCGGAGGCCAGCGTGTCCCCGGCGAAGCCGTTGAATTTCTTGCCGTTAAACGTAAATTCAACGCGGGAGGATCGGTCGATCAGACGACCGAGATCGGGCAGTCGGTGGCTCATTTATACCCCTCCCAATCCGGGCGTTTTTTCTTGATCGCCTTCACGATGTCCGCAGGTGGCTCCAGCGTTTGCGCGCTGTAAGTGCCAAACACCTCCAGCGTCATCGTGCAGCGCGCGGCGTGGAACCACTTTCCGCAGCCATTGACGTGCCGCCAGCGTTCAAAATGCACAGCCTTAGGATTCTTGCGCATGAAGAGGTAGCTTTCAAAGCTGTCATCGTCCGAGCCGGGGCCAAAGCGTTTGAGATGCGCCTCCCCATCACCATGCAGTTCCGTTTCCTCGGCCATGACGCCGCAATAGGGGCAGCGAAGGGTTAGCATTGTGCGGCCTCCTGAAGTTCAACCGACCATCCAAACGAGGGCCGCGCCTGACCCGGGGTGGGCGCAATCGCGCCCGCCCATGGGGCGGGTCGGGCGCGGCCCGGGCCGTTGGCCCGAGCGTGAACTGTGACTCCCAGCCCCGAAGCATGGCGTGTAGCGCCCCGGGCCAGCGCCTGCCTGTCGCGGCAAACATTGGGATCAAGACCAATCATCAATGCGCCACCCCAGCCGCAACGCTCTCATCAATGAACCGTCCCTCTTTGAACCGATCCATCCCGAATTCCGCCGCAAGCGGACCGGGCTCGCCCTTCGCCACAAGCTCCGCCATTGCCCAGCCGGAACCCGGAATGGCCTTGAAGCCCCCCGTCCCCCAGCCTGCATTGATGAAGCAGTTGCCAAGCGGCGTCTTGCCAATCACCGGCGAACGATCCCCGGTCATATCGACAATCCCGCCCCATTGGCGCAGCATCTTGAGCCGTGAAATCATCGGGAAAGTTTCAACGAGCGCCCGCACGGTTTCCTCAATATGATGAAAACTCCCGCGCTGGGTGTAGTTGTTATACCCATCCGCCCCGCCGCCAATCACCATCTCGCCCTTGTCGGACTGGCTCATATACCCATGCACGGTGTTGGCCATCACCACGACATCCATGCAAGGCTTGATCGGCTCGCTTACCAGCGCCTGCAGCGCCACGCTTTCCATCGGCAGGCGGAACCCGGCCATTTGCGCCAGGTCGCCGGAATTGCCCGCGACGACCAGCCCCAGCTTATTACAGCCGATCCGTCCCTTCGTGGTTTCAACCCCCGTGACTTTGCCGCCTTTTTGTGTCACCCCGGTCACTTCGCATTTCTGGATAATGTCCATCCCCATGTCAGAACACGCACGCGCATAACCCCAGGCGACCGCGTCATGCCGTGCCGTGCCGCCCCTCGGCTGCCAGAGCGCGCCAAGCACCGGATACCGCGGCCCGTCGATGCAGATGATCGGGCAGAGTTCTTTCACCCGTTCGGGGCCTATGAATTCCGTCTCAACACCCTGGTAGGCGTTTGCATGGGCGGTGCGCTGAAAGCCGCGGATTTCATGCTGCGTCTGGGCCAGCATCATTACGCCACGCGGGGAAAACATGACGTTGTAGTTCAAATCCTGGCTCATCGTTTCGTAAAGGCTGCGCGCCTTTTCATAGATCGCGGCAGAGGCATCCTGCAGGTAATTCGACCGGATGATCGTTGTGTTCCGCCCCGTATTTCCGCCGCCGAGCCAACCCTTTTCGATCACCGCCACATTGGTGATCCCGTGATTTTTGCCAAGGTAATAGGCAGTCGCCAGCCCATGC
>CAYTUW010000241.1:0-3118 GCA_964441435.1 uncultured Rhodobacterales bacterium
GGAATTCGCCAGGGACTACACCCCCCTTACAGATATGCGCGCAAGTGCAGAATACCGCCTGCGCAGCGCGGAAAACATGCTCTCCCGCTATTTTGCAGAGGATCAGGGCATCGCCACAAATGTGCTGGAGGTGACATCATGAGTGTGACTCGCGCCCTGCCGCATGATGCGGCACCCCTCCACGTGACCGGCGCGGCGCGCTATGTGGATGACATCCCAACGCCCGCAAATGCGCTGCATCTGGTCTTTGGGTGTTCAGAAGTTGCCCATGGCAAGATCACCGCGCTGGACCTTACGGCGGTGAAATCTGCGCCGGGGGTGGTCGCCGTTCTGGTGGCCGATGACCTTCCTGCGGACAATGACGTATCACCATCGCTGCATGATGAACCGCTGCTTGCCGATGGCACGGTGCATCACATCGGGCAGCCGATTTTCCTTGTGGTTGCGGATAGTCACCTTGCGGCGCGCAAGGCCGCGCGATTGGGCAAAGTGACGTATGAGGAACTCCCGCCGATCTTTTCATACGAAGACGCGATGGCGGCCAATCAACGGTTTGAGGACGGCCCACGCATCTATGAAAAAGGCGACGCGGCCAGGGCGCTGGCGAGTGCGCGCCATGTGATCGAAGGCACGCTCAACATGGGCGGGCAGGAACATTTCTATCTCGAAGGTCAGGCCGCACTCGTCTTTCCGCAGGAAAATGGCGATGTGCTGGTCCATTCCTCAACCCAGCACCCGACAGAGATCCAGCATAAGGTTGCCGATGCGATTGGCGTGCCAATGAATGCCGTTCGCGTCGAAACACGGCGTATGGGCGGTGGCTTTGGCGGCAAGGAAAGTCAGGGAAATGCGCTGGCCTGTGCCTGTGCGGTGGCGGCGATCCACACCGGGCTGCCCTGCAAGATGCGCTATGATCGCGACGATGACATGATGATCACCGGCAAGCGGCATGATTTCCGCATTGGTTACAAGGTGGGGTTTGACGATGCGGGCCGGATTGAAGGGATCGACTTCCTCCAGATGACGCGGGGCGGTTGGGCGCAAGACCTGACCCTGCCGGTCGCGGATCGAGCGATGCTGCATGCCGACAATGCCTATCACTTTGATAACATTCGGATTGAAAGCCACCGCCTGCGGACAAACATGCAATCAGCGACCGCCTATCGCGGCTTTGGCGGCCCACAGGGGATGCTGGGGATCGAACGGGTGATGGACCACGTTGCGGCGCATCTTGGCCTTGATCCGCTTGTTGTGCGGCAGGCGAATTTCTACGCCGATGCACCGGGTGGCGCGGGTCAGACCACGCCTTACGGGCAGGAGGTCACGGATTGCGAAATCAACGCGATGGTGGCGGCGCTGGCGAAGTCGTCGGATTATGAAAACCGTCGCTCCGAAATCGCCAGATGGAACGCGGAACAGCCCGTTCTGAAACGCGGCATCGCGCTGACGCCGGTCAAATTCGGCATCAGCTTCACCCTGACCCATTTCAATCAGGCGGGCGCGTTGGTGCATGTTTACCAAGATGGCTCCGTCCATATGAACCACGGCGGCACGGAGATGGGACAAGGGCTGTTTCAGAAAGTTGCGCAGGTCGCGGCGGCCCGCTTTGGCATCCCGCTTGAGATGGTGAAGATTACCGCAACCGATACGGCGAAGGTGCCGAACACATCGGCTACGGCGGCCTCTTCCGGATCGGACCTCAACGGGATGGCGGTGAAGGATGCCTGCGACACGATCCGCGCGCGCCTGGCCGATCTGCTGGCCGAACGACATCAGGCCAAGCCCGAGGATGTGACGTTTGAGGATGGCAAGGTTCGCGTCGGGGGTGAGGAATACACGTTCGAGGCGGTTGCAAAACTCGCCTATGAAAACCGTGTCAGCCTGTCGGCTACGGGGTTTTACAAGACGCCGGATATCAGCTGGGACCGGATCAAGGGGCATGGGCGGCCATTTTTCTACTTTGCCTATGGGGCGTCGGTCACGGAGGTGGTGATTGACACGCTGACCGGGGAAAACCGCATCCTGCGGTGTGATATCCTGCATGACGCGGGCGCGAGCCTGAACCCGGCACTTGATATCGGGCAGGTCGAAGGGGCCTATGTGCAGGGCGCGGGCTGGCTGACGACAGAGGAACTCGTCTGGAACGACAAGGGTCGCCTGATGACCCATGCCCCATCGACCTATAAGATCCCCGCCTGTTCGGACCGCCCGGATGTATTCAATGTCTCGCTTTGGGACGCGCAGAACCGGGAGGACACGATTTACCGGTCCAAAGCCGTTGGCGAGCCCCCGTTCATGCATGGGATATCAGCGCTGATGGCGCTGTCAGATGCGATTGCTGCCTGTGGGGATGGGTCGGACTACGTAAACCTCGATGCGCCCGCCACGGCGGAAACCGTGTTGAAGGCGGTCGAACGGCAGCAGGGCAAGGCATGAGCTTTGACAGAGACATACTCACGCGCCTGATTGCGGCGCATGGGTCCGTGGCACGGATTGTCGTGTTGGATACCAAAGGCTCCGCCCCGCGTGATGCGGGCACGGCGATGTATGTCTGGGCGGATGGACAAGAGGCAACAATCGGCGGCGGAACGCTGGAATATCAAGCGGTTGCGGAGGCACGGCGGTTGCTGGAAGCAAATGCGGCCCCATCCGTACAGGTGAAACCGCTTGGTCCGGCGCTCGGTCAATGCTGCGGCGGGTCGGTGACGTTGTTGTATGAGCGGTTCGATGCGGCTTCGTTGCCCGCTGAAACCGATCATACCTACCTGCGGCGGGTTACGGCGGATGCCACCAAGACTCCGCCAGCTAAATGTATGAAGACGGATGTCTCCTCCCCCGTCTTTGCCGATGGCTGGGTGGCGGAGGTGATCTCTCCCACCCGCCTGCCCGTCTGGATTTTTGGCGGTGGCCATGTCGGCCGGGCGCTGGCGGCTGTGCTTGCGCCGCTACCGGATTTTGACGTGACGGTCATCGACATTTCGGCGGAACGAATGCCCGATATCGCCGGAACCACCCCGCTGATCGCTACGGACCCCACGCGCCTTGTCCCGCATGCACCCGCTACAGCACATCATTTCGTCATGACGCACAGCCATGCGCTTGACCTTGAGCTCTGTCA
>CAYTUW010000242.1:0-3116 GCA_964441435.1 uncultured Rhodobacterales bacterium
TGATGTTCATGCGGTGCTTGGGCGTGTCGGCCACTTTACCGTCTTCGGTGCGCTCCCAGAACGTGGTGGTCGCAGCCGAGGTGATGGTGATCCCACGCTCTTGCTCTTGCTCCATCCAGTCCATGGTGGCGGCGCCATCGTGCACTTCGCCGATGTTGTGCGACTTGCCGGTGTAATACAAGATCCGTTCCGAGCAGGTGGTTTTCCCTGCATCGATATGGGCCATGATGCCGAAGTTGCGGTATAGTTCCAGGTGATAATCGCGTGCCATAATAGGTACTTCCCTTACCAGCGGTAGTGGCTGAACGCTTTGTTCGCGTCGGCCATTTTGTGGGTGTCTTCACGTTTCTTCACGGCGGTGCCGCGGGAATTCACAGCATCCAGCAATTCACCGGCGAGCCGCTCTTCCATCGTGTTTTCATTGCGGCCACGGGCGGCGGTGATGAGCCAGCGGATCGCCAGCGCCTCACGGCGTTCCGGGCGAACTTCGACGGGGACCTGATAGGTCGCACCACCAACCCGGCGGGAGCGAACCTCTACCGTCGGCTTGATATTGTCGAGCGCTTCGTGGAACACCTCAACCGGGGCGCGCTTCAGCTTGTCTTCAACCTTGTCGAAGGCGCTGTAGACGATACGCTCCGCGACGGATTTCTTACCGTCAAGCATCAGGTTGTTCATGAATTTGGTCAGAACGCGGTCACCAAACTTGGCGTCGGGCAGAACTTCGCGTTTTTCAGCGGCGTGACGACGGGACATCTATGCCTCTCCTTACTTAGGACGCTTCGCGCCGTATTTCGAACGGCGTTGCTTACGGTCTTTGACACCCTGGGTATCCAGAACGCCGCGAAGGATGTGGTAACGCACACCCGGAAGGTCTTTCACCCGGCCGCCACGGATCAGAACAACGGAGTGTTCCTGGAGGTTGTGGCTCTCACCCGGAATGTAGGAAATCACCTCAAACCCGTTGGTGAGGCGCACTTTCGCAACTTTCCGCATGGCGGAGTTCGGTTTCTTCGGCGTCGTGGTGTAGACGCGGGTGCAGACGCCACGTTTCTGCGGGCAAGCCTGCAAGTGCATGGACTTCTGGCGTTTTACTTTCGGCTGCCGCGGCTTGCGGATCAGCTGTTGGATCGTTGGCATTCCGGTTTCCCCGTGTTGCAACACATGTGTCGTGCACGGCATCCCGTGCGGTTAAATTCAACTCCACTTCACGCGTCCGCAAAGCGAAAAATCCGCTTCGTTCCCGTACCGAGGTGAACGACGCGGAGGATTTCAGAGGATCGGGGCATAGAAGGCCCGGATCATGACCACTTCAGCTCTGATATCAGGCATTGGGGAATGACCCCTCGCCCGGATGCGCGCCGTATATGGGGAGTCGCGCGCCCTGTCAACAGGTGCGGTCAGGCTTTTGCCGCCTGGGCTGCCCTGCCGCTACGCTGTTCCCGATAGAATGTGAAGATACCGGTGGCAACCACAATCCCCGCCCCCAGCAGGGTCAGATTGTCCGGCCAGTCGCCAAACACCAGGAACCCCATGATCAGCGCCCAGAGCAGGCTGGAGTAGCGAAACGGCGTAATCACGGCGATTTCTCCGATACGCATGACCGCAACCGACAGCGTATACCCCGCAATCACAAAGAGCGATGCCGCACCGATTGCCCCCCATTCCATCAGGCCCAGCTCCACCCAGGGTTCCCCATCCACAAGGCTCATCCCGCCGGCAAACACCATCACGCCAAAGGCTGCAAATACCGCCACCATGATCGACGGGGTTTCTGGCGACAGGCGGCGTGCCGACAAATCCCTGAGCGTGACAAAAGCAACCGCTATCAGCACATAGATCGAATAGATGTTAAACCCCTCTGGCCCCGGTCGGATGATCAGCATCACGCCACCAAAGCCGATCAGGATCGCCAGCAAGCGGCGCCAGCCAACGGCCTCCCCCAGAAAGACCGCGCCCGCCAGCGTCACTGTTAGCGGAAGCGCCTGCAATACGGCAGATACATTGGCCAGCGGCATATGGAACAGCGCCGTCAGAAAGAAATAGGCCGCGCCAACCTCCCCCAGCATACGCAGCGTAGCCATGCCCCAGTCCCGGCGCGGCATATGAAACCGCAGCTTGCCCATGGCCCGCGCCAAAAACAGCATCAGAACAACCGTTAGCACGCCACGGATCAACAGCACCTGCATCAACGGCACCGTACCTGCCAGGGTTTTCATGAAGGTGTCGTTCAGCGTAAACGCCGCCATCGACCCCATCATCAGGACCGCACCGCGCATGTTTTCGGAAAGAGGCATCTGCGAACTCTCAAATCGTCGCCGCGACGTTGGGCGGATGTTGCCGGAATGTAAAGGGGTCATCGAAGATCGTGCAGGTAGATGCACCACCCTGTCATAGTGAAAGATCATCGCCTGTCAGGGAAGATCCGAACTCTGCCTTCGGCAGCAGGTTAAAATTAATCCCTGTCTTGACCGCCGAAAGAACGCGATCACACCGAAAGATGCGCGGTCCCTTGCGGAGGTGATCAACAGCAATGACATACCAGATCGGATAGCAGAACCCGGGTGCGAGGCCTTACCGCCGGCCCAAAGCAAAGAGCCCCGCCATTTCTGACGGGGCTCTTTATATCGTTATGATAAAAGGATTACTCCTCGCGGCTCTCCACCGTTTCGACGATGCCCGCGTCGATCACCTCTTCGCCCATCACATCGTCAATCGGCGCAGCAAGCGCGGCTGCGGCCGCAGCTTCGGCTTCACGGGCTTCGATCACCACGTTGTCACGCTCCTGCGCGATGCGGCGCACGCGCTGGGTTGCGCCACCTGTCCCGGCGGGGATCAGACGGCCAACGATGACGTTTTCCTTCAGGCCGACAAGCTTGTCTTTCTTCCCTTGCACCGAGGCTTCGGTCAGAACCCGTGTCGTTTCCTGGAAGGAAGCCGCCGAGATGAAGCTCCGGGTCTGCAAAGACGCCTTGGTGATCCCCAGAAGGATAGGCTCACCCTGGGCCGGGCGGCCACCTTTGGACAGCGCCTTTTCATTGGCGGTGTCAAATTCGGCCTTATCGACATGTTCACCCTTCAGCAGCGTGGTATCCCCGCTTTCGGAGATTTCCCAC
>CAYTUW010000243.1:0-3096 GCA_964441435.1 uncultured Rhodobacterales bacterium
ACTGGCGCTGCAACCGGTGGCGACCGCGCTCTTTGCCAATTCACCGTTCTTTGATGGCAAACCGAATGGGCATAAAAGCTGGCGCAGCCGTGTCTGGCGCGGGCTGGATGATGACCGGACTGGCATGCTGCCTTTTGTGTTTGAGGATGGGTTTGGCTTTGAGCGCTGGGTTGATTACGCGCTGGATGTGCCGATGTATTTTGTTTACCGCGACGGCAAATACATTGATGCGCTGGGGCAGAGTTTCCGCGACTTTCTTGACGGCAAACTGCCCGCGCTGCCCGGTGAAACCCCGACGCTTTCGGACTGGGCCGATCACCTGACGACCATTTTCCCGGAAGCACGGGTCAAGAAGTTCATCGAAATGCGCGGCGCGGATGGCGGGCCGTGGCGCAGGCTCTGCGCCTTGCCGGCGTTCTGGGTCGGGCTGACCTATGATCAGGGTGCGCTCGATGCGGCCTGGGATCTGGTCAAAGGCTGGGATGCGGAAACCCGCGAAGCGCTTCGGATTGCGGCCTCTGAACAGGCGCTTCAGGCAGAAGTGGGCAGCATCCGCATGCATGACTTGGCGCGCGAAGTGGTGGCGATTGCGGAGGCAGGGCTGAAAGCGCGCGCGCGTCCCGGCGCAGGCGGGCTGGTGCCGGATGAAACCCATTTCCTCAATGCGCTGAAGGATTCCATCGACAGCGGCATGGTACCCGCCGATGAACTTCTCAGCGAATATGAAGCCGAATGGAATGGCGATCTCAGCCGGATTTACGCCGCCCACAGCTATTGATTTCAGGGTTTTTGAGGTGAGTCAAAAAAGTCACCATTTCTGAAATGCACCCACCAAACTTCGCATCGCGCTTTTGCGGTTCCACAAGATATAGTTAAGATTCACGCATTCGTGACCAACAGAAATGAGGGTATTATGCGTGATTTCTTTATTAACACCTGTGAAAAACTGATCGCGGTCTTTTTGGTTCTGGCCCTGATCGGTGTTGTCATTGCTGCGGGCGCCACAATGATGGACCCGATGATGGGTGGCTTTTTCAAAGGCCTGCTTGTTTTGATTGTCGGGATAATCGCCGTTATTCTTTACGGCGGCATTCTCTATGTCATGTTTGGCATCCACGACAATACAAAACGGACCGCAGAAGCGCTTGAAAACCGCGGCTGACAGGACAAAATGCAAAACTACTGTACGAGTTTCGACCCGGGCTTCGCGGCCCGGGTTTTGTTTTGGCCTATGCGCCGATCTTTGGCTCCGTCCCGGCCTTTATGCGCCTGATGTTACCCCAGTGGCGGACATAGATCAGCACAGTCAGCGCCAGTGCCAGCAGCAAAATCCGCCCGTCATTCAGAAACAGCATCCAAAGCGGGCTCATCCCCGCCGCCATCAATGCGGCCAGCGATGACATGCGCAGGATCAGGGCGGTGGCCAGCCAGGTGGCGCAGCAGGCAACGCCAACCCAAAAATTCAACGCAAGCAGAATGCCAAGGAAGGTCGCAACCCCCTTGCCGCCCCGGAATCGCAGCCATACCGGGTAAAGATGCCCAAGAAACGCGCCAAGCCCGGCGAGTTGCGCCGCGTCCTCCGCCCAGAGCGCCCGCGCAATCAGGACCGCCGCCGCCCCCTTGCCTGCGTCCAGCAGCAACGTCAGCGCCGCCGCGCGTTTGTTGCCGGTGCGCAGCACATTGGTTGCCCCGATATTGCCGGAGCCGATGTCACGCAGATTGCCAAGCTTCATTGCGCGCGCCAGCAACAGGCCAAAGGGGATTGACCCGATCAGATACCCAAGCGCCAGCGCCAGCAGCAGAATTTCCGTTCCATGTGTGATGTCCGGCATCAGCCTGCTCCGAATACCCGTTTGCCCCCGACCCATGTGCCCAGCACCTTGCCCTGCATCCGCGCGCCGTCAAAGGGGGTATTTTTGGATTTCGACCGAAGCTTGAACCGATCCAGCACAAAGGGGGCGTCAGGATCAAACAGCACAAGGTCCGCAGGTGCCCCCGCCGTAAGCCGCCCGGCGCGCAGGCCGAACCGTTTGGCCGGGTTCAACGACAGCGCCCGCCAAAGTGTCGGCAGGTCAATCTCGCCTGCGTGGACAAGCCGCAGCGCCGCAGGCAGCAGGGTTTCAAGACCCACCGCACCGGAGGCGGCCTCTTCAAAGGGCAGGCGTTTGCTTTCCTCATCCTGCGGTGTGTGAAAGGAACTCAGCGTGTCAATCAGGCCGGCGGCCAGCGCCGCCACCATCGCCGCACGGTCGCTTTCATCGCGCAGCGGTGGCTTCAGCTTGAAAAAGGTGCGGTACTCCCCGACATCAAGCGCGTTGAGTGTCAGGTGATGGATCGAGGTCCCGGCGGTCACATCAAGCCCTGCGGCTTTGGCGCGTTCCAGCGTTGGCAGCGCGGCGGCAGTTGACAGGCAATCGGCGTGGTAGCGCCCGCCGGTCATCTCAACAAGGGCGAGGTCACGTTCCAGCCCCATACGTTCAGCCATCGGGCTGACGCCGGGCAAGCCGCGCAGGGTGGCAAATTTGCCGCTGGTCACGGCGGCCCCGGCGGACAGGCCGGGATCCTGGGGATGGGCCATGACCAACGCGTTGAGGGTACGGGCGTAGGTCAGTGCGCGGGAAAAGACTTTGGGGTTTTCGATCACGCTGTCACAATCTGTGAACGCAACGGTGCCGGCCTCTGCCAGCAACCCGATTTCGACCATTTCCCGGCCCTGCCGCCCCTTGGTCAGCGCCGCCATCGGAAGCGCATTGACGACGCAGGTTTCGCGCGCGCGGCGGGTGACATATTCAAGCGCCTCCGGCGTGTCGAGCGCTGGCGAAGTGTCGGGCCGCGTGACCATCGTGGTGACACCGCCTGCCGCTGCGGCCTGCCCTGCCGAGGTGAAACTTTCGCGGTGCTGTTCGCCCGGCTCCCCAATTTTGACGCCGATATCGACAATCCCCGGCGCGAGGCATTTGCCGTTGCAATCTATGACGTCTTCAGCTTTTGCCGGGGGGGCATCGGATATGGCCCCGTCCACAACCCGCAAATCCCCAAGCGCATCCGTCCCAGCCTCCGGATCAATCAGACGGGCGTTTTTGAAAATGGTCATGC
>CAYTUW010000244.1:0-1509 GCA_964441435.1 uncultured Rhodobacterales bacterium
TTGAACCGCTTTTTGCAGCTCGATTTCGTCTTCATCTTCGGCATTTCCGTCTCCTCTTTCGGGCGGTTGGAAAGCGCGACTCGGCATGCCAATTCGGCCGGACGCGCCATGAAGGCCGCCGTATAGGCCGCAAAGCCCTGAGGATCAAGGGGGTTTAACCCAAATACCGGGCAATCACCGAAATAAATGTCTCTGGCAATTCTTCGAAGCTGAATTCACCGGGTTTGGCATTGATCGCCCAAGCGACCATGCCCGCCCCAATGACAATCATGATGATGCCCAAACGCGGTGCGCGGCTTTCGGAAAAGGCACCGATTATTGACGGCACCGACAGCACCGCAAAGACAAGCCCGACAATCAGCATCAGGTCCGGGTCAATAATCATCGTTTTCCTCCACCGAACAGCTTCAGCCTATTCCGGGTCGGCGCGGTAAATCAAGTTCTCTGCACAGGGCGCAACCCGAAGAATATTGGTGGTGCCCGGAATGTTGAACGGCACACCTGCGGTTACAACAATCTGGTCGGTTTCCTCGGCAAATCCGCCGTCGCGGGCTGCGCGGGCTGCGCTCAGCACCGCATGTTTAAATCGGTTAACAGCATCAGCGATATGGCAATTCGTGCCCCAGGTCAGGCATAGCCGCCGGGCGGTCCTGTCCAGCGGAGTCAGCGCAATGATCGGCACGCGCGGGCGTTCACGCGCGACCAGCAGCGCGGTTGTGCCCGATTGGGTAAAGCAGCAGATCGCCTTGATATCCGTCGTTTCCGCGATTTCCCGCGCTGCGGCAACGATACCATCTGCAACAGATGTGCGCTCGGCCCGGCGCGAGGCTTCGATCACCTCGCGGTAGGTCGGATCGTTTTCAACCTCAATCGCCACGTTGTTCATTGTCGTAACGGCCTCGACCGGGTAATCGCCCGCAGCACTTTCAGCGCTTAGCATGATCGCGTCGGTGCCTTCATAAATGGCGGTCGCCACATCGGAAACCTCCGCCCGCGTCGGCATCGGGCTTTCGATCATGCTTTCAAGCATCTGTGTTGCGACGATCACAGGTTTGGCCGCCGCACGGCAGGCCCGCACCAGCCGTTTCTGGATCGGCGGCACGTTCTGCACAGGCAGTTCAACGCCAAGATCACCGCGTGCCACCATGATGCCATCGCTGACTTCGAGGATTGCATCGAAGGATTTCACGGCAGCGGGTTTTTCAATCTTGGACAGGATTGCCGCACGGCCCTGGGCCAGAACGCGCGCCTCCGCCACATCTTCGGGGCGCTGCACGAAGGACAGGGCCAGCCAGTCAACACCCAACTCACAGACAAACTCCAGGTCACGGCGGTCCTTGTCACTAAGCGCTGCCAGCGGCAGGACGACATCAGGCACATTCACCCCCTTACGGTTGGAAATCGTGCCGCCGACCTCAACCGTACAGTCGGCAAAATCTTCGCCACATTGTTCCACCCTAAGCCGGATTTTTCCATCATTGACCAAAAGATGCGCGCCGGGTTCGAGCG
>CAYTUW010000244.1:1519-3030 GCA_964441435.1 uncultured Rhodobacterales bacterium
GTTGCACCCGCCCGGCATCCCCGTCTGTGTCGCTGAGGTCGAGGCGAAAGCTCTGCCCTTCGGCCAATTCCTCTTCGCCATTCGCAAAAACCCCGCAGCGCAGTTTTGGGCCCTGGAGATCAGCAAGGATTGCAATCGGGCGGCCAAGATCGCGTTCCACCTGTCGGATAATCTCGTGGCGCGCTTCGATCTCTGCATGGTCGCCATGGCTCATGTTGAGCCGGAACACATCGGCACCGGCCTCAAACAGGGCACGAATGGTATCGTAATCGTTGGAAGCAGGCCCAAGCGTAGCCACGATCTTTACATTTCTTAACCGTCGCATCGCTGACTGTCCTTGTTTCGTTATATCCTTGGCGATCCCACATGGTATGCCGCATTATGTTAGCGCCGACAACTGGCGTATCACGCTTCAACTGCGTAAGTAGGGCTATCGCCAGCCAGTGACTGATTCATGACATATCACCAAACCTCGATCTACGAACCCTTCACAGTTTTTGGCGCCGATCGCACCGCCCGCTGGGTTGTATCCTGCGATCACGCAACAAACCATGTTCCTGCGGATGTCGGCGGTGGCGATCTTGGCCTTCCGGCCAAGGATATGTCCCGTCACATCGCCTTTGACGTGGGGGCGGCCGGGGTCGCGCGCGGGTTGGCCACAGCCCTTGATGCGCCGATGATCCAGACAAATTTTTCGCGCCTCGTGATTGACCCGAACCGGGGGGAGGATGATCCGACCGTTCTGATGAAGCTTTATGACGGGTCCATCATTCCGGCCAACCGTTATGCCGATGCCGCGGAAAAAGAGCGCCGCCTTGCCACGCACCATCGGCCCTATCACCAAGCCCTCGCCGCCCTGATGTCCAGCCGGGCGGCGCCGATCCTGCTGGCCATTCACAGCTTTACCCCACGCCTGAATGGCCGCCCGATGCGGCCCTGGCATATCGGGTTGCTGCATACGGAGGACACGCGGCTTTCCGATCCGCTTGCGGACCTGCTGACACAGGAAAACGACCTTTGTGTCGGCCTCAATGAACCCTATGGCGGATATCTGGCGGGGGATTCAGTAGACCGCCACGCGAGCCGCCAAGGCCACCCCAACCTGCTGATCGAAATCCGTAACGACCTGATCCAGACGGCGAAACAGCAGCAGGCCTGGGCTGACAGGCTCGCCCCAATGCTGCGGCAGGTTCAGGCGCTGGTCTGACCACTGCGCGGCAATTTGTCCCTTTTGCGTTCAAGGCGCCCTCCCCACATCTACGGCATCGCGCAGAATGGAACTGGAGGACGATATGTCACCTGAATTTCTAAGTGCGCTGTTTGGCTGGATGAGTGTTCTGAACCTCGGCTACCTGATCTTCGCCTCGCTGGTCCTGATGACGATGCGCGGTTGGATCACGGGGCTGCAATCCCGCATGTTTGGCATTGAACCCGCCCGTGCAGAGGCGGAGATTTATCGGTTCATCGCCTTTTACAAACTTGCAACTCTTGTATTCTGCGTAGCACCCTAG
>CAYTUW010000245.1:0-2999 GCA_964441435.1 uncultured Rhodobacterales bacterium
GCGGCGGTTCAGTTCGAGGAAATCATAGGCTTGCAGGATCATATAGTTGAACTCAAGGAAGCTGAGGCTCTGTTCCCGGTCAAGCCGCGATTTCACGCTTTCAAACGACAGCATCCGGTTGACCGAAAAATGCCGCCCGATGTCGCGCAAGAATTCCAGGTAGTTAAGATCGTCAAGCCATTCCGCATTGTTGACCATAAGCGCGTCAGTCGGCCCATCGCCAAAGCTGACGTAGCTTGAAAACACACGTTTAATGCCTGCGATATTGTCGGCGATCATGGCTTCGGTCATCAGCGGGCGTTCGTCGGCACGAAACGATGGATCACCCACCTTTGTTGTGCCGCCGCCCATAAGGACGATGGGTTTGTGCCCCGTCCGCTGAAGCCAGCGCAGCATCATGATCTGGATCAGCGATCCGACATGCAGGCTTTTGGCGGTGGCGTCAAAGCCGATATAGGCCGGCACCACGCCTTTTTTCAAAGCGTCATCCAGCGCCTGATAGTCCGTGCAGTCGGCAAGAAAGCCGCGCTCGATCATCACGCGCATAAAATCGGATTTGGCATGGTAGGTCATGGTGATTTATCCGTGGTTTCGTTGGGCCTATCGCTCTATATCGGGAGGAGGCAAAAAGGAAAAGCGGATGTTGAAGGCAGATCAGGTCTGGGCGCTGGGTGCGATGTCGGGCACGTCACTGGACGGCGTCGATGCGGCGCTGCTGAAAACCGATGGGCATGAAATCCTGGAATTTGGCCCAACAGGTTACCGCGCCTATTCGGATGAGGAACGCGCGGTAATTGCTGCGGCGCTTGGGCGCTGGCAGGGCGAACCGGGCGTTGAAGAGGCGGCCGAAGTCATCGAAACGGTCCATGCGACCTTGCTGCATGAATTTGGGGATGCTGAACTGATCGGCTTTCATGGCCAGACGCTTGCCCATGATCCTGGTGGGCTTGGCACGCATCAGGCGGGCGATGGTCGGGTTCTGGCGGAAGTTCTTCAATGCCCGGTGGTCTGGGACTTTCGCAGCAACGACGTGGAACTGGGCGGGCAGGGTGCGCCGCTGGCACCGTTTTATCATTTCGCCTGTGCAAAGCTGATGGACGCATCGGCGCCGATTGCCTTTCTGAACCTCGGTGGCGTAGGCAACCTGACATGGGTCGATCCGGCAAAATCAAAACCTGACAGCGATGGCGCATTGCTGGCTTTTGACACCGGGCCGGCCAATGCACCGATCAACGACCTGATGTGGCAGCGGCGGCAGATGCCCTTTGACAAGGACGGTGAATTGGCCAGCGCAGGGGAGGTTGACGAAGCGGTTGTCGAAAACTTCCTCGAGCATGAATTCTTTTATCGCATGCCACCAAAATCGCTCGACCGGAATGACTTCCCGGACCTGCTGGAACAGGTGGCGCATCTGGATGATGCAGATGCCGCTGCGACACTGACCGCGATTGCCGCCGCCTCTGCTGCGCGCGGGCTTGAACATTGCCCGCAGCCGCCGGAGTCGCTTCTGGTGACGGGGGGCGGGCGCAAGAACCCTGCATTGATGGCGATGCTTGCCCTTCTGGCGGAGTGTCAGGTCGCCCCGATTGAAGATGAAGGTTTTGACGGTGATATGCTGGAGGCGCAGGCGTTTGCCTATCTCGCTGTGCGCGTGGCCAAAGGGTTGCCAACCACCGCGCCTGGCACCACAGGCGTGCGCGCCCCGGTTGGCGGCGGCCGTCTGAGCGAGCCGCGCAAGAAAGCGCTTGGTCCGGGTGCAGGTGCCGCTTAGGCTCCGGTGAGAGGAGAGAGCAGACATGCGCATTCTGAAGATCCTGGCGGCATTTGGGCTTGCCGTGCCGGCACTGGCAGAGCCGCAGCTTGGCGGCGGTTATGAAATTCATGCCAACGAACATGCCTTTGCCTATGAGGTGCTCGAGGATCTCAACGCGCATTCGATTTTTGTCGATCTCGAATATTGCGGATTTATTTTTTACGATTCCAATGATGCGCTCCGCGCGACGGAGGCGGAGAAAGGGCGCCCTGCGTCCTGCCTGCCTGTCCTCCCAGAGGGGGATGTCAGGGTAGTCGCCAGCTACCACACACATGCAGCGTTTGATGCGATGAGCTTCAACGAATACCCGTCCGAACAGGACATGGAGGGCGATTTCGCCAACCGCCAAAACGGTTACATTGCCACCCCGGGCGGGCGGCTGTGGTTTGTGGAACGGCGCAAACGGGCGGCGCGCGTGATCTGTGGATACCGTTGCCTGCCCTATGATCGCCGATACCGTGAAACGCGGCAAAATCAGCCGCGCGAACGGGTCACGCTCGACGATCTGGCCTTCATTTTTGCGCAGGGGCTGTGACTACCAGGCCTCTATATCAAAATCCGGCGGGGCAAGGGTGAAGCCTTCGAATTGAAACGCGGGCGAAACGGTACAGCTGACCAAGGTGTAATGGCCCGTGGTCTCGGCGGCTTGCCAATGATCCCTCGGCACGATGATTTGCGGCATTTGCCCTGCGGCAAGGTCGGTGCCAAGTGTTTGCATAAGGGCAGGGCTGTCCTCTGCCTCAGCCACCATCAGGCGCAGCGGGGCACCGGAATGAAAATGCCAGATCTCATCCGCGTCAACCCTGTGCCAGTGGCTGCGCTCCCCGGCTTTCAACAGAAACAGGATTGCCGTGCCTGCCGGGCGCTCCCCATCTGTGGTCGGCGCGACCCATGTCTGGCGGTAATGCCCGCCTTCAGGATGTGGGGCGAGGTCAAGACGCTTGATGATTTCCTCTGCGATCATAGATCAATTCCGTAGAATTCCACCATCTTAGAGAGCGTTTCCGGCACGTCATAGAAGGGCGGCGCGGCCCTGAAGCCGAGTGTTTTATATAGCCCGATCGCCTCTGGCAGCACCTTCATCGTGTCAAGCACCATGCGTCGATGTCCATCGCTGCGCGCCTGACCCATTGCGGCAATACAGATGGCTTTGGCCAACCCATGCCCGCGCGCGTCCTGTGTCGTG
>CAYTUW010000246.1:0-2967 GCA_964441435.1 uncultured Rhodobacterales bacterium
TTCGGCGGAAATCCCTGCACCTGTCAAAATCGTGATCTTTTGCATATTGCGTCTTTCTCCCACCCCATCATGTGGCTAAGCCTTGTGTCATGACCAGCCGTATTCTGTTCACCTGCCTTGGCAATATCTGCCGCTCGCCCACCGCCGAAGGCGTTGTTCGGCACATGTCCGAAGCGGCAGGGGTCAGCCTGTTGCTTGACAGCGCGGGCACGTCCGACTGGCATGTTGGGGACGCACCTTATGGCCCGATGCAGACCGCGGCATCGGCGCGGGGGTATGACTTGACCGCCTTGCGCGCGCGCCAGTTCGTGGCGGCGGATTTTACCCGGTTCGACCTGCTGATCGGCATGGATGCCCGCAATGTCGCGGATATGGAGGCGCTGCGCCCCGGCGGGAGCGACACGCCGGTCATTCGCTTTCTCGACTATGCGTCTGACACTGGCATCACCGACGTGCCGGACCCGTATTACACCCGGAATTTCGATGAAACGCTTGATCTGATTGAACAGGCCGCGCGTGGATTGCTGGCTCAGCTCGCGCAGTAAACCTCTGCGGTTTCGCCAAATTCGCGCCAACGCTGCCAGAACTCTTCGTGAGACGAGCGGTCGGACTGGCGGATTTCCTGACTTTTATGCGGGTCTTTGAAGAGGGTCGCCGCAAGCCGCTGTTCACTGCCCGAAAGCATCAAATCCGCAACGTCCTGAATGCAGCCGCAAAGTTGCCGATTCGCCGCCGGGCGGTCGGATCTGTTGCAGGCTCGTTCAATCTGATTGGCCGATACAGCGGGTGCAAAGCCCGGGGTTAACAGCGCCGCAATCATCGCGGCCCTTGTCAAATGCTTCATCTGTCTTGCCTCGTTCTGGTGCGGGGTTGATCCCCTTTTTATGTGCTGACTATGCCTGATCGTGGCCAGGTTTTCAATTTCTGATACGAGGAGTCAGACCTAGGCCGCCGTTGCAGCGATCTTTTGGGCGACGATGGAATGGGCAATATCGGCCGGGCTGGCCTTCTGGCGCGCGGCTTCTGTCAGGATATTGTCCATTGTTGTGTCCAGCGCGGCGAGTTTTTCGGCAACAAACCCTGCTCGGTCAGCGATGCGTAGGATTTCCGTGGCGACATTAATGATGCCGCCGCCGTTGGCGACGAAGTCGGGCGCATAGAGGATGCCACGCTGATGCAGGGCGACGCTGTCAGCGCGCGTGGCGAGCTGGTTGTTCGCGCCCCCGGCGACGGCCTGAACCTTGAGCATGGGGATGGTTTCGTCATTCAGGATGCCGCCAATGGCGCAAGGGGCAAAAACATCGGCCTCTGCGGAATAGATATCATCAAGGCCTGCCGCCGCAGCGCCCAGTTCATCTGCGGCGCGGGTGATGCGGCTCTCGTCGATGTCGGTCACGATCAGTTTCGCCCCTGCCGCGCGCAGGAATTCGCAAAGATGCCAGCCGACATTTCCAAGGCCCTGAACAGAAACGGTTTTACCAGCCAAACTGTCATCGCCGAAACGGTGGCGGGCGGTGGTGCGGATCGCGTTGAAGATGCCGCGCGCGGTGATCGGCGACGGGTCGCCAGAGGCGAACTCGCCCGATGCCAGCCCGGCGACATAGGCGGTTTCACCTGCCAGAACACCCATATCCGCCGGTGTCATGCCCATGTCTTCTGCGGTGTAGTACCGCCCAGCAAGCCCTTCAATCGCACGCCCGAAAGTGGCCAGAAGGGCAGGGGTTTTCTGCCGCGCAGGATCGCCCATGATCACCGCCTTGCCGCCGCCGAGCGGCAGGCCAGCAGCGGCGTTCTTATATGTCATCCCTTCGGACAGGCGCATGACATCGGTGATGGCGTCCGCTTCGCTGTCATAGGGGCGCATCCTGAGCCCCCCCGCCGCCGGGCCAAGCCGGGTGGAATGAAGCGCAATGAACCCGGTCAGGCCCACCTCCGGCGCCTCGACCCTGCGGATCAGTTCATGGCTGGTCGATGGGATATCTGTGATGCGCATTTTGGCTCCTCCTTGTCCCTGCGTAGCGGTTTTGGTGCGTGAATTATCCCCAATTATCGGCGTGGATTTTGTATCTTATGGTGGTATCATCTAAAAAGTGGTAGAAGATTAGGAATAATCACTATGGATCAGATCGACCACAGGATCATATGCGCACTGCAACAGGATGGGCGAATGAAACTCGGCGATCTCGCGGAACGGGTTGGCCTTTCCCCTACGCCCTGCGCGCGCCGGGTGGCGGCGCTGGAACGGGCCGGGGTGATCACAGGGTATGGCGCGCGCATTGATCAGGCGCGGATCGGCCTGCCCGTCAGCGCCTTCATCTCTGTTGAGTTGGAACGGCAAAGCCGCGATGCGCTTGACCAGTTCGAACGTGCCGTGTCGGGAATGGAGGAGGTGATGGAATGCCACCTGATGACCGGCGGGCGTGACATTATCCTAAGGGTGGTGGTGGCCGATCTTGCCGCCTTTGACCGATTTCTTGAAGAACAACTCATGCGACTTGAGGGCATCCGCCAGATGCGGTCGAGCTTTTCCCTGCGCACGATGGTCCGGCGCAATGTGCTGCCTCAGGGCGGTTGAGTGGTTGTGGGCACGGCTTTGTGATATCCTCATGACCGGAGGTTCACGATGGTTTGGAAGTCGATCGTCCTGGTGATGGCCCTGCTGACAGGACTCATGGCGCAGACAACGGTGGCGCGGGCGCAGGTTGCGACTTGCGAGGAATATGCCCAGCTCATGCTGGTTTTTGTTCAGGACGCCGAGAAAAGCCGCTGCCGCGCGATCACCGATGATTGGGGCGACAGCTATGGCCAGCATTTCAACTATTGTCAGCGGGTGACGTTGCCCGACGCGATCGCTACGCGGGAACGGCTTGTGCCGGTTCTGAACGACTGCAATCGCCGACATGTCGTTGCCGTTTGTGAGGCCTATACGCTGACCATGAGCACCCTTCAGACCCGGCTTTTGGCGCT
>CAYTUW010000247.1:0-2926 GCA_964441435.1 uncultured Rhodobacterales bacterium
ATCGAACATGACATGGATTTCATTGGCCGTCTTTGCGACCCGGTGATCTGCATGGCCGAAGGCCGCGTGCTGGCCGAAGGGACGCTTGACGAAATCAAGGCCAATGAGCAGGTGATCGAGGCCTATCTCGGCACGGGCCTCAAGAACAAGGTCAAGGAGGAAGCGGCAGGATGAGCGGCAACCCCTACCAGGATGATCGCGGCAACAAGGATGCCTCGATCACCGATAAGGACAAGCAGGGCAAGATCGAGGATTTTGATCGCCACCCCGGCGACCGAGCGGGCGCGGCGGGTGAACCCTTCCTGATTGGCGACACGATGACCGGCGGCTATGGCAAGGGGCCGGATATTCTGCATGACTGCACAATAGCCGTCGACAAGGGTGAAATTGCCGTGATTGTCGGGCCGAATGGCGCGGGGAAATCGACCGCGATGCGCGCGGTGTTCGGGATGCTTGATGTGCGTTCCGGGGCTGTGCGACTGAATGGTGAGGATATTACCGCGCTGACGCCGCAGGCACGGGTGGCCAAAGGCATGGGATTTGTGCCGCAAACCTCCAACATCTTCACCTCGATGACGGTGGAGGAAAACCTGGAAATGGGTGCCTTCATCCGCCGCGACGATATCGCTGAAACGATGGAGCAGGTCTATGAGCTGTTCCCGATCCTGCGCGACAAGCGCCTTCAGGCGGCAGGCGAACTATCTGGCGGTCAGCGCCAGCAGGTCGCCGTGGGTCGTGCGCTGATGACGAAACCGTCGCTTTTGATGCTCGATGAGCCAACTGCCGGGGTGAGCCCGTTCGTGATGGACGAACTTTTTTACCGGATCATCGAGGTCTCCCGCACCGGCATTTCGATCCTGATGGTCGAACAGAACGCCCGTCAGGCCCTTGAAATCGCGGACAAAGGTTACGTCCTCGTCCAGGGTCGCAACCGTTATACGGATACTGGGAAAGCGCTGCTCGCTGACCCTGAGGTCCGCAAATCATTCCTGGGGGGCTGATCGATGGACATCCTCAACGCCTTCATCGCGCTTTCAAACTTCGTGATCGTCCCTGCCATCGCCTATGGTTCCCAACTTGCGCTTGGCGCGCTTGGGGTCACGCTGATCTACGGAATCTTACGTTTTTCCAACTTCGCCCATGGCGATACGATGGCCTTTGGTGCGATGGGCACGATCCTTGTCACCTGGTGGTTGCAGAGCATGGGGGTGAACCTTGGCCCGCTGCCGACGGCCCTGCTCGCCCTGCCCTTTGGTATTCTTGGGGCGGCGGCGCTGCTGCTGCTGACGGACAGGTTTGTCTATCAGTTCTACCGACGGCAAAAGGCAGCGCCGGTGATCCTCGTCATCGTGTCGATGGGGGTGATGTTCATGATGAATGGCATCGTGCGCTTTATCATCGGGCCGGATGATCAGCGCTTTGCCGATGGTGAGCGCTTCATCATCTCTGCCCGCGATTTCAAAGCCATGACGGGCCTGGAAGAAGGGCTGGCTTTCCGCACGTCACAGGGCATCACCATTGTCACCGCCGTGATCGTTGTTGCCCTGCTGTTCTGGTTCCTGAACAAGACCCGCACAGGCAAATCCATGCGCGCGTTTTCAGATAATGAGGATCTTGCGCTTCTGTCCGGGATCAACCCGGAGCGTGTGGTGCAGATCACCTGGATCATTGTGGCTGCGCTGGCGACGATTGCGGGCGTGCTATATGGCCTCGACAAAGGGTTCAAACCCTTCACCTATTTCCAGCTTCTCCTGCCGATCTTTGCCTCTGCCATCGTTGGCGGGATTGGCAACCCGATCGGTGCGATTGTCGGCGGCTTTGTGATTGCTTTTTCCGAAGTCACAATCACCTATGCCTTTAAAAAGGTGCTCGGCTATCTGATGCCCGAAGCGCTGGAACCGACGGGTCTCGTCCAGCTTCTGTCCACAGACTACAAATTTGCAGTCTCCTTTGTCATTCTGATCATCGTGCTGCTGTTCCGTCCAACAGGGCTATTCAAAGGGCAATCGACATGAGCGTTAATCCAAGAAACCTCATCCTTTTTGCCATCGTCGGCGTGATGTTCCTGATCTCCGGCTTCATTCAGGGTTGGAACACGGCGCTTCTGGCGTTCAACATGGGGCTGATCAGCGCGATCATGGCGCTTGGGGTGAACCTGCAGTGGGGGTTTGCCGGGTTGTTCAATATCGGGATCATGGGGTTTGTGGCCCTTGGCGGGCTATCGGCTGTGCTGATTTCCATGCCGCCAACGCATGAAGCCTGGGCCGCAGGTGGTTTGCGCATGATCCTCGCCCTGTTGACGGGGGTGGCGTCCATTGTGGGCACCATCCTGCTTTACCGGAAAATGGCGCCGGGCCGCAGCCGGACGTTTGCATTGATTGCGTTTCTGATCGCAGGGTTCCTGGTCTATCGCTATGTCTTTGACCCGGCTGTTCAGGCGATTGAAGCGGTGAATCCAGCGGGCACCGGATACCTTGGCGGGCTTGGCCTGCCGGTGATCCTGAGCTGGCCTGTGGGCGGGCTGATGGCGGCTGGCGCGGCCTGGGTGATCGGCAAAACGGCCCTTGGCCTCAGATCGGACTACCTTGCCATTGCGACGCTGGGAATTGCCGAGATCATCATCGCAGTTCTGAAGAACGAAGACTGGCTTAGCCGCGGCGTCAAAAACGTAGTGGGTATTCCGCGTCCGGTGCCTTACGAAGTCGACTTGCAGGCCTCCAGCGCATTTCTGGCGCGGGCTGAAAGCCTTGGTATGGACCCCGTTCTTGCCTCCACCATCTTTGTCAAAATCTGCTATATGGGCCTGTTCCTGATCATCCTGCTTGGCCTCTTGTGGCTATCCGAAAAGGCGTTGAATTCCCCCTGGGGTCGCATGATGCGGGCGATCCGCGACAACGAAGTCGCCTCAGAAGCGATGGGCAAGGAT
>CAYTUW010000248.1:0-2909 GCA_964441435.1 uncultured Rhodobacterales bacterium
TAGGCTGACTTATCAGCGTGCGCTGCCGAAGAAAAATTTGGTGACGGCGGGTAAACGGCATTATCAGTCATGTTTGTTTCCAGGTCCCTGTTCCGCCTCAGCTATCGGAGGCAGGATTATATAGCGAGGTATTCAGCGCGTAGTTCTTTGTTATCGAGCACTTCTTTCGCGGAGCCCTCAAACACCACCTTACCCGTGTCCAGAATAACTGACCGGTCGGCAAGTTCCAAAGCGCGGACGGCATTTTGTTCGACAATAATCGTGGTCATGCCCTGTTCTTTGATGATGTTCAGTGTTTTTTCGATTTCATCGACGATGACGGGGGCGAGCCCCTCGTAGGGTTCATCCAACAGAAGGACCTTTACGTCCCGTGCCAATGCCCGGGCAATGGCCAACATCTGCTGTTCCCCGCCCGATAGTGTCACCCCTTCCTGTTTGCGCCGCTCACCCAAGCGTGGGAACAGGTCGTAGATACGGTCAAGTGACCAGCCGATCGGCTCGACGATCTGTGCAAGCTGGATGTTTTCCTCCACCGTGAGGCCGGGAATGATGCGGCGATCTTCGGGCACAAGGCCGATCCCGGCCTGTGCGGCCTCATGGGCACGCATCGTGTGTAGTGGTTGGTGGTCAAGCCAGACTTCACCATGGGTCAGCATCGGATCGTCAAGCCGGGCAAGCGTGCGCAGGGTTGACGTCTTGCCCGCGCCATTGCGCCCCAGAAGGGCGAGAATTTCGCCTTCCTGCATGTTGAGGCTGACGCCTTGCACGATATAGCTTTCGCCATAGTAGGCGTGCAGGTCCCAGGCCGAAAAATAAAGCGGCGGTGTCGCAGGGGCTGGGCGCTGTTCGGGTTTGGTAACGGTCACTGTAGTCATGTCTTAGGCCTCATGCGCTTCGCCGAGATAGGCTTCCTGAACTTTTGGATGGCCCTTGATCTTATCCGGCACGTCTTCGACCAGCGGGGTGCCCTGAGCCAGAACGGTAATGCGTTCGGCCAGTGAAAACACCACATGCATGTCGTGTTCAATGATAGCGATGGTGATATCGCGTTCATCGTGGATCTGTTTTAGCAGGTCGATCGTGTTGTTGGTATCGGCGCGCGCCATGCCAGCGGTGGGTTCATCCAGCAACAGAAGCCGTGGTTCCTGGCTGAGGCACATGGCGATTTCCAGGCGCCGTTTGTCGCCACGCGACAGGGATGCGGCATGCATGTCGAGCTTGTCCTGCATGTTGACCTCTGACAGCATTGCCTCCGCCCGATCATTGATTTCCCGCTCCGAGGTGACGCTTTCAATCGCATGCATTCGAAAGGCCCCATCGCGTTTGGCAAAACAGGGGATCAACACGTTTTCCCTGACCGTGAGATCGCCAAAGATTTCCGGCGTCTGGAACACGCGGGAAATGCCCATCTGGTTGATTTCATGCGGCTTTCGGCCAAGCACGGATTGCCCGTCGAACATGACCGAACCCGTGTCCGGGATCAGCTTGCCGACGAGACAGTTGAGAAGTGTCGACTTGCCAGCGCCATTTGGTCCTATGATGGCGTGGACGGAGTTTTCCTCAACACTGAGGTTCACGTCCCCCAGCGCCTGCAACCCGCCGAAGCGCTTGTTGACGTCTCTGACTTCAAGAATTGCCATCTCAATCGCCTCCCTTATTCGGCCACATGGGCGGATGATTTCGGTTTATGTGTGCCATCTTCGGTTTCTGCCTTCTTGCGGCGGAACAGGCGTCCGATACGCTGGCCACCTTCGACGAGGCCACCGGGCAGGAAGATCACCACCGCCATGAACATCAGGCCAAGCGTCAGGTGCCAGCCTTTGCCGACGAAGGGATACACGATGGTGACGAGGAAATCCTCGACCCCGTCAGGCAGGAAGGCAAACCAGCCATGCAGCACGTTGTCGTTGATCTTGGAAAAGATGTTTTCCGTGTATTTGATGAAACCCGCGCCAAGCACCGGGCCGATCAAGGTGCCAGCGCCGCCAAGGATGGTCATCAGCACCACCTCACCCGAGGCGGTCCATTGCATCCGTTCGGCACCTGCAAGCGGATCAACAGCAGAGAGGAGACCTCCGGCAAGACCTGCATACATGCCCGAGATCACGAAAGCCGCAAGCGTGTAGGGACGAGAATTGAGGCCGGTGTAGTTCATGCGCTGCTGGTTTGATTTGACTGCGCGCAGCATCATGCCAAAGGGCGACCGGAATATACGCATCGACAGGTAGAAACAGATCAGCATGATCACACCGCAGAGGTAATATCCGGCGTTGAAGGTGAACAGCCAGTTGCCGAATTCAAGCTGATAGCTGTCGCGCATGGCGAGGCCAAAGAGATGCGGCACATCCGGGCTGTTTGCGCCCTGCAGGATTTGCGGATCGTCACCATAGACCTGAAGCCCGGTTTCGCCGTTTGTCAGGTTGAACTTCGGGTTGGAAAGCACCGAATAGGCCAGCGCAAAGCTCATCTGAGCAAAGGCGAGCGTCAGGATGGAGAAGTAGATCCCCGTGCGTTTCAGGCAAAGAATGCCAATCAGCAGGCAAAAGACGCCCGTGACCAGAACCGAAAGCAGGATGCCGGGAATGACGTTGTAGCCCAAGAGCTTGAACATCCAGACGCAGCTATAGGAACCCACGCCGAGAAACGCGGCATGCCCAAAGCTGAGATAGCCGGTAAGGCCGAACAGGATGTTGAACCCGATGGCGAAGATGCCGAAGATCACGAATTTCTGCATCAGGTCCGGGTAGCCCGCGTTGAACTGCGCCAGATTGCTGCCTTCAGGGAACGGGTTCAGCAGGAAGGGTGCCAGCACGACCAGTCCGATCACAATCAGAAAGAGGTTGGTGTCTTTTTTGTTGAGACCTAGCATTGCTTATTCCTCCATCACGCCTTTGCGCCCCATCAGCCCG
>CAYTUW010000249.1:0-2909 GCA_964441435.1 uncultured Rhodobacterales bacterium
CCGCGGCAACGCATTGGTTGAAATCAGCATCGACACCGTCAGGGAAAGCGAATCCATCGTCGAACGGCGGATCGACCCGGAATCGCGCATTGCCATCAGCACCGAGACGGAGGAAACCGCCGGCAGCTCCGAAGATGCCCGCGGGTCTTCTGTGACCGTTGCAAGCAACCTGCCGGACGGGGAAGCCGCGACAGGTGGGGATGCCTCCACCACCAGCAACACGGAAACCCGCGAGCGGGTCAATTATGAAGTCAGCGAAACGCAACGCGAAATTCTACGCCTGCCCGGCGCGATCCGCCGGTTAAGCGTTGCGGTGTTGGTGAATGGCGTGACCGTTGGCGACGCGCCAGACGTCGAACCACGCTCTCAGGAGGAACTTGACACGCTACGCGAACTGGTTGCATCCGCTGTTGGCTTTGAGGAAGGCAGGGGCGATGTCATCACGATCAAGTCGATGGCTCTTCAGGCGCTGGATCAGCCCGGAATTGCCGCAGAGGCCGACTTTATCAGTTCTCTCGGTCTGAATATTATGTCTCTGATCCAAATCGCGGTTCTATCCGTTGTATCTCTGATCCTCGGATTATTTGTCGTTCGGCCGATCCTTTCCTCGGCTTCCGCCACACCACCGGCTGGGCTTCCGCCGCCAACGCCCTCAGCAAATTCAGGTGCCATGAATACTGATATGCCGGGCCTTCCGACGCCCACGGCGGGTTCCGGCGCGCTTGACGGGGAAATTGACGATTCAATCCTGCCTGGCGGTATGGCGGTGGTTTCGGATTTCAACTTCGATGACGGGGCTCCGGAGAATCCGGTTGAGCGGCTTAGATCCATGATTGACGACCGTCAGGATGAAACCGTTGAGATTTTACGCAGCTGGATGGAACAGCCGGAACGGACAAGCTGATGGCACGGGCATTTGAACTTGAAATCTTTGACGACGCGATGGCCGCAGGAATCGGGCATGACCACCGAGGATCGCTTCCTGAAGAGGAACAAAAGCTCCAGTCTTTCGAAAAGGGCTATTCAGCTGGATGGGATGATGCGGTGAATGCGCAATCCTCGGACAAGAAACGTGTCAGCTCCGAATTGGACCAGTCTCTGCAAGGGCTGTCGTTTACCTACCATGAAGCCAGATCCCAAATTCTGAATGATCTGAAACCGCTACTCACGGCACTTACCGAAACGCTGCTACCATCCCTCGCGCTGGAACAGTTCGGGCAGAAGCTTAGCGAACGAATTTTTGCAATCGCGCAAGCGACGCCGCAAAGCGCCATCACCCTCCGGCTGCGCGCTGAAGATATTCCACTGGTGGAGGAACTCCTTGCCGGGCAAACCCACCTCGACCTTGATATCACCCCTGACGGCTCCCTTGGGCCAGGTCAGGCCGCATTGCGTTTTGGTGATGCCGAAGAGGAAATCAACCTCGATTCCGCCTTTCAGGAAATCCGCGCCGCCCTAAGCGATTTCTATCAACCTAACAAGAAAGCTGAATGATGCCCGACGATGACGATAAACAGGCCAATCCTTTTACCGCAGTTCCGGTTGAGGTCATGATCTCGGTCGGCACAGCACGACCAACTGTGCGTGAGCTGCTGAAACTTGGGCCGAACGCCGTGCTTCCTCTGGACAAAGGGATAGAGGATCCAGTCGAACTTTATGTCGGCGACAAGCTGATTGCGCGCGGTGAACTGCAAGAACTCGACCCGGATGAAGGCGGCACCTTAGCTGTCCGCCTGACCGAAATTGTCGATCTCAGGAACGGCCTTTAGGATGCGAAATGCCTCGTTTCTGATCGCCGCCTGCCTTCTGGTGGTGGCCACGCCTGTGTTTTCGCAGGACATGACCCTATCAGTCACCTCAGGCGACGGATCGCTTGCCACCCGTTCCATCCAGTTGTTTGCACTGATCACCTTGCTAAGCATCGTGCCCGGCCTGGCGATCATGATCACCTGCTTCCCCTTCGTGGTAACGGTTCTGTCGATTCTGCGGCAGGCGATCGGGCTCCAGCAGGCGCCACCCAATATGCTGATCGTTTCGCTTGCACTGTTTCTGACGTATTTTGTTATGGAGCCGGTGTTTGTCGATGCCTGGGCCGCTGGGATTGAACCGCTCATTGCAGAGCAGATCACAGCAGAAACTGCGTTTCACCAGACCATTGGGCCGTTTCGCGTGTTTATGGCTGCGCGTGTTGAGCCGGATACCTTTCAGGCCCTGCTCGATTTGCGGCCAGATGCCGGAACGGTGGAGTCGATTGATCAAAGCCCGTTGTCGGTATTGGTACCATCATTCCTGTTGTCTGAGATAGCGCGCGCCTTCGAGATCGGTTTTCTCGTCTATCTGCCCTTTCTGATAATCGACCTCGTGGTTGCCGCGGTACTGATGTCGATGGGGATGATGATGGTCCCGCCTGCGATCGTTTCACTGCCTTTTAAGCTGGCCTTCTTTGTGGTGGCGGATGGCTGGGTCCTTGTTTCAGGAGCGCTGGTTCGCGGCTACGTCTAACGGCACCCCGGCAGAAAATCTATCGCACCACAAACTCCGCATGTAGCGCACCCGCTGCTTTGATCGCCTTCAGGATGTCAATCATGTCACGCGGGGAAACCCCCAAGGCATTCAACCCGGAAACGACTTCTGACAGCGATGTGCCTTCCGCGACTTCAGCCAGACCAATTCCCGGTTCCTCTTCGATGGCAGCACGGCTTCTTGGTACGACAATCGTGTCGCCAGCAGCAAAGGGGTTCGGTTGAGAAACGATTGGTGTTTCGTCTATCCGCAGAGTGAGATTGCCCTGGGAAACAGCAACCCGCGAGATTCGAACATCTTCGCCCATCACTATCGTGCCGGAGCGCTGATCTACAACAACCCTTGCCCGGCGCTCCGGTTCAACTAGGATATTCTCTATCCGGCCA
>CAYTUW010000250.1:0-2893 GCA_964441435.1 uncultured Rhodobacterales bacterium
CTCAACACCAGCGAGGATCATCTGTTCCTTCAGCGGAATGCCAAGCTTCTGATAGGTTTCGAGCAGTTTCGGATCAACCTCATCCAGCGACTTTGGCTTTTCCTCCATCGACTTCGGGCGGGCATAGTAATACTGATCCTGAAAGTCGATTTCAGGGTAGTTGACCATCGCCCATTTCGGCTCGCTCATGCCCTGCCAGCGCTCGAAAGCGGACAGGCGCCATTCGGTCATCCATTCCGGTTCTTCATTCTTTTCGGAAATCAGCCGCACGATATCGGGATTTACGCCCTTGGGCGCATACTCCATCTCAATCTCGGTTTCCCAACCGTATTTATACTTCCCGGCGAGCGATTTGACCGCCTCAACGGTTTCCTCTTCGACACCGTCCTTAACGGTTACATCATCCAAAGCAGCCATGATTTCGTCCTTCTAAGCGGCTCTCGCCTTCATTTTCCGGTAGGCCGCACCCCAGGCTTCTGCGAAGCGCTGCACCTCTTCTTCTTTTGTCGTCGGCCCAAGCGAAACGCGCACCGCAGAGCGCGCCACCTCAGCCCCGTATCCCATCGCGCGCAAAACCCGGCTTTCCCGCACTTTGCCAGAGGAGCAGGCCGAGCCTGCGGAGATTGCAAATCCCGCAAGGTCCATCTGCATCACCTGCGTCTCGCCTTTCCAACCGGGAAGGGCAAAGCAGGAGGTGTTGGGAAGTCTCTGCGCGTTCTTACCTATGAAAATAATCTCTGGCGCGGATTCTTCCAGCGCTTTTTCTAGAATGTTTCTAAGTTTCTCGACCCGGGTCCAAACCCCGGCTTCCAGATCGCGCTGCGCCGCCTCTGCCGCAGCGCCGAACCCCGCGATTCCGATCACGTTTTCCGTGCCAGCGCGGCGGCCCATTTCCTGCCCGCCCTGCGCGGGTTGCGGCAGGTCTGTGCCCCGGCGCAACAGCAAGGCCCCGACCCCGGCAGGCCCGCCAATTTTATGCGCCGAAAGTGACGCCGCCTGTGCCCCACACCAGTTGAACGCCCAAGGGATTTTGCCCGCGGCCTGGACCGCATCACAGAACCACGCCCCGTCAAACCCCGGCTGAATCACCCCGGTTTCCGAATTGGCGGCCTGCAAGGCGCACCCCTTTTGCGCGGCGACAATCCCGTTTTCATCAACCGGCAAGCGATCCCCCAAATGCGCAATGACACAATCATGTTCCACATCCGCTCCGGCTCGGTTTGCCCCGTAAAGCGCCAGCCGAGCGGTTTCAGTCGCCCCAGAGGTGAACACAACCTCTGCCCCCTCTGCCCCAAAGGCCGCGGCCACCTGCGCGCGCGCGCTTTCGATGATCGCCTTGGCTGCCCGCCCTTCCGCATGAACGGAGGATGGATTGCCCACCACATCCATCGTGGCGATCATCGCTTCACGCGCCTCGGGTCGTAAGGGGGCGGTGGCGTTGTAATCGAGGTAGGCGCGGGTCATTCGATTAGGCCCTCACGCTTTGCTTTTGCTTCATACTCACCGTATAGGCGTTCGGCATGATCGGCACGATAGTAGTAATGAAACCCACGTTCAAAGTCCTTTGGAAGTGGTTCACCCAGATATTTATAGGCCCCAGAGAGCACTGGACCTGGCAAGAAGACATAATCAGGAGACGGTCCGCAGAGGCGATTATATAGGCGTCCACCAATCCAACGGCTGCGCACAAACGCTTCTTCGTTGTCTTTCATCCGACTTGCAAACATTAGGAACAACTCACCCTCAGTATAATAGTTATTATCAACCGATATGTCGTAAACAGGTTTAGAAGCATCATCGACAACATAGGGTATTCTGGCTTTCAGATATGCCCGAATTGCCCCTGTCGCGCGATAGAGTTCTACGAAGCCGTTAAACGCGCTCCCACTGTCTGCAATGACGATCATGGGGAGTTGGTAAAACTCCGCGCTACGCTCAAGCGTCATCCACCACCTCAAACAGGTTTGGCACCGCCGGGCATGGTGTCAGTTCGTTACTGACCACATCAGACAGCCGCGTCTGGTGCAGAAACACATAGACATGGGCCGACAGCCCCTCCCACAGCCGGTTGGACAGGCTTTGCGCGCGTGACCCGGATGATCCGCCGGAGGCCCCTGCCCCGGTATGAAGCGCAGAGACGGTTTCATCCACCGCGCCCAAAATCTCCGCCACGCGGATCTCAGAGGTGCCGCGCGCCAGCCGATAACCACCACCGGGGCCACGAACAGATTCCACCAACCCGGCCCGGCGCAGCTTCACAAAAAGCTGTTCCAGATAAGCCAGCGAGATATCCTGCCGCTCCGAAATCTCGCCAAGTGTGACCAACGCCCCCTTGGGTTGCAGCGCCAGATCCGCCAATGCAACCATGGCATAGCGCCCCTTCGTGCTGAGTTTCATGCGGTTTTCTCCGATCCGGGCGGGCCTTGGGGCGTCAAATGGATTGACGCCGCGCGGCCTGCGGCTTACTTCCCTAGGGTCTGTGACGTCTGGCTACCCAAGCGGCACAGGTTTAGAATGATTCTAATAAGTCTGAGGGAATTCGTCAACTATTCCCCAAAAGACGCATAAGGAAAACGGACGATCTATGCCAGAGGTGATTTTTCCGGGGCCCGAAGGCCGACTTGAAGGCCGCTATCATCCGCAAAAGGAAAAGGACGCGCCAATCGCGATCGTGCTGCATCCTCATCCGCAATTTGGCGGCACAATGAATAATCGGGTCGTTTACAACTTGCACTATACGTTTCTCAATATGGGTTTCACGGTGCTCCGCTTCAATTTCCGTGGGGTCGGGCGCAGCCAGGGTGAATATGACCAGGGCATCGGCGAACTGTCCGACGCGGCAAGCGCGCTTGATTACCTGCAGTCGATGAATCAGAACTCCAAACATTGCTGG
>CAYTUW010000251.1:0-2855 GCA_964441435.1 uncultured Rhodobacterales bacterium
TGAATGAAGAATGGATTTTTGATAAGACGCGCTTTGTCTGGGACGGGCTGCGTCGGCAGCGGTTGGATCAGCCCTATGTGCGCAAGGGGGGCAAGCTCAAGCCTGCCACCTGGCCAGAGGCGCTGGCGGCGGCGGCCAAGGCGATGAAAGGTAAGAAGCTTGCCGGACTTGTCGGTGATCTTGCCCCGGTTGAGGCGGCCTATGCGCTGAAGCAACTGATCGAAGGGCAGGGCGGCACTGTGGAATGCCGCACCGATGGCGCAAAACTGCCTGCGGGCAATCGTTCGGCCTATGTCGGCACTGCGACCATCGAGGATATCGACAGCGCCAAGGCGATCATGCTGATCGGCTGCAATCCACGCCTCGAAAGCCCGGTGCTGAACGCCCGTATCCGCAAGGCCTGGGCAGACGGTGCGCTGGTGGGTGTGATCGGACCGCAGATGGATCTGACATATGAATACGATCATATCGGAACGGACCGCGCCGCACTTCAGATGGTGGTGGATAAGGACCGCAAACCCAGCGATGACCTGAAGGTTATCATTGTTGGCCAGGCCGCCCTGACAGGTGCCGATGGGGAGGCCGTGCTGGCCGCTGCCATGGCACTTTGTGAAAAGGGCAATGCCAAGCTCATGGTGCTTCATACGGCCGCAGGCCGGGTTGGAGCAATGGATGTCGGGGCGACCACAGAAGGCGGCATCGACGCAGCCCTCGCCGGGGCGGAAACGGTCTATAACCTCGGCGCGGATGAAATGGACGTGCCGGACGGCGCCTTCGTCATCTATCAGGGCAGCCACGGCGACCGTGGTGCGCACCGCGCTGACGTGATCCTGCCGGGCGCGGCCTATACCGAAGAAAGCGGCGTCTTCGTCAATACCGAAGGGCGTGCGCAGCTTGCCCTGCGTGCGGGGTTTGCGCCGGGTGAGGCCAAGGAAAACTGGGCCATTCTGCGCGCCTTGTCGGCGGAACTGGATGCAACCCAGGGCTGGGACAGCCTGGCCGCGCTGCGCCATGCGATGATTGCGGACCACCCGCATCTGGGCGAAATCGACGTGGTGCCCGAAAACGAATGGCGTGCGCTGCCCGCCGGGAAACTCGGCAAAGGGGTCTTTGACACGGCGGTTCAGGATTTTTACCTGACCAATCCGATTGCCCGGGCGAGCCAACTGATGGCGGAACTATCGGCGGGTGCCAAGGCCCGTGCAAACCCATCGGTTGCAGCGGAGTAGTGGCAGGTGTTGCGGCGCATGTTCATCCCTCTTATGGCCCTGTCCGCCTGTGCGGGCGAGGCGGAGGTGCGCCGGGACGCCACGGCCGAGCTATTCCCGGAGTACATCAGCAGCAGCGCCGAAATTTTGGACGGTGACCTGGTGCGGGTTCTGCTCGAAATGAAAGAGGCGCGTGGCCCGGATGATCTGGCCGCCTATGGGCGCTGTGCGGTCGCGCAGTTTGCACTTGATCAGGGATACGCATTTGCGCGACATCTGCGCACAAATGTGGAAATTGAGGGTGGCGTTTGGCTTGGGGATGCTGTTTACACCATCTCGGCGGAAATGCCCCGTGGTCTGATGACGATTGACGCCGAAGTCACCGTTTCAGACTGCGCAAGAAACGGAATACCGACGGTATAGAGGGACAGGTAATGGTTGAATTTTTCACCACCACCAATCTCGGCATCCTGCTGCTGACACTGGGCAAATGCCTGTTGGTCCTCGTGCCGCTGCTGCTGGCACTGGCCTTTCTGATGTATATGGACCGCAAGGTCTGGGCCGCAGTGCAGATGCGCAAAGGGCCGAATGTGGTTGGGGCCTTTGGCCTGCTGCAATCCTTCGCGGATTTCCTGAAATATATCGTGAAAGAGGTCGTCGTGCCCGCCGGGGCTGACAAGGGTGTGTTTTTCCTCGCGCCGATGATTTCCTTTGTGCTGGCGGTGATCGCCTGGGCGGTGATCCCGTTCAACGATGGCTGGGTGTTGAGCGATATCAACGTCGCCATTCTTTACGTCTTTGCCGTGTCCTCACTTGAGGTTTATGGCGTCATCATGGGCGGCTGGGCGTCTAACTCCAAATACCCGTTCCTTGGGTCGCTGCGATCCGCCGCGCAGATGATTTCTTATGAGGTCTCGATCGGCCTCATCATCATCGGTGTGATCCTGTCCACGGGCTCCATGAATTTTGGAGACATCGTTGCCGCGCAAGATGGCGACTACGGCATCTTCAGCTGGTATTGGCTGCCGCATCTGCCGATGGTGGTGTTGTTCTTTGTCTCTGCCCTTGCCGAAACCAACCGCCCGCCGTTCGATTTGCCAGAGGCGGAAAGCGAACTGGTTGCCGGTTATCAGGTCGAATACAGCTCGACCCCGTTCCTGCTGTTCATGATTGGCGAGCTGATGGCGGTGGTGCTGATGTGTGCGCTGACGTCGCTGCTGTTCTTTGGTGGCTGGCTCAGCCCCATTCCAGGCCTGCCGGACGGTATCATATGGCTGGTGCTGAAAATGGTGTTCTTCTTCTTCATCTTCGCAATGGTGAAGGCGATCACACCGCGCTACCGCTATGACCAGCTGATGCGCATCGGCTGGAAAGTGTTCCTGCCTCTGTCGCTGGCCTGGGTCGTCATTGTGGCGTTCTTTGCACAATATGGAGCCTTTGGCGGGGCCTATGCCCGTTGGGTGACAGGAGGTTAAGCAATGGATTACACACGCGCTGCCAAGTATTTTGTCCTAGCCGACTTCATCAAGGGGTTTGGGCTGGGGCTCAAATACTTCTTCTCGCCCAAGGCCACGGTGAACTACCCGCATGAAAAGGGCCCGCTTAGCCCGCGCTTTCGCGGCGAACATGCGCTGCGCCGTTATCCCA
>CAYTUW010000252.1:0-2840 GCA_964441435.1 uncultured Rhodobacterales bacterium
CCGTTCATGCTGTCGACCTGGAAAATCGCACCGGCGCTCGCTGCGGGCTGCACGGTGGTCCACAAACCAGCGGAATTTTCCCCGATGACGGCGAAGCTTCTGGTCGAAATCGCCGAAGAGGCCGGGCTGCCCAAAGGTGTGCTGAACGTCGTCAACGGTTTTGGTGAGGATGCGGGCAAGCGCCTGACCGAACATCCGGATATCAAGGCGATTGCCTTTGTTGGCGAAAGTCGGACCGGTTCCATGATCATGCGCCAAGGCGCGGAGACGCTGAAACGCGTGCATTTTGAGCTCGGCGGCAAGAATCCGGTCATCGTCTTTGACGATGCCAACCTTGATCAGGCCGTGGATGCGGCAACCTTTATGATCTATTCACTGAACGGGGAACGCTGCACATCGTCGTCCCGCCTGTTGGTGCAGGACACGATCTATGAGGAATTCACCCGCCGCGTTGCCGAGGTCGCAGGCAAAATCAAAGTTGGGCATCCGCTGGACCCTGACACTGTGGTCGGCCCGCTGATCCACCCCGAGCATGAGGAAAAGGTGCTGTCCTATTTTGATAAGGCGCGTGAGGAAGGGGTAACGATCGCCGCAGGTGGTGAAAAAGTTGGCGACGAAGGCTGCTATGTCGCGCCAACCCTGTTCACCGGGGCCACCAATGACATGACCATTGCGCAGGAAGAAATCTTTGGCCCCGTGTTAACGGCCATTCCTTTTGCGGATGAGGATCAGGCGCTGGCGCTTGCCAATGACGTGCAATACGGGCTTGCGGCCTATCTCTGGACCAACGATCTGGACCGCGCAATGCGGATGACCGATCGGCTGGAGGCTGGGATGATGTGGGTGAATTCCGAAAACATCCGCCACCTGCCCTCCCCCTTTGGTGGGGTCAAGGCCTCTGGCATTGGGCGAGATGGCGGGCATTGGTCTTTCGATTTCTATATGGAAACCGTCAATGTCAGCTTCCCGCGCGCACCGCACCGGACACCGAAACTCGGCGGCTGAAATGCCCCGCCACGACCACTGGAGAACTGAAGATGCCCATCCCGGCCCCGAACCTCTATCCGCCGTTTAACATCATCCGCCTCAGCCATGTCGATTTCGGCGTGAAGGACCTGGCGGCCAGCAAAGCCTTCTATGTGGACACGCTGGGCCTGCAGGTCACGGATGAAGATGAAAACACGCTTTACCTGCGCGCCATGGAAGAGCGTGGCCATCACTGCATGGCGCTGCATAAATCCGCCGACTCCCACGTCAAATCCCTGTCGTTCAAGGTCTATGACGAAGAACAGCTCGACAAGGCGCATGACTGGTTCAAAGGCAAGGGGCACGATGTTGCCTGGGTCGAACGCCCCTATCAGGGCCGAACCCTTGCCACGACAGATTGTTTTGGCATGCCGATTGAGTTCTATTTCAAGATGGACCGGCTGGAACCAATCCACCAGAAATACGCGCTCTACAATGGCGTCAAGCCACTGCGCATCGACCATTTCAACTGCTATGCCTCCGACGTCGATCAGGCCGTTGGGTTTTACAATGAAATCGGATTTCGGGTGACTGAATACACCGAAGATGAGGACAGCAAGAAGCTTTGGGCCGCCTGGACGCACCGCAAGGGTGGCGTGCATGACATTGCCTTTACCAGCGGGCGCGGACCGCGGCTGCATCACACCGCCTTCTGGGTGCCGACACCGCTGAATATCATCGACCTATGTGATCTGATGGCGACCACCGGCTATGTGGACAATATCGAACGCGGCCCCGGCCGCCACGGGATTTCCAATGCGTTTTTCCTTTATGTGCTGGACCCGGATGGCCACCGGATCGAGATTTACTGCTCTGACTATCAGACCGTTGACCCGGATCTGGAGGCGATCAAATGGGATCTCAAAGACCCGCAGCGCCAGACGCTCTGGGGCGCACCTGCACCGGAAAGCTGGTTCAAGCATGGTTCGCTCTTCAAGGGGCTGGACCCGGTTGAGCCTACGCTCGGCGCGTCGCCGATCATTGCCCCATGAGCCCCGCAATGTTGAAGGATCCCTCGCTCCTGAAAGAGGCGGCACTGGTTGGTGAGACATGGATTGCCGCCGGCGACGATGCGCTTGAAGTGACGAACCCCGCCACAGGAGAGGTCATCGGGCGTGTGCCGAAGCTGGGTGCTGCCGAAACCCAAGCGGCTATTGCTGCGGCGGAGGCCGCGCAGACCGCCTGGGCGGAACGCACCGCAAAAGACCGCGCGGGCATTCTGCGGGCCTGGTTCAACCTGATGATCGACAATGCCGACGATCTGGCGCGCATCCTGACAATGGAACAGGGCAAGCCACTGGCAGAGGCAAAGGGTGAAATCCTCTATGGCGCGAGTTTCATCGAATGGTTCGCCGAAGAGGCGCGGCGCATCTATGGCGATGTGATCCCGGGCCACGCGCCTGACAAGCGTATTGTGGTGCTGAAACAGCCCGTAGGTGTCGTCGCCGCAATCACGCCGTGGAACTTTCCCAATGCGATGATCACGCGCAAAGCCGGCCCCGCTCTGGCAGCGGGCTGCGCGATGGTATTGAAGCCTGCCTCCCAGACCCCGTTTTCGGCCATTGCGCTTGCGGTTCTGGCCGAACGCGCGGGCCTGCCAGCAGGGCTGTTTTCGGTGATCACCGGATCGGCCCGCGCCATTGGTGGGGCAATGACCGCAAGCGATACCGTGCGCAAGCTGACCTTCACCGGATCAACCGAGGTCGGGATCGAACTGATGCGCCAGTCCGCCGATACCGTGAAAAAACTGGCGCTGGAACTGGGCGGCAACGCGCCGTTCATCGTCTTTGACGATGCCGACCTCGACGCCGCTG
>CAYTUW010000253.1:0-2807 GCA_964441435.1 uncultured Rhodobacterales bacterium
ATGGCGCGGGTCAGAATGCGCCGATGCGCAACGCGATAGGCGGCCTCGGTAACGCGATCAAATTCGGCTCTCGTCTGGTCTTCATGCGTATAGGATTGCACCGTCTGCACCGCCAGCAGAGCCTCTGATGCGGCGCCGGAGCTCTGTGCGATCCAATCCTGGTTTTCCCGGCTCAACCCCCTCAGGCGGCGCCCGATCAGGAGGATCGGCAGGATCACCACCGGCACAACCACCAATACAAGGCTCGTGAGCCAAGGGCTGGTGTAAACCATCAGCCCCATGCCACCCAAGAGGATCAGCAGGTTCCGCAATGCCACCGAAACGGAGGACCCGATGACCGACAGAATCAGCGTCGTATCTGTGGTGATGCGCGATAGAACCTCACCCGTCATCAGGCGTTCATAAAACGCGGGAGACAGACTGATGACGCGGGCAAACACTGCCTTACGGATATCGCTGACAATCCGCTCCCCAAGCCGAGTAACAAGATAATAGCGCAGTCCGGTTCCAAGCGCGAGCAGCGCAGCAATCCCAATCGCTGCGGCAAAGTATTGATCAAGCAGCGCAAAATCATCCGCCCCAAACCCGTCAACAACACGTCCGACGGCCAGCGGCAGGATCAGCGACAGGCCCGCTGTGAGTGTCAGGGCCAGTAAGGTCAGCGCCAACTGAAAGCGGTATGGACGTATGAAAGGCACCAAGCCAACGATTGGCCCAACAGTCCGGGATTTCGCGCGATCCTCAGGATTATTCATCTCTGCATTTGCCATTGGGGCCTCATAATTTCGGCCATGCCTACAAAGCCCACCCCAAAGGGGCAAGGGGCAGGTTCGCCGCAGGATCGCTGCTGTGTCAGCTTGGAGCGGGTAGACGGAATCGAACCGACATAACCTGCTTGGAAGGCAGGGGCTTTACCATTAAGCTATACCCGCAAAGAGCCTCGATTGCATATTTCATGGCTGAATGGGCGTCAAGCCAGATCAACCGATACGGGCCGATTGGCCCCAGACAGGGGAATATCCGGGCCAACTGCTACAACAATGTGGGGCGCAACATGCTAACCGCATTTGCTGTGGCCACAGCTTGCGCAGGTCATGCAGCCCTCGACCATCCGCATGTCATATTGGCCGCAGGACGGGCAGGCCGGGCCGCGTGGGCGCCCGCCAATCTGCACAACCTCGGCCTGCGGATCGGATTTCAGCCCCATCCCTTCCCCTTCGATGAAGCCGATCGCCACCATATGCCGTTCAAGAACCCCGCCGATGGCGGCAAGGATAGACGGGATGTATTTCCCCTCCATCCACGCCCCGCCACGCGGGTCAAAGACGGCTTTCAACTCCTCCACGACGAAGGACACATCCCCGCCCCGCCGGAACACCGCAGAGATCATCCGCGTCAACGCCACGGTCCAGGCGAAATGTTCCATGTTCTTCGAGTTGATAAACACCTCAAACGGTCGCCGCTGCCCGTTCACGATCACATCATTCACTGTGAGGTAGATCGCGTGTTCACTGTCGGGCCATTTGAGCTTGTAGGTATTGCCTTCAAGGGCAGCCGGGCGATCAAGCGGTTCGGAGATATAGACAACATCCGCGCCCTCATCGACCTCTGGCGCGGCGTCCGATACTTCGGACACGCTTAAAACCGAACCCGTCACCTCATTCGGGCGATAGGTCGTGCAGCCTTTGCAGCCGGTATCCCAGGCCTGCATGTAGACATCCTTGAACGCCTCGAAGGAAATATCCTCCGGCACGTTGATGGTTTTCGAGATGGAGGAATCCACCCATTTCTGCGCTGCGGCCTGCATCCGCACGTGATCTTCGGGCGAAAGGGTCTGGGCGTTTACAAAATGGTCGGGCAATTCCTTGTTGCCAAACTTGTCGCGCCACAACTGAACGGCGTAGTCGACGACCTCTTCTTCGGTGCGCGAGCCATCCTTTTGCAATACCTTGCGCGTGTAGGCATAGGCAAAGACAGGCTCGATCCCGCTGGAGACATTTCCCGCATAAAGACTGATCGTCCCCGTTGGCGCGATGGAGGTCAGCAGCGCATTGCGAATGCCATGTTCAGCCACAGCAGCGCGCACGTCCTGATCCATGTTCTGCATATTGCCGGAGGATAGAAATGGTTCCACTTCAAACAGCGGGAAAGCGCCCTTTTCCTTCGCCAGATCGACAGAGGCGAGGTAGGCGGCGCGCGCTATCGCCTTCATCCAGACCTCTGTCTGCGCGGCTGCCTCTTCCGACCCGTAGCGCAGCCCCACCATCAGCAACGCATCCGCAAGCCCGGTAACGCCCAGCCCGATCCGGCGTTTGTCCCGCGCTTCGGTTTCCTGTTCATCCAGCGGGAACCGCGACGCATCAACCACATTGTCCATCATCCGCACGGCGGTTGCGACCAGATCGGTGAGTGCGGCCTCATCAAGCTGCGCGGTCGCCTCAAACGGGGCCTCCACCAGACGCGCAAGGTTCACCGACCCCAGAAGGCAGGCGCCATAAGGCGGCAACGGCTGTTCGCCACAGGGGTTGGTTGCGGAAATTGTTTCGCAATAGGCGAGGTTGTTCATCGCGTTGATCCGGTCGATGAAGATCACCCCCGGCTCCGCCTGATCATAGGTCGACTGCATGATCCGGTTCCACAGATCGCGCGCTTTGACCGTGCGATAGACCTTGTCGCCGAATGTCAGATCCCACGACCCGTCCGCTTTGACCGCCTCCATGAAGGCATCGCTGACAAGCACGGACAGGTTGAACATACGGAGCCGCGCCGCATCCGCCTTTGCCGTGATGAAATCCTCAATATCCGGG
>CAYTUW010000254.1:0-2755 GCA_964441435.1 uncultured Rhodobacterales bacterium
ACAGCACGTCCAGACCACCGGGCATCGCCTCAGGCACGATACCTTTGTCATCGACGTCCAGAGGCGACAGGTGACATCGGGTCTGGGCGAGCACCTCTCGCAGTCCAGGATAACAGGGATTTTCAAATCCTGCACGTCGCCGTTGGCCCAGCAGGATCTGCGCGGTCAGCCACAGCGCGTTTTGTGCCCCGGCAGTGATAAGCACTTCCTCCGGGCGGGCGAGAATTCCGCGCCGGGGCAGGGCGTGCCGGGTGATGAAATCGACAAGCTGCGGATCGTCCCGGTCGGCATAATCCCCGGTGAGCGCGTCGAAATCGCGTTTGCCGAGCGCCTGCAAGGCACAAAGCCGCCAGTTCTGCTGGTCAAACAGCGTGGGGTCGGCCTGCCCGTAAACGAACGGAAAGCGAAAGGTCTGCCAGCCTTCCGGTTTGTCGACCTGCCGGATGCCGGAATAGGGCCGGTTGATCGCGCGGGACCAATCCACGGTGTTATCGCTTTGGCGTGCTGGAATCTCTGGCGGGGGCGGCGCGTTTTCCGAGATGTAGTAGCCGGAACGCCCGCGCGAGGTCAGGTAATCGTCGGCGACCAGCTCCGCATAGGCGTGCGTTACGGTGATCCGACTGACACCCAGATGGGCGGCGAGCTTGCGCGAGGACGGCATTTTTTCCCCGGATCGAAACCGCCCCGAAAGCACACCGCTTGCGACCATCTGCTGGATCTGGCTTTGCAAAGAGCCTTCGTAGCGGGGATCGAGAAAAAAGGTTTCTTCGGAAATGGGCATGAATATCTGGACCTAGGTGATGATCCATCTGGCATTACCATACCGATTTGCAAACGCAAAGAAACCCGGGGGCAAATGAATCCGCCCCCGGGTTTCTTATGCTTGGGTCTCAGCCAAGCTTCACGGATACACCGCCATCTGCCATCACCGGCGCGCCGGTCACAAAGCTGGCGCGATCAGACAGCAGGAACAGCGCGGCTTGCGCGATTTCCTCCGGTTCTGCAAGACGGGCAAGTGGGTGCAGGCCTGCGATATATTCATGGCCCGCCGGGTCATCCCCCGCCATTGCGGTCATCGTGCCGCCGGGCAGTAGCGCGTTGACGCGAATGCCTTCGCCCCCATGATCGGCGGCCAGGGATTGCACCAGCCCAAGCAATCCGGCCTTGGCCGCTGCATAGGCCGCCATGCCCGGCAACCCTGCGTTGGAATATCCGACAAAAGAAGAGGTGAAAACAATCGACCCACCGGTTTTTCGCAGGGCTGGAATCTGTGCCTTTGCGGCGAAGAAGCCACTGGTCAGATTGGTGTCGATCACGCTGCGCCAGTTGGCTTCGCTCATCGTGTCAACCTGGCCCATGTCGCCAACGACACCGGCATTATTGAATGCACCGTCCAGCCCGCCGAATTCACTATTGGCAAGATCGACAAGTCGTTGGGCATAGCCGGGCGCGGTCACATCGCCAGGCAAATAAACCGCCCTGCCGTTGCTTTGGCTGATTTGCCCAGCGACGGTTTGCAGTTCCTCTTCGCGTCGCGCACCAAGGACGACATTCGCCCCTTCGCGCGCAAACAGAAGCGCCGCCGCCGCGCCGATCCCGCTGCTGGCACCGGTGATGATGATGGTCTTGTTGTTGAGTTCCATGGTCGTTTCCTTGTGAAGTGAACGACCACAGAGATGGCGAGGGGCAGTAAAATCTCGACCCGGTTCTTGCGCTTGGCCGCAGGGCGCGGCGGAAACCGCAAGAACCGGGTGGGCTGTGTTAGCCAAACACCTCGGTCAGCGATTGATCAACGGCATCCGTAATTGCGTCAATGTCATCCGCCGTCGAAATCAGTGCCGGGCTGAAGCAGAGCGTATTGTTCAGCCCCGGCAGGGATCGGTTGGTGACGCCAATGATCACGCCGCGCGCGTTGCATTCCGCTGTGACCTTTTGGGCCAGTTTTTCGTCCACCGGTTCCCTGGTCTTGCGGTCGGATACAAGCTCTGCCCCGACAAACAGCCCCTTGCCACGCACATCGCCAATAACGGCGTGTTTTTCCGCCAGCGCATTGAGGTTGCCAAGCATCCGTTCCCCCATCGCCGTGGTATTGGCGAGCAGACCTTCCTCCTCAATGATCTTCATGTTTTCGATCGCTGCTGCCGGGCCGCCCGTGCAGCCGCCAAAGGTCGAAACATCACGGAAATAGTTCAGCTTGTCGTCGGGATCATCCTTGAACATGTCAAAGACGTCGTTGGTCGTCACCATACAGGCAATCGCCGCGTAGCCGGAGGCCACGCCTTTCGCCATCGTCACGAAATCCGGTTTGATACCATAGTGTTGGTAGCCAAACCAAGTGCCAGTGCGGCCAACGCCGCAGACGACCTCATCAATGTGCAACAGAATGTCGTGGCGTTTGCAGATATCCTGCACCTTTTCCCAGTAGCCATCCGGCGGGGTGATGACACCACCCCCCGCCGTTACCGGTTCAAGGCAGAGCGCGCCAATGGTGTCCGCCCCTTCGGCAAGGATCACCTGTTCAATCTGATCGGCGGCCCATTCACCGTAGTTTTCCGTTGGCGCACCCTGATCGGCGGCGCGGTATTCGAGGCAATGAGGCACACGCACAAACCCCGGCGCAAAGGGGCCGTATTGGGCATTGCGTTCATCCTGCCCACCCGCTGACAGGCAGGCGACCGTCGTGCCGTGGTAATCGCGGTCACGGTAGAGGATCTTGTGTTTCTTCCCGCCGTAACGCTTATGCGCGATCTGGCGC
>CAYTUW010000255.1:0-2732 GCA_964441435.1 uncultured Rhodobacterales bacterium
TTCAGCGTGTCGATAAACGATGTTTCGGGCATGGTTTCTTCGACGGTTTCGGGATTGATGTCATCAACGGACATGTCTGTCGTCCTCTCCTGGACAGCGACGAACGACCGGTGGGGTCAGGCCGCTTGCGATGGTCATTGCGGTGGCGGCGCCAGACTGGCCCAGATGGCGAGGCGCCAGCCCTTTCCGAAGTCAACCGCGCGACGGGTAGAGCCCCACCAGCGCGATGATGAAATTCAGCGTCAGATAGGGCTGCACATTGTCATGGGCTTGCCCGCCACCCGTCTCCGAAAGCGTCTCAAAGGCCATGTCGACCAGATTGGCTGTGGTATCGGTGTGATAAAGCCTGTCGAAACCCGTGCTGGCCATCGAAGCGGTGTTCGTCGGCCCTTCGACATCACCCGAATTGGTCGTTGCCCGCACAGTGTGATTGTGGCGCGGCATCTGCGCTTCAACGAGCGTCACCGTTTCAACACCGACCTTTTCCCCTAATCGGCGAGAGGTGAGGCCGGGTCCTCTTCCTGGATGCATTGGCGCCCTGCCTTGCAGATTGGGCAGGGCCGTGGTCGTGCGCCCATCGCCGCCATAGGTGGTGCCGATCAGGGAGAACAGGGCCGTATTGTTGGAAATCGGCAGAAGCTGACCGTCGCAAAACGCCCAGCCGCGCGGGGCGAAATTGCCGGCGAAAATACGGATTTCCGCAACAAAGGGTTCTGACATTTTCGCCTCCTAGTGCCGGCTCGGATAAATGCCGAACAGAGCGATGATGAAGTTCACGCAAAGCGTCGGCATCAGATTGGTGTGCGGCTGCGATCCGCCCGTATCGACGATCATGTTGGGCGCCATGCTGCTGTTTTGCGTTTCGGCGCGATATGGCCGGATATTGACGCCCTCCGCCAAGACACGGTCTTGCGGTCCGATTTCAGACGCCGGCTGTGTGTTGGTGTTGAAATCATGGCTGTGGCTGGCGAGCTGATTGGTAGTCAGTGTTACATGTTCGCCGCCGCCCTTGCTGCCCAGACGACGCGGGCTCAGGCCCGGCCCGGTCCCCTGCTGCAAGGGAATGCGGCCGCGCATGTCGGGCAGGCCGAAGGTCGTGCGCCCATCGCCGCCATAGATGGTGCCGAGCAGCGAAAACAAGGCATCGTTTTGCGAGACCGCGAGAAGCTGGCCATCGCAAAAGGCCCAGCCGCGTGGCGCGAAATTGCCCGCGAACATCCTGATCTCGCCCACAAAGGGTTCGGACATCTCGATATTCCTTAGTTGCGCGAGGGAAAAAGCCCCTGCAGGGCGATGCAGAAGCTCACCGTCAAATAGGGTTGCATATTGTTGTGTGCCTGCCCGCCGCCGGCATTGGTCACGGTTCCGCTGCGCAAAGCCGTATGACTGGCAGCAGCGTAATCGCGGTACACCAGGTCCGGAGCAATCTCAGTTGCCAGCAGATGATCGGTCGGGCTCCCTTGATTGCCATCCAGACCGGACGCTTTGACCGTATGAGTGTGATTTGGAATCTGCGATGAGGTCAGTGTGATCGTCTCGGCACCCCCCTTCTGGCCAAGCGTATATCCGTCGCCTTCATGGATCGGGGTGCGGCTGCGCAGATCGGGCAGGGCGAAACTGGTGCGTCCGTCCCCGCCATAGGTCGTGCCCAATAGCGAATAGAGCGACTGGTTCTGATTGATGGGCAGGATCTGCCCGTCCGTGAAGGCCCAGCCGCGCGGCGCAAAATTGAAACCCACCATGCGGATCTCAGCGAGAAATGGCTCTGACATGTCCCCTCCGGTCGACATCGGTGAAGCCGACAGTAAGCAATAGATACGGGTTAATACTTATTTCTGGACTTGATGATTCTATTTTGTAATTAAAAAACTTTGATTGTTACAGAATTGCGACAATTGGTAAGTCAGCCTTACACGGGGCAATGGTGTCGGCAACGCGATCACAAGTTTGTGATTGGTTGATTCAAATCATTGAAGAAAAAAGAAAAAATGCTTGCACCCGAGTATGTGTCATGAAAACTTGCGTCGGTGATAAGGTCTTTAGCCGTGAATTTGTACTGTAAAAATACTTAGTTGTGTCGATTCTGGGACAGTACTACAAGCCGGGAAAACCCCCTTTAACAATGCGTTAAGGGTCGTCGGTTTAACGATGCGTTAAGGACGTTTGGTTTCGCGACGTGGCGGCTGTCCGGCATTGGCGCGGGGGCCAATTCACAAATGGGCTGGGCCAACCCGACGCGGAGCGGGGCGGGCACCGCCAGTGTCCGAGAGGGTGGGCGTATGGATATGGGCAAACACAATGGAGGCACAACAGGTCCTTCGCGACGATCTGTTGGGCTCGTCCTTTGCTTGCTCCTGAGCACGATATTCTGGGTGCTCGGTGCCGCGGCTCCTGCCCAGGCCGCCTTCACCGATTGCACGGCAATGGGTTCAGCCGAGGAGCGATTTTTGAACCTGACCGATGACGACTGCATCGGGACAACGCCGGAGGTCGGTGATCAGGACGATGATTTCATCTACATCCAGGACCAGGGAACCGGGATTCTAACGAACTTCGACATTTTCGATGGGGCCGGTGACGTCCGGACCCTGACCTACTCGGTCGACAATGGCAGCACAAGCATCGCGCTCAGCGCCGGGAGTCCTGGAATCAAGACCATCGACTGTAACACGCCGTGCACGGTCGACTGGAACCATGGCGGTTCAAGCGGGTCCTTTACCTACCACTTCAGA
>CAYTUW010000256.1:0-2671 GCA_964441435.1 uncultured Rhodobacterales bacterium
AAGGTCTATTTCTCGATAACCGTGCCCTCCGCGCTTTCGAACAAGCTCGAACCGATGCGCCTCGAAGCCGAACGGGCGGTCAAATCGATACCGGGCGTCCGGGATGCCATGGTCGCGTTGACGGCGGAGCGCAAGGCAGGAGATGGGCAACCCACGGCCCATGCAGGCGGACAGGCACGACCTGCCGCCCCGACGACCAACAAACCGGGTGTGCCGGGTGTGGCGCGGATCATAGCGGTGGCTTCGGGCAAGGGTGGTGTGGGCAAATCGACCACGGCGGTCAATCTGGCGCTTGGCCTGAAGGCCCTTGGGCTTTCTGTCGGTATCCTCGACGCAGACATCTACGGTCCGTCGATCCCGCGTCTTCTGAACGTACCCGAGCGGATGAAACCCACGGGCACCGAAAAACTCCCTCCCAAGGAAGCCTTTGGCCTGAAGGTCATGTCGATGGGATTCCTGGTCGGCGAAGATACGCCCATGATCTGGCGCGGCCCCATGGTTGTGTCGGCCCTGACGCAGATGTTGCGGGAAGTCGAATGGGGTCCGCTCGACGTGATGGTGATCGACATGCCCCCCGGAACAGGCGATGCCCAACTGACACTGGCGCAGAAAGTGCCGCTCGCAGGAGCCGTTATCGTTTCCACCCCGCAGGATCTTGCACTGATCGACGCGCGCAAGGGGCTCAACATGTTCAGGAAGGTTGAAGTACCGGTTCTCGGCATCATAGAGAACATGAGCTATTTCCTGTGTCCCTCATGCGGTGAACGGTCGGACATTTTCGGTCATGGCGGCGCCCACGAGGAAGCCGACCGCCTCGGCGTACCTTTTCTGGGCGAAGTGCCGCTTCACATGGGCATTCGCGAAGGCTCCGACAGCGGCAGGCCACCGGCCGTTGCCGATCCCGACGGGCCGCATGCAAGAATCTATGCGGATATCGCCAGGAAAGTCTGGTCGGCCCTGGATGCAGACGAGGCCGATATGGAAACTATGACACCGCAGATCGTATTCGAGTAATATAGAAATACATATCGTTGAGGTATCTGCAGATAAGTTTTTTTACCCATCGACAATAATAATATTGGAATATCTGAAAATCTGTGCAAGTATTATATGATACTTCTATTGGAAGTTATTCTGTTTCTTGTTGGACGAATTATCATCTAACGTCTGGAAAATGATTTGATGAGTGCAGCTTCAGAGGGTGCCGACGGAAATATTCAGACTGACGGACATCGCTACTCACATTTGATCGGGCGGATAGGCAGGCGGATCGCCGCTCCCGCGGTCAGGTTCCACGCCTGGTTGTCAACCCCGAGCATCGAATTGGACGAAGAGACGTTCGAACTCTTTGCGATGACCAACTATACGATGACGTTGGCTTTGGTCGCGCACGTTGTGTTCCTGCCCCTTTTCTATTTTCTTGGCTCGACACCGATGGCGCTCTACAACGTTGTGAGCATCGCGGTTTTCGCATTCACCCTCTACCTTTCCAGGCGGGCTTATTTCGTATCAAGCCTGCTCGTCGGTACAGCTGAAGCTCTATTACATGCATTGCTCGCAACAATCACGTTTGGATTGTTGAGCTTTTTTCATCTATTCGCATTTATCGCTCTGTCGCTCAATCTACTGCTGACTCCGGTAAAAATCAGCGCACGTATGGCGATTGCAGCCAGTATAGCGGTAATACATTTATCTATCATCATTGTCGGCATCGAGTATCCCCCAATAATTTCACTTAGTGGATCAGTGTTGTTGGGGATAATAGTAATGAACCTGTGTATTACTTACCTGCTGGTAAGTGGTATGGCGCTCTATCATACTTGGACAGTCAACGTCACGCGAAACGCGCGAATGCATGCCGAAGCCGAATTGAAGTTGGCTCGTGACGAGGCCGAACAGGCCAATCAGGCAAAAAGCAGTTTCCTGGCCAATATGAGCCACGAACTGAGAACGCCACTCAACGCAATCATAGGCTTCACCGATTTCGTCATGGAAGACGACGAGGATCCGATCAGCAAGGAACAGAAAGCATCCCTGTCCCAGGTCCTCAAGGCTGGACATCATCTCATGGTCCTGATCAACGATGTTCTTGACCTGAGCAAGATCGAGGCGGGGGCGATTTCCCTGTCCCTGGAACCGGTGGATCCGGGTTTGGCGATAGATGAATGCGTATCACTGACATCATCCTTCGCGGCCGGCAGAAATGTGCAGATCAGGAATCAACTGACCGCCGTCGAACTGCCGGCAATCACAGCGGACCGAATTCGCTTCAAGCAGGTTGTCCTGAATCTCCTGTCCAATGCAATCAAATACAACAGGGACCCAGGCCAGGTTCAGATCATCACAAACGATACGGTCCATGACCGGCTACTTATAGGAGTCAGGGACGAGGGACAGGGAATCCCGGCAAGAAGGCTCCATCAGATCTTTTCTCCCTTCGACCGGTTGGGAGCAGAAAGCAGTGCCATTGAAGGAACCGGGATAGGTTTGACGATCACCAGGAACCTGGTCAACCAGATGGGCGGCGAGATAACCGTCGAAAGCGAGGTTGGAAAAGGCTCGACATTCTGGATCGAAATGCCGATATCGGATCAGCCGGCGCAGGTTCTGGCGACGGATGATGAAATCTCCGGTAGTGAATTGAGAGATATCAGCGGGCTGTTGCTCTACA
>CAYTUW010000257.1:0-2655 GCA_964441435.1 uncultured Rhodobacterales bacterium
AGGTGACGCTGATAACCCAGAACATCGACGATCTGCATGAGCGCGCAGGGCACACTGACGTGATCCACATGCATGGGGAACTTATGCGTGCGCTCTGTGCGGGCTGCGATCATCGTTGGGATGCCCCGGCGGAAATGGAGGCAAACACCCCGTGCCCCGGCTGCGCGGCGCCGACTGCACGGCCTGACATCGTATGGTTCGGCGAAATGCCCTATGCGATGGATGACGCCTGGGAGGCTATCGAAACCTGCGATCTGTTCGTCGCCATTGGCACATCGGGCCAGGTTTACCCGGCGGCGGCTTTTGCCCAGACCGCCGGGCGCGCCGGGGCGAAGACGCTGGAGCTCAACCTTGAGCCCAGCGATAACGCCCGCGACTTTGACAAAGCCCGCTATGGCAAAGCAACGGAGATTGTCCCGGAATGGGTTCGGTCCCTGCTTGGCTGATCAGTTGGAATGATCATGGCCTGCCTGATCCGGCTGGCGTTCCAGATCGACCGGCACATCAACGGTGATTGCCCCGGCCACTTCAAAAATCAGGGTCAGCGTGACCGTATCGCCATGCGCAAGGCCACGACTTAGCCCCATCAGCATCACATGATCGCCGCCCCGCTGCAGCAGATGGCTGCCGCCCGCGGGGATTTCGAAGCCATCCTCAACATGGCGCATCTGCATGACACCATTGTCGGCTTCGATATGGGAGTGCAGTTCCGCCCGCGCAGCGATGTCAGTTTCCACGTCGATCAAACGATCGGCTGCCGCGCCGCTGTTCATCACCTCAAGGAAAGCCGCGCCGGACTTCGCCGTCGGGCCTGAAACACGCGCATAGGCATCGTGGATCATGATTGTATCGGCCAAGACAGGCGAGGCCATCAGGCAGGCTGCGGCAAATGCCGCGATTTTCAGAGTTTTCATTTCTATCCTCGGTGGTTGGGTTTCAGATCATTCGGCTGAAACCAGGCGCGGCGGACCCCGCGCACCGATAAGGACAGGGTGGTGCGATTTCGCAACCACTGGAACAAAGAACCGCGACCTGGGGCGATCGCGCTCCAGTCGCTGCACCACGTCGCCCCCGGACAGGGGAAGATCGAAAAAACTGAGCGCACAGTCCGGGCAATAATGGGCCGGGCCTACGGGTTGGTTGTTTTCATCAACACGGATCAGCCGCGGCCCCAAACCAGTGCAGATCACCATTTCGCCCACAGCCACTGCCTGCCCGCGCGCGGCCGCCATCGACCCGCTGGTCAGGACAATCAGCGCCGACAGGATCAGCGCCAGTAATGTTTGAATCCGTTTCACGCCACAAGTTTAGAACAGGCGTCCCGGCCTGTCTTGCGCCAAAAGGAAGCGGCCCCACCCGTTTTCAGGGCAGGGCCGCAAATTCCAATCAGCAAAAGCTCAGGCGGCGGCCTGTGCCTTTGCGATATCTTTCTTGATTTTCAGCGCATTGGCGGAAAGCTCATCATCCTTGGCTTTCGCCAGAAAAGCATCCAGCCCGCCACGGTGATCCACCGTGCGCAGCGCGGCAGCGGAAATCCGCAGTTTAAAACCGCGACCCAGCGTTTCCGATTGCAGCGTCACATCATTGAGGTTCGGCAGAAACCGGCGCTTGGTCTTGTTGTTGGCGTGGCTGACATTGTTGCCAGACATCGGGCCTTTTCCGGTCAGTTCGCAGCGGCGCGACATGTCTCTGATCCTTGTTTCGTAGGGTGGCGCGGGCCACCGTCTAACATAAACGGGCGCTGCCGAGGCTGCGCCCTTAAATCCATCGGCTGGCAATTAGCGGGAATCGCCGGGGGCGTCAAGAAGTGGTTTCGCCAAAATCGCGCTGCATTTCTTTGATCAACCATGATGAGAACGCCCGGATAGCAGGATTGCGGCGATACCGTTCCGCATAGATCATCCAGATCGACCAGCCAAAATCAAACTCCAGATCAAAGGGTTGCACCAGCGCACCGCGTGCCAGCTCATCGCGGACAAAGTTCGGTGGAAGCATACTGACCCCGGTCCCGGCAATCGCCGCGTTGGCAGACATGGCCAGCATATTAAAGGGTTCACGATCCTGCGTCGGACGGGTTTCATCCCTATGTTCGACCCCAGCGAAATTGAACCAGCCATGCCAGAACGCATCATATTCCATGATACGCGGCAGTTTCAGCAAATCGCGCGGGTGGTTGAGCGGCCCGTATCGTTCAAGCAGATCAGGGCTCAGCATCGGGCTGAAGGTGAACGGCATCAGCCGATGGGCAATCAGCCCGTCCTCATTGTGTTCTCTTCCGTAGCGCAGGGCAATGATCGGTTCCCCCGCCGCATGCAGGTCGCGCGGCTCTTCCGCCATATCCAGCCGGATCGAAATTTCCGGATGGGTGATATGGAACGCCCCCAGCCGCGACGCAAGAATTGAAACCGCAAAGCTTGGCATAGAAGAAATCAGGAGGCGCCGTGTGATGGCGGCGCTGGCCTCCGCGTAGCCACTGCGCAAAAGGTTCAGCGCTTCGCGCACGGTGGTGGCAAAACGGCTTCCGGTTTCAGTCAGTTCCACCCCGCGCGGCTGGCGGTGAAACAAGGGGGCACCAATGCGATCCTCCAACTGGCGAATCTGATAGCTGACCGCGGCCTGAGTCATGCCCAGCTCCTCCGCCGCCAGAATAAAATT
>CAYTUW010000258.1:0-2633 GCA_964441435.1 uncultured Rhodobacterales bacterium
CTGCGCGATGGCGGAAGTTCTGACTCTGGGTGTTTCGCCATAGCTTTGCACAACCTTCCGACTGAGGGCACCAGTTCGCAACCGGGCTGAGCCTATATCACCCCTCAGCGGCTTAAATCCACACCATTTCTCAGGCCCATTCCGCGCAAATCCGGGTGACTTGTGACCAATATCTGATTATTTGTCGCCGCATAGGCATACAGACTGAATAGGAATCCTGTGCTAGACGCGCTTCTTTCCAAGCTGGATCAACAGAAAAACACCGTGAACCTGTTTTATTTCTGGCACGATCCCGCGCAGATCCCGACGGCCTTTCAGAAAAATATCCGTCACGCCGCAGAAGCTTTTCCCGAATGGGACATATCCGTGCTGGGCGACACCAGCGCAGCCGCCCTGCTCAGGCGGGACTGGCCCGATATCGCCGCTGTCTATGATCGCATTTGGATCCCCGCTGTTCGATCCGATATTGCACGTATGGCAGCACTCTACGCTTATGGCGGCTGGTATATCGACGCCGACACGATCCCTGTTGGCGATCTGCGTCCGCTGGCCGGGCAGAAAAATGTCATCGTGTTCCGCGACAATCGCGATCTCCTGAAAAAGCGTGGCGATGTCATGAACGGTTTCCTCTACATGCCAAAAGGGTCAGCGCTGGCCGAAGACATGTTGCATCGCATCGCGCGCAACATCCGAAAACAACGCGATGTTTATCGCGTGATGAGTTTCGCCGGCCCCTATTTACTGGCAGAGCTGATCCGAAAAAACCATCAGGATGACGTCATCCAGCTGTGGCAAAGCGAAGTCTATAAAAGATACAATACTGAACTGGTGGGTGACGCGCCCTTGTTTGAACATGTGATCGACAACACCGCGTCCTCCTGGCGTATCATTCAGAATTTCGGGGTCATGCCGGGGCTTGAACCGAACTGGCCGGATTTCCCCGCTGAATTGCGGCCCCGTTTTGTGCGCATTCTGCGGGATTTCACCGAAACGCACGGGATTGAACAGCAGATTATCGACCTGGCGGCACATCGCCCCGCCTATTCAGAAACCAAAGGGTTTTCAGAACTGGTCAAAGACTGCCAGCACGCGCGCGCGCGCAAAGCCGCGTCACCACCTTCCTAAGCCAATCGAGCGGCGCTAGACTAAGACCATGACCCTGCCCGTCGTTGCGAGTTTCTGGACCGGTGGCGCGCTTTCCCTGATTGAGCGGACGGTGATGCAATCCTATCTGGATCGCGGCCATGCGTTCATCCTGTTCACGGAGGGAACGGTTGAGGGCGTGCCGGATGGTGTTGAAACCTGCGCTGCATCCGACATCTGGCAGGATCCTTCGATAGACCTCACCCAGGCCGACCGCCATACCACCGCAACCTATTCCGATCTGTTCCGTCTGCATCTGCTAAGTCAGACAGAAATGATCTGGGTCGATTGCGATGCCTATTGTCTGCGTCCCTTTACCTTTGACAGCGACCAACTGTTCGGGATGGGGGGAAATGGCCGCGTCTGCACCGGGGTGTTGCGCCTTGCAGCGCAGGATGACGTTCTGCACCGCATGCTCGAATTCGCCCAATCCCGCAATCCGATTCAGCCGTGGCGCAACCCAAACTTCCGCGCCAAACGCGTCCAAAGGCGCGATGCGGGCCAGTCCTGGACAGTTTACGATCTGCCCTGGGGGTGCGCGGGGCCAAAGCTGCTGACATATCTGTTGGAGCAGGAAAACCGGCTTTCGGAGGCGCAGCCCCAGAAGGTGTTTTACCCGCTGTTCGGGCGCGACCTGCGCAAGCTTTGGCTGCCTGACATTCCGCTCACGGAAATTGAACCACACGGGTGCCATTCGGTGCACATCTTCGGTGCTAGTCGGGCAACCCTTTTAAACCGCTATGATGGTATCCCGCCAGCGGGGTCCTATCTGGAACGTATTGCCCTGCGCCACGGCACCCTGCCCCGCCGTTATCGCCGTAAAAGAGCCGCCACCTGACCCCCGTCAGAGTTTATTGACGGGCACCTTAAAAAACGAATTTCCCGCTGCGTCTTTGCGCGGCAATTCACCGCCCTTCATATTGACCTGAAGCGATGGGATAATCAGTTTCGGCATATCAAGTGTTGCATCGCGGGCCTCACGTGTTGCGATGAATTCCTCACGCGTTTGCCCTGCCGCAATATGAATGTTCTTTGCCTTCTCTTCAGCGACGGTGGTTTCCCAGGCGATGTCACGTCCACCGGGCCCGTAGTCATGACAGATGAACAGGCGCATTTCATCAGGCAATGACAGGACTTTCTGAATGGAATCATATAGTTGCCCAGCATCTCCGCCGGGAAAATCGGCCCGCGCAGACCCCCCGTCCGGCATAAAAAGCGTATCGCCCACAAACGCCGCATCGCCAATGACATGCACCATACAGGCCGGTGTATGGCCCGGCGTGTGCATGGCAAACCCTTCCAGCGATCCAATCCGGTAGGTGTCCCCATCTTCAAACAGGCGATCAAACTGGCTGCCGTCACGCTGAAAGTCTGTCCCTTCGTTGAAGATCTTTCCGAATACCTCCTGGACCTCAATAATCCGGGCACCAACGGTAATATCGCCACCCAGTTTTTCCTGAATATAGGGCGCGGCGGACAGATGGTCCGCA
>CAYTUW010000259.1:0-2615 GCA_964441435.1 uncultured Rhodobacterales bacterium
TTGCGCCAGCGCCGCGCCGCGATCAGCGGCATGACCAGCCCGTCAATCATGAAGAACCACGCAAGGAAGGTAAACGGGTCCGCCGTGGCGCGGATGCCATAGGCGTCATAGGTTGTGTAGGCCGCCACAAAGCCCCCGGTCAGCACCGCATAGCCGAGCGCCAGCATCAACGTGTCTCGGGCAACTTCGGCGTGGGTGATGTTGTAAAGCGCAAGGCCAAGGATACCGCAGACCAGCAGCAAAACGCCCACCCATTGCAGCCCGTTAAAGACCTCTCCAAAGACGAACCAGGCACCGATCACCGTAAACAGCGGCCCCATGCCGCGCACCACCGGATAGACCACCGTGTAGGCGCCAAGCGTATAGGCCTTGGCCTGCAGGATCTTGTAAAAAAGGTGGATGACAAAGGCACCGAGAAAGATCAGCCACATATGCGGTTCCGGCCAGGGCACCACGAAGAGCGCAAAAGGCGCGGCCAGCACCATATAGCAGAAATCAATCGCCCCGCGCATGACCCAGGGGTCAAACCGCCCCTTTTGCAATGCTCCGAAAACCGCGTGCAGCACCGCCGCCAGCACCGCCAGCAGCAATGCCAGGTGATGCCCGCCTTCGGTTCCTTCGAGTGAGATCAGCCAGCTGCTCAAGGGATCGGCGACCGATCGTAGGTGGCCCCAAGCCGGACCCCATCCATAAGCGCATCCAATGCCGCTGCCATATCACCGTCAGAGGCCGCGCCAAAGGCAATCAGGCGGGGGAGGCCCACGCCTGCATCGGTATCAAGGTCAAGGCGCAACCGCCCACGTGGATTTGGCATGTCCGCCACAAGTGACTTGAGCGCAGCACGGCTTGTGCCGCTGACGGCAGCAATCGGCAACAGGTCAATAATGCGCGCCGTCTCGGCCTTTTGCGTCGCAACCTGGCCATCCGGATCGGCGGAATCCGTGATAACGTGCAGGCCGAGCGGCAGCAGGATATAATCTTCAAACAGCCCTCTGCTGGTCACGTCGAGTTCCAATTTGTGCAGCGCCATGCTTCCGATGCTGACCTGTAGGGCTGACACGGACGACAGATCGACGCCCGAAAGCTGTGCGCTGAGGCTAAGCGTATCCTCCCCCCATGGGTCGATTTCCAGCCGATGCAGGGTCAGGTCGCGGCTTGTTTCATCCCAGTTGAAGGACAGGTTGGCGTTGATCCCACGCCCGGCCTGTCGTGCACTGAAGATGTAATCCGTGGCACCATCCCCGGTCTGTGGCGTGGTGCGAAAATCTTCGATGTTCAGGGTTGCGGCATGGGGCAGCGCGGTGCCTGCCATGGCCTGATCCAAACCGTCGATCTGCCAGGTGATTGCAGCTGCCTCATAGGCGACGCGGTCCCCTCCCGTCAGCGTCACCCCACGCACCCGGCAGGCGCCATCACCAAGGTAGGCCGGGGCAAATCGTGTTGCAGCCGTCAGTTCGGCGCGTTCGGTCAGCCAATCCCATTCCGCGGCACAGGTGCGCTGATCCGCAAATGTGGCATTGGGCAAAAGCAGGCTTAGCGATAGGGCTAGGCAGCGTGTCGTAAGGCGCATTGTTCAGGTCTCCCGTCCTGTCAACGCCGTTGCAAATTCTTCGGGATCAAACGGCGCAAGATCATCTATCTGTTCCCCCACGCCAATCGCATGAATTGGTAGCCCGAACTTATCGGCCAATGCAACCAGAACCCCGCCTTTTGCGGTGCCGTCAAGCTTTGTCATGACCAACCCAGACACATCCGCGAGCTTTTGAAAGGTTTCAACCTGGCTCACTGCGTTCTGCCCCGTGGTCGCGTCCAGCACCAGCAGCGTGTTGTGCGGTGCGGTCTCATCTTTCTTGCGGATGACGCGCACGATCTTGGCCAGTTCCTCCATCAGGTCGGCACGGTTCTGCAGCCGCCCTGCCGTGTCGATCATCAACAGATCAGCACCATCGCGTTCAGCCTGCACCATCGCATCATAGGCAAGGCTCGCTGGATCCGATCCTTCGGGTGCGGTCAGAACCGGCACACCGGCGCGATCCCCCCAGACCTGCAACTGTTCCACTGCCGCCGCACGAAATGTATCACCAGCGGCAATGACCACGGATTTGCCCGCTGCGCGGAACTGGCTGGCCAGCTTGCCGATGGTTGTGGTTTTGCCCGATCCGTTAACGCCAACGACCAGAACCACCTGCGGCGTCTTGGGGTAAAGCGGCATTGGCCGGGCCACAGGTTCCATGATCCGGGCCACTTCGTTGGCAAGCAGGGTTTTGATTTCATTGACGGAAAGCCGTTTGCCAAACCGCCCCTCCGCCATGTTTGCAGTCACCCGCATCGCGGTTTCCACACCCATATCGGCGGTGATCAGCAGCTCTTCAAGCTGTTCGAGCATGTCATCGTCAAGCTCGCGCCGGAGGGTTTTTTTCGTTTCGCCACGGCCAAGCAAGCGCCCGATCAGCCCGGTTTTTTTATCGGTTTCCGGCGTGATTGACGTGGCGTCCGATTTTAGTTCGGCAAGAGATGCAGTTTCCTCTTGCGCGGATTTCGGGCCTGGGTCAGCTGTTTTCTCAGGCTCAGGCTCAGGCTCAGGCTCAGGCTCAGGCTCAGGCTCAGGCTCAGGC
>CAYTUW010000260.1:0-2584 GCA_964441435.1 uncultured Rhodobacterales bacterium
GCACCGAAGAAGGCAGGATTTACCAGCGACCGTTCGGCGGCCACACCACCGAATTTGGCGAAGGCCCGCCCGTGCAACGCACCTGTGCTGCCGCCGACCGGACGGGACACGCGATCCTGCACACGCTTTATGGCCAAAGCCTGAAGCACAACGCCGAATTCTACATCGAATATTTCGCCATTGACCTGGTTATGTCCGAAGACGGCCAATGCCAGGGCGTTGTCTGCTGGAAGCTCGACGATGGCACGATCCACGTCTTCAACGCCAAAATGGTCGTTCTGGCGACCGGCGGATATGGGCGGGCGTATTTCAGTGCAACCTCGGCCCATACCTGCACCGGTGACGGTGGCGGGATGGTGGCCCGCGCGGGGTTGCCGCTTCAGGATATGGAATTTGTGCAATTCCACCCGACCGGGATTTATGGCTCCGGCTGTCTGATTACCGAAGGCGCGCGGGGTGAGGGGGGCTACCTCACCAATTCCGAAGGCGAACGCTTCATGGAACGCTACGCCCCGACCTATAAGGATTTGGCGAGCCGTGACGTGGTCAGCCGTTGCATGACCATGGAAATCCGCGAAGGGCGTGGCGTCGGGGCCGAAGGGGACCACATCCACCTGCACCTCAATCACCTGCCACCGGAAACACTGGCTGAACGGTTGCCGGGCATTTCAGAGTCGGCCCGTATCTTCGCCGGGGTTGACCTGACGAAAGAACCGATCCCCGTCCTGCCGACCGTGCATTACAACATGGGTGGTATTCCGACGAATTACTGGGGCGAAGTGCTGAACCCGACCAAGAAAGACCCCGATGCCATCGCGCCAGGCCTTATGGCGGTGGGGGAGGCAGGCTGCGCCTCCGTCCATGGGGCGAACCGTCTGGGGTCAAATTCGCTTATTGACCTCGTGGTTTTTGGCCGTGCTGCCGCGATCCGCGCTGGTGAGGTTGTGGATGCATCCGCACCGAATCCGGCGTTGAACTCTGCGTCAGTTGACGCGGCCCTTGATCGTTTTGACGGACTGCGCCATGCCGATGGTGCCGTGCCGACCGCTGATTTGCGGCTTGAGATGCAGAAAACCATGCAGGCCGATGCTGCCGTTTTCCGTACCGACAAGACGCTCGCTGACGGGGTGAAGAAGATGGGAGCGGTTGCGGCGAAGGTAGATGATCTGAAAGTCACCGACCGCACGCTGGTCTGGAACTCCGACCTGATGGAAACGCTCGAACTCACCAACCTCATGCCGAACGCGCTGGCCACGATCGTCGGGGCGGAGGCGCGCAAGGAAAGCCGTGGCGCCCACGCGCATGAGGATTACCCCGACCGCGACGATAAGAAGTGGCGCAAGCATAGCCTTGCAACGATTGACGGTAACAAGGTGACGCTGGATTATCGTCCTGTGCATCTTGACCCGCTGACAACGGTGAATGAGGGCGGCATTGACCTCAAGAAAATAGCACCGAAGGCGCGGGTTTACTGATGCGCGGTTCCCTCATAGCGGTGGCGGCCATGCTTGCGGGTTGTGCCACGGTGCCGATGACGCCTGAACGGGCAGAAGAACTCTGCCGTCAGGATCTTGCCCGCGCGGATGGGGTGGAAGGACAGGTTGGTGTCGGGATCGGCAACAGGGGTGTAAGTGCCGGTGGCACCATCACCATCGACAACCGGGTGTTTGATCCGCAAAGCGAAGAGGCGTTTATGGCCGATTGCATGGCGCGCCGGATGAATGGCGAAGCGCTGCCAGCAACCTTTGGCATCACTCTTGGGGCCAACACGTGACGCGCCTGACCCTTATCATCCTGCCGTTGGTTCTGTTCGCCTGCACCGAGGCGCAGCGTGACGACCTTGCTCGCGATGCGGCAAAGCAATCTGTCCGTCCGGTGCTTCAGGAACGCTTCCCCGGTGTGCCGCTGGAACCGGCCACGGATTGTGTGATCGACAACGCCAACGCAACCGAACTGTTGTCCCTTGCCGGCGATGCGGTCACCGGGCCGACGGCCTCCACCGTTGAGATTGTGACCAACATCGTCACGCGCCCTGCCACCATTGAATGCCTCGCCCGCGAAGGGCTGCCGGTATTGCTGAGGTAGGCGCAATGGCGGAAAGCAAAGCGCGCATATTATGTGTCGGCACCCATCATAAGACCGGGACGGTCTGGATGCACAAAGTCGTGACCGCGATGTGCAAGCGGTTTGGCATCACCTTTCACAACCAGCGCAGATATATGTACAAGAATCTGGATTGGCTGCCAGAGACCGGGCGGGCGATGGTTGTGAACTGGCAGTCTCAGTTTTCAGAGAGCCTGCTTGGCCGACCTGACGTGCAGATTGTGCATCTGATCCGGGATCCCAGGGATGTCTTGATTTCAGGGTTGCACTATCACCTAAAGAACACAAACGAACGTTTCCTGCACAAGCCACGCGAAGAACTGGGGGGTAAGACGTATCAAGAGCACCTGAGGGCCTTGCCTAACCTGAATGCCCAGTTTTTGTTTGAAATGGAGCAAAAACATCATCGTACCATGACCGAGATGACGCGCTGGAATTACGATCGCCCAAATGCCGTCGAATGGCGTTATGAGGATCTGAT
>CAYTUW010000261.1:0-2566 GCA_964441435.1 uncultured Rhodobacterales bacterium
AGGCCGGTAATTTCTATCCCGTTCGCAACAGCGGCGCGTTCTATACGTTCTTCGATGATGCCGAGTTCAGCCCGTTGCGCCAGGATAGCCCCCTCTCCGGCAAACAGAACTTCGCCTGCCTGACGCACAAGTTGTGACCGTTCAGCCGACGAGGCAGCCAATGCCCCCTCAGCGACAAGTGCAGCCAGCGCAAACCCCTTCAACGTGGTGCGGACGGAATCATCGTCTGCGCGAACATCCAACTGCGCGGTTTCTTCCCGCCCGGTCTGGAACGGGGCAAGGTTCGTTGTGGCCCCCAGATATGCCATGGTTTCAAAACCTCCGCCGGGATCATCAAACCAGGTATTAACAACGCTCCGAACACCCGCAGCCGTCGTTTCAAGCGCAATGGCGGCCTGTATGTCCGCAAGCATCGCAGAGGCATCCACCAACGGGCGCGCATCAGTTGCCGCGCCTGCGAAAAGCGAACGGCCTGCCACCTCTCTGTTCAATACCGCTACAGCTTCGTCAAACTTGGATCGCGCGTCATGGACCGCTGGCCCAAGGTGGTTCTCAAATCCGGTGTCCGCAGCAGACAACAGCGCTGGCGCTGTCGATCCGGCCAGGGATTGAACCGCGCCCAGGGCGGCCTGAACCGATTGGGTGAACAGTGCTGCTTCGTCGTTGGACCGCTGGAATGCTCCAAGCTGGGCAAGGGTGTGATCAATGCCAGACAAAGCGGAAAAATCGCCGCCGAGCTTGGCCGAAATGTCGCTGGATCTGCCGCTCGACAGTTCCTGTGCCAGCGTATTCATGTCAGATTTCAGCTGATACAGCTGGCGCTGCAGAAAGAAATGCTGCGCCATGTCACCTATGGAATTCAGCCCGCTCATCTATAATCCTGTCAATATATCCAGCAGTTCATCAGCAACCTGCACAACCTTTGCATTCGCGGCAAACGCCGCTTCGACGACCAGAAGCTCCTGCATCTGCTGGTCTGTATCGACCCCGTTCTGGAGTTCGATTTCGCGGTATGTAGCGGCCTGCACGGAAGCAAAAATCGTCAATGTGTCACTATGCTGGCGCGCGCTTGCGACTTGGGACACAAGCTCCCCACTGAGTGCGGCGAACCCCTGATTTCGACCCGATAGCCCACCACCGGTCGCCGAGCGTTCGACATTCAGCGCAGCGTGGAGCGCCTGGAGCTGGGTTGCATTGCCCACGTCGCCTGGCGCAGTCGCCCCAATCCCGTCACGCAGGCGAAAAAACGCCCCCCCCACCGACGGGTCAAGCGCGGAATTCAACGTCAATCGCTGGCTGATTCCTTCGGTGTTCAGGGTATCAAAAAACCCGCCGGAATCCGTAAACATCCCCGGGTCGGTTGGGCCGAGTGTCGGATCAACAGCGGGATTCTGAAACCTCTCAACAAGATCGCGGGCGACAGCATCAAGTTGAGCCTGCGCCTCAACCGCCGCCTCATCCCTGATCGCGAAATGCGCGATAAGCGAGCCACCGGACAGGCGACTGATATCGCTGTCGGTGTCATGCGCCACCCCATTGATGGCAAGCCCCGAAAGGACGCTCGCACCAAGATGCATGTCTGGCGTGATCGTTGCCGTCGGTGTGAATGTGATTTCCGCAGCCTTGCCATCAAGCAATGACACCCCACCCGCAGTGTAAAGAGCAACCTGCCCATGATCCCGGCCGATCTGCCGGATCGGCACGATGGCGGAAATACCGTCGATCACCCTTTGGCGTTCATCCATCAATGCCGCGGCATTTTGGTCTTTGCTAAGTTGCGCCGTGATCTTGATATTGAGTTCCTGAACCTGCTGCAGCGATGCATTCAGGGTCTCAACCTCTTGGGCAATCGCGCGATCCGCTGACATCCGCTCCGCCTGAATTCCGGTGGAGGTATTGCCAAGGTGGGCCATCAGCGCCTTTGCCGTCGTGACAACATTACCAAGGCGTACGTCGGAATCGGGCCGACTTGCTGCGGCAACAAGAGCGGCATCATACGCCGCGATCCGGGCGGAAAGCGATCCGGGATCGCCAGAAACACCCAGCGCGTCCTCAAGACGGGCATAAAACCCGGAACGGGTCTCGGCATCGCCTAGCATTGCATCGGTCAGGCGGCGATCCTGGATGATACCTTCGTCGACCAATCTGCTGATGCCATCTACCCGGACACCACCACCTTCCCCCCCGATCGCCGTAGAGGACAGGTTGACCTGACGCACCCCATAACCTGGTGTTGAGGCGTTTGCGACATTGGCAGATATTGCCTCCGCCCGGCGGGATGTGGCCGTCAGGCCCGTAAGCGCGTTGGCAAGGGAAGCCGAAATACTCATCTGTTACCCGTTAGCCCCTCAGCCCCGGATCACCGTTTGATATTTGTGGTTTCCTGCAACATCTCATCCACGGTCTGAATGACCTTGGCATTTGATGAATAGGCCCGCTGGGTCTGGATCAGCGCGGTCAGTTCCCCCGCAACATCGGTAGTTGACCCTTCACGCGCGTAGCCAGCGACCGCGCCGGTCGGTCCGTCACCAGCATCCCAGAGGAAGAAGCTGCCGCTGTTCGGGCT
>CAYTUW010000262.1:0-2561 GCA_964441435.1 uncultured Rhodobacterales bacterium
TTCACCCCGATCAGCGCGTCGTCTTCTTTGTCCTGATGGGCATAGATCGTGTCATAGAACAAAGTCCAGGCAATTCCCGCCAGGTAAAGCGCAATCGCCGGTGGCTCCAGCGTCCCGCGATGGGCGGTCCAGGCCAGCAATGCCCCCCAGTTGAAGGCCAGCCCAAGAAAGACCTGTGGCCACCAGGTGAAGCGCTTGGCAAAGGGGTAGATCGCCACCAGAACAAGGGACGCAATGCCCAGTAGAACCGCGTTCAGATTGAAGGTCAGCAGGATCGCCAGCCCCACCAACGCCTGAACACCCATCCAGATCACAGCCTGTAGAACCGTAACCTGCCCGGATGGCAGCGGTCTGGATCGGGTGCGTTCGACTTCAGCGTCAAACCTGCGATCAGTAATGTCGTTCCAGGTGCAGCCCGCGCCGCGCATGGCAATGGCACCGATGCCGCAGCCAAGCGCGATCCAGAGGTCAAACAGTGTGGGCGCGTCAGATGCCGCCGCAAGGGCCAGCCCCCACCAGCAGGGCAGCAGCAGCAACCATGTGCCGATGGGGCGGTCGGCGCGCGACAGGCGCAGGTAGGGGCGGCTCCAGGCCGGGGCGCGGTAATCAACCCAGTTCAGGTCATAGGCATCGGCCACCTGCCCGTCGACGGGCTGTTCCACCTCTGGCGTTTGGCTGTTGTCGGCCATATGGTCCGCCCCATGACTGCGAAAGCTAAGATCAGACTTTATGTAGAACAGGATCTGGCCGAAGGCCAATCCATTGTGCTGGACAAACCTGCGGCACATTACCTGTTTGGGGTGATGCGGCTGGGTGTAGGGGCGCAGATACTGCTGTTTAACGGGCGCGACGGGGAATACCTGGCGGAGGTCACTGAGGCAGGAAAGCGTGGCGCTGTTCTGACGGCTCGGGCCGCCACCCGCCCGCTGGTGATGCCGCCGAACCTGTGGCTGCTGTTTGCCCCTGTCAAAAAGGCCCGCACGGATTTCATCGTGGAAAAGGCGGTGGAGATGGGGGTGCGGAGGCTATGCCCGGTCCAGACCCAGTTCATCAATTCGGAACGTCTGAGAAGAGACCGCCAGCAGGCCCATGCGGTTGAAGCGGCGGAGCAATGCGGCGCCACCTATGTGCCGGAGGTTGCAGAGATGGTGCGGCTTGATCGGGTGCTGGAGGATTGGCCGGATGAGAGGGTGCTTTACTACTGCGACGAATCTGCGGCGGGGCGCTCGTCAGCCCTTTCGGGCTTTCTCGCGGAGGACGGGGCACCTGCCGCAATCCTGATCGGGCCGGAAGGCGGGTTTTCACCGCAGGAGCGGGAGAGGCTTGCAGCCCTCCCCTTCGTGCGTCCGGTTGCGCTTGGTCCCCGCATCCTGCGCGCCGATACCGCCGCGGTGGCGGCACTGACCCTGTGGCAGGCGACACAGGGGGATTGGCGGTGAGCTTCATCCGCCCCGAAGCGGCCGCCCGGTTGCGCAGGTGGCAAGGAGCTATCGTCGGCGTTGCCCTTCTTGTCATCGGCCTGTGGTTCGCCGCGCGCAGCTTTGGTGCGTTGGCGTTTCTGGGATACGCGCTTATCCTTGCCGGTGGGGCGCTCGGCTGGACAGGCTGGCAACGCGCGCGCATCCGCATCAGCCACGGCGGACCGGGGGTGATTGAGGTAACGGAGCGGCAACTCAGCTATTTCGCTGCCGAGGGAGGGGTGCGCTTTTCGCTTGATGATGTCACCAGGATCGAGATTGTGACAACCGACAGCGGCCCCATTTCCGATGATATGTTCTGGCTGTTTGCACTCAACGATCAAAGCCTGCTACGCATCCCTGCCTCCGCCGAGGGCGCGGGGGTTTTGATCGACATGCTCGCCGGGTTTCCGGGGGCAAACTATGACGCGGTGATACGGGCCTCGGGATCAACGGCGCGTGATCGCTTCCTCATCTGGCAAAAAGGCGATTGAACCCCGGCCGCCAAAACATTAGCTCTTGAAAACGGCAAAAGAGGAGAGCGCCCATGTCCATCCCCCAATCCGGTGGCGGCCCGATCGAACGGCGCGAACAGCTTGCCGAATATCTGGCCGAAGGGTGCAAACCGAAAGAGGATTGGCGGATCGGCACGGAGCACGAGAAATTCGGCTATTGCAAGGACACGCTGAAACCGCTGCCCTATGCCGGGGAACGGTCGATCACGGCGGTTCTGGAAGGGCTGCGTGACCAATTCGGCTGGTCGCCGATCCTTGAGGGCGGCAACCTGATCGGATTGGAAAAGGACGGTGCGAATGTCAGCCTGGAGCCGGGTGGGCAGTTGGAATTGTCCGGCGCGCCGCTGGAAACCATCCATGAAACCTGTGACGAGGTGAACGCTCACCTGCGCGATGTAAAAGGCATTGCTGACAAAGTTGGCGTTGGCTTTATCGGGCTGGGGGCCGCACCGATCTGGTCGCATGACCAGATGCCGATGATGCCGAAAGGTCGCTACAAGCTGATGACCGATTACATGGGCCGCGTCGGCACCCATGGCACGCAGATGATGTATCGGACCTGCACGGTTCAGGTAAACCTCGACTTCGC
>CAYTUW010000263.1:0-2543 GCA_964441435.1 uncultured Rhodobacterales bacterium
GATGTCATTGGCTTTGACGGTTTCTTCGATCTGGGTCTTTGCTTAAGTCATTTCTTTTTCTCCTCAGTCAAATTGTTTTGACTGTCTTGTGTCTTCCATTTGTGCCAATAGTGGATCGCTAATCCCGGCGCACCAATTATCAGCAGGGGAACAAACAGTATCCCTAGGATAATGTACACGCCGACAATAGACGGAATACCATTCACTCCGGTGCCTTTGTTGTCAGTGCCAGCGCGTGCAATTCGCCTGCTGATCCATCCATCTTGCCTTTGAGTGCTGCATAAACGGCGCGTTGCTGCTGTACGCGGTTCTGACCGCGAAAACTTTCGTCAATCACCTCTGCGGCATAGTGATTGCCGTCACCCGCGAGGTCGGTGATGGTGATTTTCGCCTCTGGGAAACTTTCCCGGATGAGGTCTTCGATTTCGCGGGCTTCGATCGCCATGCGGGCATTCCTTTGTTGCTGTTGTCTTACATTTAGGCGCGTCGGGATGGGGCTGCAAGACGTTTCAAGGGTGCAAGGAAGGCATGCACCTGCTGGTCAATTTCCTTTAGCGGAAGGTTATCAAAGCTTTGACGGGTAAACCCCGCATCCGGGGCAAGGATCGTTTCAAGGCGGTCTCTTTCGCGCTGTTCGCTTGCTGAAAGAGGTAATCGTTTTGCAAAGTAAATGAGTTCAAGCAGCTTTTGAATCTGTCGGGCTCGGCTAAAATCGTGTGCCACAGTTGGGGCTGTGGCATCCAGCTGACCTCTCGGCGTGCTGTGCAGCTCCTGCGTGACCAGTTGCCCGGCGCCACGACAATCAAAGGCGATACAGCCGTGGTAGCCGCGCTTTTTCAGATCCGGATGAATCGCGCATTGGTTTGTCGCCGTCAGGTTCGGGCACCGCTGGCCTGCGGGTTTGTCGATGGGAAAAGCATCCCCCTTGTCGATGTCGAGCGCGATGCAACACAGCGCAGCGCAACGGTCACACCCCGGTGTAAGCCGCGCTGCAAGATCGCGCATCAAACGATGGCCGCCGCAAAACTGCGCCGGTAGAGCGTCGCAAGCTCCACCAGGCTGGCTGATGCGCCGTTCAGACTGACTTCGTCGCCCGTGAACTTGCCGATGGTCGCAATCGGAACCCCGGCGTCGGCAGCGGCGACAAACAGCGCCTCCGCCTGATCAAAGTTGCACGCAATAAGGTAACGCGCCTGATCCTCGCCAAAGAGTGTTGCTGTGTCTCCCTTATCAATGGTGATACCAACCCCCCCGGCTTCGGCCATCTCGAACGCCGCGAGCGCCAGCCCACCATCGGACAGGTCGGTGCAGGCGCGGATCAGTGCCGCGTTGTCCCGGACGAAATCGCCTGCGCGCTTTTCAGTCGCCAGATCAACGGCGGGGGCGTCACCGTCTTCGCGCCCGAAGGCCTCTTTCAGGAGGGCGGATTGACCGAGGTGTCCTTTGGTTTCCCCGATGAGCAGCGCAATGTGGCCGTCCCGCGCGGTGCCGTTGATCAGATGTTCCTCGCCGTTGATCAGGCCGACCGCACCGATGGTCGGGGTGGGCAGGATGCCCTTGCCGTCGGTTTCATTATAAAGACTGACATTGCCCGAAACGATGGGCATATCAAGTGCTGCACAGGCCGCACCAATCCCTTTGATCGCGCCGACAAACTGGCCCATGATCGCGGGTTTTTCGGGGTTGCCGAAGTTGAGGTTGTCGGTGCTGGCCAGCGGTTTCGCCCCAACAGCGGTGAGGTTGCGATAGGCCTCTGCCACGGCTTGTTTGCCACCCTCGGTCGGGTTGGCTTTGACGTAGCGCGGCGTGACATCCGAGGTGAAGGCCAGCAGCTTTTCCGTGCCATGCACGCGGATCACACCCGCGCCAAGGCCCGGCAGGCGTGCGGTGTCGCCCATGACCATCGTATCATATTGTTCATAGACCCATTGCTTGCCCGCGTAGTTCGGAGAGGAGAGAAGGGCGCGCAGCCCGTCAATCGGGTCAATCTCCGGCGTATCGGTAAGCGGTGCGGCGGCAGGGGTTTCCTCATAGGGGCGATCATACTCCGGGGCGGAGGAGGCAAGGCGTGACAGCGGCAGATCGGCCTTTACCTCACCATTCAGCGTGATGAGGAAACGATCCTCTGCAATGGTTTCGCCGACAATCGCAAAATCAAGGTCCCATTTGTCGAACACCGCGCGTGCTTCGGCTTCAAGGTCAGGTTTCAGGACCATCAACATGCGTTCCTGGCTTTCGGACAACATCATCTCATAGGCGGTCATGTTCTCTTCGCGTTGGGGCACGTCTTCGAGGTTCAGCTTGACGCCAAGCCCGCCCTTGTCACCCATTTCCACGGCAGAGCAGGTCAGGCCTGCCGCGCCCATATCCTGGATGGAAATCACAGCGCCTGTCCGCATCAGTTCAAGGGTTGCTTCCATCAGGCGTTTTTCGGTGAAGGGATCACCCACCTGCACGGTGGGGCGTTTTTCTTCGATCGTGTCATCGAACTCCGCGCTCGCCATCGTGGCACCGCCAACGCCATCGCGGCCCGTCTTGGCACC
>CAYTUW010000264.1:0-2537 GCA_964441435.1 uncultured Rhodobacterales bacterium
TGCCTGCCGGCCGGACAAGGCCAGGCGCCGGCCCGCCAGGCCGGGTTCAAGGCCAGCATACAATAGTGACATTGCAGGTGAAGTGGCCATGCGTGACATAGTAATAACAGCCCCGAACATTGCTGCCGCAGCAAGAAATGCAATCAATCGGCGACGCATGTCCAACCCGGACCAGATTGTTTGAAGCTGCTGCAATGTACCCTCCGATTGTGCGATGACTTCTGCCTTGCGCACCGGAACATTCCGACAACAGCCTTAATAATCGGTTAGCTCTTGCAGGATTATATGGGGGTCAGACATGGGATGGTTTGGCTATGGCAGACACGGAAACAAATGTTGCGCCCGAAGGCGAAGGCACCGGAAAGAAATCGAAAAAGCCGTTGATTGTCGGGCTGGTTATGGCTGCACTTGGCGCCGGTGGTGGGATGTTTGCGGTTGATGCGGGGCTGATTCCGGGTGTCGGCGCGAAAAATCCCACCACTGATACCCATGCTGCGGAAGGCGACCATGGGGATGGCTCTGCGATACCGGGCCTGCCCGCGGATGACGCGATTGCGTTCCTGCCGGTTCCACCGCTTGTGATCAGCCTCGGGCCGCGTGGCCGAAATACGCATCTGCGTTTTGTCGCTCAGCTGGAGGTTGACGCCAGCCACCAAGGCGAGGTGGAACATTTGATGCCGCGCGTGCTTGACGTTTTGAACGGGTATCTGCGTGCAGTGGATGTGGCGGAACTGGAAGAACCAACAGCCCTGATCCGATTACGTGCGCAGATGTTGCGCAGGGTTCAGGTCGTAACGGGTGAGGGGCGGATCCGTGACCTGTTGGTAAGCGAATTTGTGCTGAACTAGGAAAACAAATGGGTTTGATCGCTGACATAATTCTTATTGCCGCAGCGCTGGGCGCAACATTCTATTGCTATGTCCTCGCGCGACGCCTGGCGAAATTCAATGATCTTGAACGTGGGGTTGGCGGTGCCGTTGCTGTGTTGAGCGTTCAGGTCGATGATATGACAAAAACGCTGCAACAGGCCGAAGCAGCAGCAAAAAACTCAACAACCTCGCTGGAATCGCTGACAGATCGTGCTGAAGGTGTGGCAAAACGGCTGGAGCTTCTGGTTGCAGCCATGCATGACCTTCCGGAACACCCACCTCAGGCTGCCGCTGCACGTTTGTCCGAAAAAGCCGAGAAAGCGGACGCTGCAGGAGCGGACCCGGCGGAACCAATGCCGGGCGCCAATGATCCGGGGGTTTTGTTTCTGCGGCATCGGGTTTCAGCACAGGAGGCGGCGGAATGATCTCTACAAAGCAGACGATGGGATCGCCACGCCGACCCGCGCGCAGCGTCCTACTCATCGTGGCATTTTTGTTCCTGATGTCCGGTCTATTGCGGCTGGGGGGTGATGCGGGACAGGCAATCGCGCGCGAAATCGCCGGGATGACGGAGGCACCGGCACCGCAGGAACCGTTGCAATGTGCGCCAGAACCGGACCTCGCGGCGTTGTTGCATGACCTTGAGGCACGGGAAAGGCGCGTTGAAACGGCGGAACAACAACTGGCCGACAGGTTGCAGGTATTGCAGGTTGCGGAGGCTTCTTTTGAGCAGAACCTGCAGGATCTTATCGCGGCAGAAGATGCGCTCGCCCGCACCATGGCACGCAGTGAAACTGCCGCAGAAGAGGACATCGCAAGGCTAACTGCTGTCTACGAGAATATGAAGGCGGCAGAGGCTGCTGCACTTTTTGAAACCATGGCCCCGGAGTTTTCCGCCGGTTTTCTGGGCCGGATGCGGCCGGATGCGGCGGCAGCCATCATGGCAGGGCTTGATCCACAGACCGCCTATACGATCAGCGTTGTGTTGGCAGGCCGGAATGCCGGGGCGCCGACCAACTAATCCTGCCACGCTGATATTTCTTTAACCCCTACATGTGAAAACTTGTGAAAACCCATCCGGGAAAGGGCGCCTAGCGTGATTGGTATAGTCGGTATCGTCATCATCTTCGTCATGGTCTTTGGCGGCTATATCGCCGCCGGGGGTAAGATGGGGATTATCCTGAAATCGCTCCCGTTTGAAATCACCATGATCGGTGGTGCAGCGGTTGGTGCATTTGTGATTTCAAATGATATTTCCGCGATTAAGCACACGCTGAAGGACATTGGAAAGGTTTTCAAAGGTGTCAAATGGAAGCCGGAGGACTATCGTGATCTTCTGTGCCTGCTGTTCGAACTTGTCCGCCTGGCCAAACAGAACCCTGTCGGATTGGAAGAGCATATCGAAGCACCGGAAGAATCCGCAATCTTTTCTCGCTATCCAAAAATTCTGACAGATAAGGAAGCGATCAACCTGATTTGTGATACGCTTCGATCCGCCTCCATGAACTACGACGATCCGCATCAGGTCGAAGAAGTCCTTGAAAAGCGGATGGAAGCAAACCAGCACCATGCCCTTCATTCAAGCCATGCCTTGCAGTCCGTGGCAGATGCGCTGCCGGCTCTCGGCATTGTTGCGGCTGTGCGTGGTGTGATCAAGACAATGGGTTC
>CAYTUW010000265.1:0-2503 GCA_964441435.1 uncultured Rhodobacterales bacterium
GCAGAAAATCGTGCTGGCACGGGAAATCGAACGCAACCCGGATCTGCTGCTGGTCGGGCAGCCGACCCGTGGCGTGGATATTGGCGCGATTGAATTCATCCACCAGCAAATCGTGCGCTTGCGCGATCAGGGAAAGGCGATCCTGCTCGTCTCGGTGGAGCTTGAGGAAATCCTGTCGCTTTCGGACCGCATAGCGGTGATGTTTGACGGTCAGATCATGGGCGAGCGCCTGCCCGATCAAACCGATGAAAAGGAACTTGGCCTTTTGATGGCCGGGATGAACGGGGAGGCCGCCTGATGCAAAAAATGCCACGCTGGGCCGATGTTGCCCTGATCCCCGCGATCAACCTGATCCTCGCTTTCTTTATCTCCGGTCTCGTGATCCTCGCCATAGGCAAGGACCCGATTGTCGCAATCAAAACGATGATCGACGGCGCCTTTGGGTCGTCTTACGGCTGGGGTTACACGCTTTATTACACAACCAACTTCCTGTTCACCGGGCTGGCGGTGGCGATCGCCTTTCATGCGCGCATGTTCAATATCGGCGGCGAAGGCCAGGCCACGTTAGGCGGGCTTGGGGTCGCGTTGGTCTGCCTGTCGATTGACTGGCCACACTGGACCGTGGCCCTGCCCGCTGCAATCCTTGGCGGGGCGCTTTTTGGTGCGGCCTGGGCCGCGATCCCCGCTTATCTTCAGGCCAAACGGGGCAGCCATATCGTGATCACCACGATTATGTTCAACTATATCGCCTGGTCGCTGCTTGGCTATCTGCTGGCCAATACGCTGAAGGAACGCGGGAATATGGCGGCCGAAACCGCCAGTTTTCCTGAAGGCGCACATCTGCCAACATTCTTTGACATGTTTGGCTGGATGGATGGTGCGATGTTCAAAAACACGCCCGCCAATATCACCTTCTTTGTTGCCCTTCTCTGTTGTTTCCTCTTCTGGATTCTGATGTGGCGCACGCGTCTGGGTTATGCGATCCGGGCCTTTGGCCATAGTGAAAGTGCCGCAAAATATGCGGGCATTTCGCCAACGAAGATCATAATGATCTCAATGCTGATTTCCGGTGCCCTTGCGGGATTGATGGCGATCAACAACGTGATGGGGGAGGCAGAGCGACTTGTCCTGAATTCGGTCGAAGGCGCGGGCTTTATTGGCATCGCTGTCGCCCTGATGGGGCGCAGTCACCCGGTGGGTGTCTTCCTCGCGGCGCTTTTGTTTGGGTTCCTCTATCAGGGCGGCGCAGAGCTGTCGCTTTGGGAAAATATCCCGCGCGAACTGGTGGTTGTCATCCAGGCGCTGGTGATCCTGTTCACGGGTGCGCTTGACGGGATGGTGCGCAGACCGGTGGAGAACTTCTTCATCGCGATGGACCTGCGCAAGAAGGAGACATCGTGATGGAACTCTTCCTGACGATCATCCAGATTTCGGACTCGGCTGTCCGGCTGGCAACACCGCTCCTGCTCGCCTGCCTTGCCGGGCTGTTTTCCGAACGCGGCGGGATTTTTGATATCGGGCTGGAGGGCAAGATGCTCGCCGCGGCATTTCTGTCGGCGGCGGTCGCGGCGGCGACAGGTAATGTCTGGCTTGGCATGTTTGCGGGCATTGGGATTTCGCTCCTGCTGTCGTTGTTGCATGGCGTTGCCTCGATCACCTTCCGCGGTGATCAGCTGATTTCCGGCGTGGCGATCAATTTCCTCGCAGCGGGGCTGACGGTTGTGGTGGGGCAAAGCTGGTTCGCCCTAGGCGGACGCACACCGCAGCTTCAGGGTGGCGGGCGGTTTGAAGCCTGGGAATGGCCCTTTGCCGATGCAATACGTGACATTCCGATTGCCGGGCCGATCTATGCGGAACTGGTATCTGGCCATACAGCACTTGTCTATGTGGCGATCCTGGCCGTCCCGCTGAGTTGGTATGTGCTGTTTCGTACCCGGTTCGGTCTGCGCCTGCGCGCTGTGGGGGAAAACCCTGCCGCTGTGGATACTGCCGGAATCAGCGTGGTCAAACTGCGCTATGCAGCGGTGCTGATCTGCGGGCTACTTTGTGGGCTGGCGGGGGCATATCTTGCCACCGGGCTGGCCGCCGGGTTTGTCAAAGACATGGCCGCAGGACGGGGGTTCATCGCCCTTGCGGCGCTGATCTTTGCCAAATGGCGGCCCTGGCAGGCGATGGGCACCTGCCTGTTGTTTGGTCTGCTGGAAGCGATCGCCAATCGTTACCAGTCGATTGACCTCGGCAGCTTTGTCGTGCCGGTCCAATTCATGCAGGCGCTGCCCTACATTCTGACCGTAGTGATTCTGGCCGGGTTCGTGGGCAAGGCCATTCCGCCAAGGGCGGGTGGCGAACCCTATGTGAAAGAACGCTGAACCAGCCCAGCCATCACGAAGTGTAAGTCCAGTTCACAAGAAGTGATCGGGCCTGTGGGGTTTCATCCGCCCTGCCCGCTTGCAAAGATCAAACACATAGGGCTATGGGATTTCATGCAAATCTACCTGCCCAT
>CAYTUW010000266.1:0-2499 GCA_964441435.1 uncultured Rhodobacterales bacterium
GACTTTTGAAGGGCAGGTTGCGGATGCGCTGGCCGCCTTTGATTACCTTGCTGCAAACGACGCCGTTGATGGCGATGATATCTACCTGCTGGGGTGGAGCCAGGGCGGGCTGGTCGCTACCGCTGCGGCGGGCCGCACGGATCGCCCGGACGCGGTTGCGCTCTGGGCGGCGGTGGCGAACCCGGTAGAAACCTATACCGGCATCCTCGGGGCGGAGGTTATGGCAGCTGGTGCTGCTGCCGATGCGGATGAGGGCATCGACATGACCTTGCCGTGGGGTGCGGAACTCACCTTGAACGGGGCGTTCTTTGATGGGATCGCCAGCTATGACCCGGCGGCAGAGATTGCAGGCTATGATGGCCCGCTTTTTGTGGCGCAGGGTGCGCTGGATACAACGGTTCTGCCCGGATCCGCTGATATCCTCCTGGCTGCGCATGAGGGAGAAGAACAGGCCTGGCGCGCCGACATGGACCATGTGTTCAATACATTCGCCACGGCAGAGACACTGGATGCGCTGATCGGCGAAACTGTTTCGTTCTTTGACGCCCATCGGGATTGAGGGTTTCCCTCGATCGTTTCGAGGACGGCGTGGTGGTGCTGTCTCATGTCATGTCGCGCGCACTGTGACTGAGCATCCATAAAGAACGGGTGGCCGTTGGATCGTTTCCATTACTCTAACGGTTCTGCAACAGGGCCATCAGTTCTGCACGTGAATCTGTCACCTCGGCGAGGGTGTGACGATCGAGGCTTGCAAAAAAAGCTTCCTGTGCTTGCCGGAGTGGTTCCCGAAGGCCGCAGGCCGGTAGAATGCGGCAATTTTTGCTGGTGCCAAAGCACTCTACAACGGGATCACCTTGTTTCAGATAGCGCACAACCGCACCGATGTTGATATCCTTGGCGGGGCGGGCAAGTGCCAACCCGCCGCCACGCCCGCGTTCAGAGACTATGAAGCCGCCGTGCGCCAAAGCAGCCGCTACCTTTGATAAGTGGTGTTCAGACAGCCCGAAAGTGCGCGCAATAGTTGCCGTGGTTCGACGTTCTGGCGCGTGTACCGTCAGCGTGACCAGAATTCGAAGGGCGAAGTCGGTAAATTTGTCCAGTTGCATGGTCTAATAATAGGCATTTGCAATGCGGAATTAAAAGGACTAGATAATCGGTATCTGGAATGCTGATTATAGAATGCAGCGTAAACCCAAAGTGGATAGCACATGACGTTTGTAGATATTATCCTCTGGCCCGGTACGAAGGTCTGTGAACGATTGGGGATTGAACCGGAAAGTGATGCGGGCCTGGTGCGCTCAATGTTCAATATGCTGATTTACCTGGTGGTTATCCTGGGGGGCATTTGGGCGTTCATGACATGACAGCACTTGCGAGGTTTCCGGTATCTCAACAACAGATAGGCACGGTAGTCGCCCGTTTCTACGCACTTGTGCGTGCCGATGATGTGCTGGGACCTGTCTTTGCTGTTCATGTTGCTGACTGGCCAGCGCATGAAGAAAAAATCGCCTGCTTCTGGTCGAATGCAATCTTGGGAACACGCAACTACGACGGCAACCCGATGCAGGCGCATTTGGCTGCGGGGAATGTCATACCCGAACATTTTGAGCGCTGGCTTGGATTGTTTGATAGGGTGTTGCGCCAGGAACTCCCGGCGGATGTCGCCCGGGCCTGGTCGTACCTGGCCCATCGGGTCGGCCGGGGGTTGAGCATGGGGCTCGAATATGATCTGAACCAGAAATCCGGCCCGCCGCGGCTTTGATGGTTCCCTGTTTCACCGGGTATTTCACCCGAAGCCGGTAACATTGTCTAACGGGGCTTGCAAAGCCGTGCCATCAGGCTTATACGGCGGCCTTCACCACGTACTCCACTGGAATCAGGGTGACCCTCGCAAAGAGGCAAGGGGCCTGCCGGTGATGTTGAAAGGAAAAGGCGAATGAACGCCCAGGAACTTCGGGATAAGACCCCGGATCAGCTTCGTGAGGAGCTGGAAAATCTTAAGAAAGAATCGTTCAACCTGCGCTTCCAGCAGGCCACCGGCCAGCTGGAAAACACCGCGCGGATCAAGACCGTGCGCCGCGATGCGGCCAAGGTCAAAACCATCCTGAACGAAAAAGCCGCTGACGCGGCCGCAGAATAAGGGGAGCCTGAGACATGCCCAAACGTATCCTGTCCGGCACCGTGACATCCGACGCCAACGCCCAGACCGTAACGGTTTCTGTTGAGCGCCGCTTCACCCACCCTGTTCTGAAGAAAACCATTCGTAAGTCCAAGAAATACCGGGCGCACGATGAAAAGAACGCTTTCAAGAAAGGCGACACTGTCCGCATTCAGGAATGTGCGCCCAAATCGAAAACGAAACGCTGGGAGGTTCTGGAGGCCTGAGGCCAACAGACCTTTCGGTTTGATCGAAACCCTGGGGAACAGGCAATGAAGCCCCCCACAGGTCGGGAGAAACCAAATGATCCAGATGCAGACCAATCTGGATGTTGCTGACAA
>CAYTUW010000267.1:0-297 GCA_964441435.1 uncultured Rhodobacterales bacterium
GAGCCGCATATCTAAGTTGCCATCTGGTTCTACCTTGGTTTCATCATCACCGTGGCGATGCTGCATATCATAAACAACATCTCGATCCCCGTGTCGATTTTTGGCTCAAAATCCGTGCAGATATTCGCCGGTGTTCAGGATGCGATGACCCAATGGTGGTATGGCCACAACGCGGTTGGTTTCTTCCTGACGGCGGGGTTTCTGGGCATGATGTATTACTTTGTGCCCAAACAGGCCGAACGTCCTGTTTATAGCTACAAACTGTCGATCATCCACTTCTGGGCGCTGATCTTCCTT
>CAYTUW010000267.1:307-2494 GCA_964441435.1 uncultured Rhodobacterales bacterium
GTGATCCTGTGGATGCCTTCCTGGGGGGGGATGATCAACGGGCTGATGACGTTGCAAGGGGCCTGGGACAAGCTTCGCACCGACCCGGTGCTGAAGATGATGGTCATTTCGATCGCGTTTTATGGCATGTCGACCTTTGAAGGCCCGATGATGTCGATCCGCGCAGTCAACGCCCTGTCGCATTACACCGACTGGACGATCGGACATGTGCATTCCGGCGCGCTTGGCTGGAACGGCATGGTCACCTTCGGGGCGCTTTACTTCCTGTTTCCGCGGCTTTGGCACAAGACCGGGCTTTATTCGCTGCGGGCGGTGAACTGGCACTTCTGGCTCGCCACCATTGGCATCGTGCTCTACGCCGCGTCGATGTGGGTTACGGGCATTATGGAAGGCCTGATGTGGCGCGAAGTCGATAGCCAGGGTTTCCTTGTGAATTCCTTCGCGGACACTGTCGCGGCCAAATTCCCGATGTATGTGGTGCGCGGCCTTGGCGGGGTGCTCTACCTCACCGGAGCGCTGATCATGGTCTGGAATCTCTGGATGACGGTCCGCAAGGGTCAACCCTCAACCGCGGCACATGCCGTGCCCGCAGAATAAGGAGGGGCGATCATGGGAATTCTCGACAAACACAAGGCACTTGAAAAAAACGTGACCGCACTGATGGTGGCAAGCCTGGCGGTGGTTTCCATCGGCGGGATCGTGGAAATTGCGCCACTCTTCTATCTCGAAAATACGATTGAAGAGGTCGAAGGCATGCGCCCCTATTCACCGCTCGAACTGGCGGGGCGCGACATCTATATCCGCGAAGGCTGCTATGTGTGCCACAGCCAGATGATCCGCCCGATGCGCGATGAGGTTGAGCGCTACGGCCACTACAGCCTGGCCGCTGAATCCATGTATGACCACCCGCATCAGTGGGGTTCCAAACGCACGGGGCCGGATCTCGCACGGGTTGGCGGGCGCTATTCGGACGAATGGCATCTGGATCATCTGCGTGACCCGCAGGCGGTGGTGCCGGAATCGATCATGCCGAAATATGCCTTCCTTGAGGACAGGCTGCTGGACGGTGAACATATTGCCGACCTTCTGGAAACCCACCGCATGGTTGGCGTGCCCTATACCGATGAGATGATCGAAAATGCCCGGCTTGATTTCACCGTTCAGGCTGACCCTGACGGCGATTGGGACGGGCTGGTCGAACGCTATCCGGGGGCGCAGGTCAGGAATTTTGACCGCCAGCCCGGTGTTTCGGAAATGGACGCGGTGATTGCCTATCTTCAGATGCTGGGCACCCTCGTTGATTTCTCAACCTTCAACCCGGACGACAGCCGATAGGAGGCCGCGATGGATACCTATTCCCTGATGCGTGAATTCGCGGACAGCTGGATGCTGCTGTTTCTGTTTACCTTTTTTGTCGGCTGCGTGCTCTGGGTGTTTCGCCCCGGTTCGAGCGCGCGCCACGAAGACAGCGCAAACATCCCGTTTCGCCATGAAAACACCCCGGCGGAGGATCATGACTGATGGCTGACAAAGACACAAAAGAGATCGAAACCACCGGCCATTCCTGGGATGGAATCGAAGAATTCGACACCCCCATGCCGCGCTGGTGGCTCTGGACCTTTTACCTGACGATCATCTGGGGCATCGGTTATACCATTGCCTATCCGGCCTGGCCGCTTGTGAGTGGCGCAACCACCGGGTTGCTGGGCTATTCCACCCGAGCTGAGGTCGCTGCGGACATCTCCCGTGTCGAGGGCGCCAATGCCGCTATAGAAGCGCGGCTTGAGGCGGCGGATCTTACCGCGATTGCGGCAGATGCAGAACTTCAGCACTACGCGACGGCCGGCGGCGGCGCCGTGTTCCGCACCTGGTGCGCGCAGTGCCATGGCTCCGGTGCAGCGGGCGCGCGGGGCTACCCCAACCTTCTTGACGATGATTGGCTCTGGGGCGGTTCAATAGAAGATATCTACCTCACTGTGCGCCACGGCATTCGGGATGAGGCGGATATTGATGGGCGATATTCACAGATGCCCGCCTTCGGGGATTTCATGACCGAAGAGGAAATCGGCGCGATGGCGCAGCATGTGCTGGCGATCTCCGGTCAGGAGCACGATGCTGCCCTTGCGGCAGAGGGGGCGACTCTCTTTGCCGATAACTGCGCTGCCTGTCACGGGGACGCAGGAACTG
>CAYTUW010000268.1:0-2402 GCA_964441435.1 uncultured Rhodobacterales bacterium
TCACCGCCGCGCCGGATATTCTCGGCATGGAGCACGGCCCAGATGTCATCCTCGCTCATATTGCCCGTGGGCACCCCTTCGCGGGCGGCGCGTTCCATTTCGGCCATTGCGGCCTCGCACGCGACGGATGCGCAGCGCATCGCATTGATTTCATCCTGTCCTTTGATTGCCCGGGCGCGTTCGGTCAGTTCCTCCCCTTCGGTCACGGTGAAGCCCGCCGCCTCCAGCGCGCGCAGCCCGTGGATCTGAATCTTGTCAACCGCAAGCCGCCTGTTGCCGCCGCCATGTTCGGCCATCAGGTCGGTGATCTGACCAACAAAGTCGCGCGCCGCTGCTTCCCCGCGATCGCCGGTTGAAAAATAGAACATCGACGCGCCGGACCGCTGTTCGCGCACCAGCGGGTTGAATTCCGACAGAAACGGCGAATTCTTGTAGTCAAACATGACCATGTAACCATCCGCACAGAGCAGAACCGCGCGGAACGGATTATGCGTGTTCCAAAGCTGCATATTGGTGCTGTCGGTGGCGTAGCGGATGTTGAGTGGATCAAAAACCAGCAGCCCGCCGTAATCCCGCGCGATGATGTGATCCACCAGCCGCTGATGCCGAAAGGCGCGCATCCGGGGCAGGTCGGGCAGGGTGAGCCCGGCGGCTTCCCATTCGCGGTAGGCGAGCGCGGTTGGTCCGATTTCGACCCGGTCGGCCTCATTCGGGGTTCCGTCGGGCAGTATGGCCCCCTTGGTCGGGTCGATCTTGCGGCGATCACGTGAATAGAGGTTCATCTGGCGCACCTTTTCGGATTTAAGGAAAGGATGAAAAACCGGGTGGGGCCGTGTCCTGCCCGAAAGCGAAGTTTCATGTCGGTTTTGAGAGGTCGAAGCGGCAATGCCCGGTGAAATCCTGCAACAGCATTTGCGTTTCGCGCCCTGGATGGCTGAAAAATCGCGCCGCCTGCCGGGTATCATGCCGCTGGACATGGTCGATTGGTTGCAGGTGGATGAGGCCTATTCAGCGCAGCTTGCGGAAAAAGCGCGTCTGATTGCGGATCGCCCGGATGATGTGCTGGTTCTGTCAGAGGGCGCAGGCTCTGCCGCAGATGAACTGCTTGCCTTTACGCTGGATCATCTGGCGAGCCGTGCAGATTTCAAGGTTGGGGATGCCGTCAGGCGCCCGGATGGGGTGCTTGTCCCGATAGACCGCGCGCAGCCGCTGCTCACGCTGTCGCGCCTTCTGCAGGAGGACCTCGTGATTATGGAGCGAAAGGGAGATGAACATGTGCTGACGGCGGCGCTATTGTGCTTCCCGGCAAGCTGGACATTGTCGGAAAAATTCATGCGGCCGCTTTCAGCGATCCATACACCTGTCGAAAGCTATGATGAAAATATCGCCCGCCGCGTCCAGCGCATGTTTGATGCGATCAGGCCGGAACGCCCGCTGTGGCGGGCAAATGCGCTGTTTTATGCAGATGCCGGGCTTTATCACCCCCGCCGGGAGGCCACGCCGAGGGATCGTTCGCAAGCCAACCGCCCGTTCATCCGCTCTGAACGTCAATCCCTCATCCGCCTGCCACAAACCGGGGCTGTCGTCTTCAGCATCCATACCACGGTTATCCGTCGCACAGCGCTGACAGAGGAACAGGCGGCGGGGTTGGAACGGAACCTGATGGAGGATTTGCCCACATGAGCGATGTCAGGGATCAATATGAGGCCTATCCCTATCCGGAACGCGATCCGGCGGATGAAAAGAAACGGCTGATCACCGGCTCACCTTCGCACCCGCTTGAGATTGACCATTTCGTCTTTGGCGGGCAGCGGGATTGGTCAGTGCCGTTGCGCGCCCTGATTGCGGGCGGCGGCACGGGGGATGCGCTGATCCAGCTTGCGCAGGTTCTGACAAGTGCTGGTCGCGCCTATGACATCACCTATATCGACCTGTCCAAAGCGTCCCGCAGGGTCGCGGAAGCACGCGCCAAAGTGCGGGGGTTGAAGGGAATTACCTTTGTGACCGGCAGCCTGCTGGATGCGGCCGATTATGGCCCATTCGATTACATCGACTGCTGCGGCGTGCTGCACCACCTGCCTGAACCGCAGGCCGGGTTTGATGCCTTGGCGGCGGCGCTGGAACCTGGGGGCGGGCTTGGCTTCATGGTCTATGCTCCTTACGGGCGCAGCGGGGTCTACCCCTTGCAGGAAGCTTTTGGTCTGCTGTTTGACGAACAGCCCCCAAAGGCTCGGCTGAAACAGGCGCAGGCTGTTTTTGCGGCTATCCCCGACAGCCATCCGTTCAAATGCAATCCACATCTGGTTGATCACAAACAAGGGGAAGCCGGGTTCTACGATCTGTTACTACACAGCCAGGATCAGGCGTTTTCGGTCCGTCGCGTTATCGATAGTGTCACAGAG
>CAYTUW010000269.1:0-2390 GCA_964441435.1 uncultured Rhodobacterales bacterium
ATCCCGACAGCCAGAACCTCTTCACGCTGGGCCGGGCGGCGATCTATCCGGCCGGATCCTGGGAAATCAGCGGGTTCAACAACCTGGCCGATTTCGAAATGGGTGCCTTCTATCCGCCAGTCCCGGCGGCCGGGGATGATTGCTACATTTCCGATCACACTGATATTGCGGTTGGCCTGAATGCGGCAAGCCCGAACGCGGATGCGGCGCGGACCTTCCTCAACTGGGTTGGATCGGCTGAATTTGCGTCGCTCTATGCCAACGCGCTGCCGGGCTTCTTCAGCCTGTCGAACCATGATGTGGCGATGGAGGACCCGCTGGCGCAGGAATTTGTCAGCTGGCGCGGGGAATGTCATTCGACCATCCGTTCCACCTATCAGATCCTGAGCCGTGGTGAGCCGAACCTTGAAAATGAAACCTGGAACGCATCTGCGCAGGTGATCAAAGGCGCGGAAACCCCCGAAGAGGCAGGCGCACGCCTGCAAGCGGGGCTCGCCGCCTGGTACGCGCCGCAGCAATGAGCGGTTAAGCTGAGAAAATAGTTCCGGGCGGCACGGCCGCCCGGAACCAGCAGGCCCGCTGCGTCGGGTCAGACTTCACGGTCGGAGGGGCATCATGACAGAACAGACGCAAAAACCGCGCTTTCGCTGGCATATAATCGTGTTTCTGGCACCGGCGGTGCTTGTCTACACGGCGGTCATGATCTTTCCGCTGTTCAACACGTTGCGGTTGTCCCTGTTCACCGAAGTTGACAATATCCGCGTGTTTGCCGGGCTCGACAACTTCCGCAAATTGTTTGGCGATGCGCGCTGGTCCGAAGCCTTCTGGAACGCCCTTGGCAACAATTTCTGGTTCTTTTTCATTCATATGCTGGTCCAGAACCCAATCGGAATCCTGCTGGCTGCGATCCTGAGCCATCCGCGCCTGCGCTTTGCCCATCTCTATCGCACCGCGATCTTCATCCCGACGATCCTGTCCTTTGTGATTGTCGGCTTTGCCTGGAAACTGATCCTTAGCCCGATCTGGGGCATTGCCCCCAATATGCTGGACGCGGTGGGGCTGAAATTCCTGTTTGCCCCCTGGCTCGGCAAAGAGGAATATGCGCTAACCACGCTGGCGCTGGTCTCGGTCTGGCAATTCGTCGGCATCCCGTTGATGCTGATCTATGCCGCCCTTCTGTCGATCCCGGAGGAGGTTCTCGAAGCGGGGGAAATCGACGGAATTACCGGGGCAAGCGCCTTTTGGAAAATCAAGCTGCCGCTGATCCTGCCATCCATCGGGATTATTTCGATCCTGACATTTGTCGGCAACTTCAATGCCTTTGATCTGATCTATGCGGCGCAGGGTGCGCTGGCGGGGCCGGATTTTTCAACCGATATCCTTGGCACGTTTATGTATCGCACCTTCTTTGGCTTCCAGCTTCAACTGGGTGATCCGCATATGGGCTCTGCGATTGCAACGGCGATGTTTGTCATCATCCTGATCGGCGTCTGTTTCTACCTTTGGGGTATTCAGACGCGGATGCGCCGGTATCAGTTCTGAGGGGGAGGGTACCATGAACGTCGCACGCAGAAACCTCCGCACCACCATCGCCGCGCATGCGGTGCTGATCGCCTATGTGCTGATCGCGCTGTTTCCGGTGTTTGTGATCCTGATCAACAGTTTTAAGACCCGTAAGGCAATCTTCCGCGAACCGCTGGCGCTGCCGGATGCCGAAAGCTTCAGCATGATCGGTTATGAGACCGTGCTGAAGCAGGGTGATTTCTTTGGCTATTTCCAGAATTCGATGATCGTGACGGTCACCAGCCTGTTTTTCATTCTGCTCTTTGGCGCGATGGCGGCCTTTGCGCTGGCGGAATACCGGTTCAAGGGCAACACGCTGATGGGGCTGTATCTGGCGCTTGGCATCATGATCCCGATCCGTATCGGCACCGTGGCCATTCTGGAACTGATGGTGTCAACGGGGTTGGTCAACACGCTCTGGGCGCTGATCCTGGTCTATACGGCGCAGGGCCTGCCGCTCGCGGTGTTTATCCTCAGCGAATTCATGCGCCAGGTCAGCGATGATCTGAAGAACGCGGGGCGTATCGACGGGCTGAGCGAATACACGATCTTTTTCCGCCTCGTGCTGCCGCTGGTCAGGCCCGCGATGGCGACGGTTGCGGTGTTCAACATGATCCCGATCTGGAATGACCTATGGTTCCCGCTGATCCTCGCGCACGATGAATCGACCAAGACACTGACGCTGGGCAGCCAGGTCTTTATCGGCCAGTTCGTGACCGACTGGAACGCGGTGCTGTCGGCGCTGTCGATGGCGATACTGCCGGTGCTTGTGCTCTATGTCATCTTCTCGCGCCAGTTGATCCGCGGAATCACATCAGGAGCGGTGA
>CAYTUW010000270.1:0-2369 GCA_964441435.1 uncultured Rhodobacterales bacterium
CCGGAGGTGTCGCTGAGCCCGCGCGAGCGTGAAGTCGTGCTCTACCTAAATCAGGGCATGACCAGCAAGGAAATCGGAATTGCCCTTGGCCTTTCCCCGCGCACGATTGAAGATGTGCGGGCGCGGCTGCTACGTAAGCTGGGCGTGAGAAACGTGGCGGAACTCTTGGCGAAACTGACAAAGATGGAGGTCTAGCTGTGAAATTCGGACCCTGTTCGGTGGCGGAGGCAGCGGGCGCGGTGCTCGCCCATTCCGTGCGCGCGGCTGGACGGCGGATTGGCAAGGGCGTGGTGCTTGGGGCGGCTGAGATTGCCGCTCTGACTGAGGCCGGGATAACGGAGGTGACGGTCGCGCGGCTCGCCCCCGATGACGTGGCGGAGGATTTGGCTGCTGTCAGGATCGCGCAATCACTGCTGGCACCGGGGCTGGAGCTGACCAAACCCCGTGGCGGGCGGGTCAACATCGTGGCAAAATCCGCAGGGGTGATCACCCTGGATGTCGCTGCAATCCAGGCGCTGAACGCAGTGGATGAGGCGATCACACTGGCGACCCTGCCTGACATGGCGCGCGTTGGCGCGGGGGCGCTGGTCGGCACGGTGAAAGTCATTCCCTATGCGGTGCCGGAAAACGTGCTGTCGGCGGCAGAGGCGGTTGTGCCAGCAGGAGCAATGGCGCTGCATCCGTTTCGCGGCGGCAACGCGGCGCTGATCCTGACGCGCACCGAAGGGATGAAGGACAGCCTGTTTCAAAAGGCCGAAAAGATCACGCGGGCGCGCCTTTCGGCGCTGGGCATCACGCTATCGACGGTAAAGGAAACGCCACATGAAACCGCAGCCCTGACAGAAACCCTGGGGCAGGTGTCAGAGGATGTCGTGCTGATCCTGACCGCCTCTGCCACGTCGGACCGGGCGGATGTCGCACCCGCAGCACTTGTCGCGGCGGGGGGGGAGGTCACGCGGTTCGGCATGCCTGTTGACCCTGGCAACCTGCTGTTCATTGGTGTGCTCGGCGGTCGGCAGGTGGTCGGTCTGCCGGGGTGTGCCCGGTCTCCTGCGCTGAACGGTGCGGATTGGGTGCTGGAGCGGCTTGCAGCGGGGATGCCCGTCAGCGGTGATGACATTGCTGCGATGGGAGTGGGGGGGCTGTTGAAGGAAATCCCGGAACGCGGTGCGCCAAGACAACAGGCGACAGGGCAGGTGGATATTCTGCTGCTGGCCAGCGGGGCAAGCCGCCGGATGGGCGGCGAGGACAAGCTGTTGCGCGCGCTTGAGGGGGAACCGTTGCTTCGCCGGACCGCGCGCGCCGCCGTCAATAGCGGGGTTGGAAAGGTGCATGTGATCCTGCCGCCCGATGGCGCCGCCCGGCGGGCAACGCTGAAAGGGCTGGCGGTGAACGAGGTCTCCGCCGATGATTGGCAGGACGGCATGGCCGCCAGCCTGCGCGCCGGGCTGTCTGCGGTGGCGGGGGAAACGCAGGCGGTGATTGTTGCGCTGGCGGATATGCCGGATGTCACGTCGGACCATTACCGGGCCCTGGCAACGGCTGCGGTGGAAAGCGGTGGGGACACAATCTGCCGCGCGGTCACGGAAACCGGTAAGCAAGGGCATCCTGTGCTCTTCCCGCGGCGCCTATTTGCGGAACTTGCGGCGCTGACCGGGGATGAGGGCGCAAGGGATATCCTCAAAGCGGAAGGGGCGGCGGTGCGCGCAGTCCCGACAGCGGGTGAGGGCGCGGTCATCGACCTTGATACGCCAGAGGCCTGGGAGGCACGGCTGAAAGGTCAAAGCAAAAAATGACTCTGGCAGGGGCGCAACACCCGATGTGCATTTATGCCGCGGCCTTGTAGAGGGCGATGGTCCGATCTACATGCAATCTCATGCGCGCATTGATCCCATTCCTGAAATCCCCGCCGCTTGTATCGGTGATCCGCCTCAGCGGGCAGATCGTCGCCGGTCAGCGCGGGCTATCCGACGAAAAGCTCGCCCCGATGATCGAAAAGGCGTTTCGTAAGGGAAAACCAACGGCGGTGGCACTTGTCATCAACTCCCCCGGCGGCTCGCCCACACAATCGTCGCTGATCGGCGCGCGTATCCGGCGGCTGGCCGAAAAGCATGGTGTCAGCGTCATCGCCTTTGTCGAGGATATCGCGGCATCCGGTGGCTATTGGTTGGCCGCCAGTGCTGACGAAATCATCGTGGACAGCAGTTCGATTGTCGGCTCCATCGGGGTCATTCACAGCAGTTTCGGACTTGAGGATTTCATCACCCGCCATGGCGTCAATCGGCGGGTGCACACAGCAGGCAAATCCCAAAGCCAGCTTGACCCGTTCCAGCCGGAAAACCCCGCCGACGTGTAGCGGCTGAAAGGGT
>CAYTUW010000271.1:0-2367 GCA_964441435.1 uncultured Rhodobacterales bacterium
AAATATTCGGCATTGGTGCGAATGAAGCAGAGCGGCGCAAGCGGATGCTTGAACTCCTGGACCTTGTCAAACTGCCGCGTGCCTTTGCCGAACGCATGCCGCGCCAGCTGTCTGGCGGGCAGAAGCAGCGGGTTGGTATTGCGCGCGCCTTTGCGGGTGATGCGCAGATCGTTGTGGCGGATGAGCCGGTTTCAGCGCTAGATGTATCGGTGCAGGCGGCGGTCACGGATCTGCTGATGGACATTCAGCGCGAAAACAAGACAACCCTGCTGTTCATCAGCCATGACCTGTCGATCGTGCGTTATCTCAGCGACCGGGTGATGGTGATGTATCTTGGCCATGTGGTGGAACTTGGCACAACCGATCAGGTCTTTGCCCCACCCTATCATCCTTATACTGAGGCCCTGCTGTCTGCGGTGCCGATTGCCGACACCAGTGTCGAAAAGGAACATATCGTGCTTGAGGGGGATATCCCGTCAGCGATGAACCCGCCACCGGGGTGCCCGTTCCAGACACGCTGCCGCTGGAAATCAGAGGTGCCGGGGGGCCTGTGCGAAAAAGAGGTGCCACCAATGCGCGCGCTGAAATCAGGCCATCAGATCAAATGCCATCTCGCCGAAGACATCCTTGCGAAGATGGGCCCGGTGATCAAGATCGCGGCGGAATAGGCTTCGCTCATCAAACCCTGACGGGTTTTCTACGCTGGCCGGTGATGAAAGCACCGAAGGGCTTGAAGAACCCCGCCTCAGTCGTGGATCTCACAGGTCGCATCGGAAAACGGCGTGATACTGCTGACCACGCGCGTTCCATCTGACAGCATATCATAGGTGACGATCCCGATCCTGTAGCTGGCAGTGCCTTCGTTATCGAGAGAAAACACCACCATCTCAGACGGGCCCGAGATATCATCGACGTATCGGACCGATAGTTTGAACCCACCGTCATGATCCCGCAGTCCGACAACCTCCCCTACATATTCTCTGTCAAAAGAACGCAGGCGCGCCGCTTTTCCTTGCCAGCTCAGATGTGTCGTAAGGGTAAAACCGCCACCCAGAACATAGCGGTGTTCGCAGCTTCCTTCGCTTGGTAGCCCATCAGCAAACAGGGCTGAAGGAACAAACAATGCTGCAATAGTCACACAGAACCGCTGCATTGGATCGTATGATTGCTTGCTACCCGCCAAGGATCACCCGCACATAGTTGCGCGTTTCCCGGTATGGCGGCACGCCGCCGTGACGTTCCACCGCATGCGGGCCGGCATTATAGGCCGCCAGGGCAAGCCGCCAGGACCGGAAGGTGTTGTATTGCTCTTTCAGGTAGCGCGCGCCGCCATCGAGGTTTTGATAAGGATCGCGCGGATTGACGCCCAGATAGCGTGCGGTCGCGGGCATCAGCTGCGCCAGCCCAAAGGCCCCCTTATGGCTGCGTGCGTTCGGGTTCCAGCCTGATTCCTGTTGCACAAGCCTGAGAAACAGATCCTCCGGCACACCATGACGGCGCGCGGCGGAACGCGCCATATCAAGGTATTCCCCGCGATACCGCCCATCATAGCGCGGCACCCCCGCCATGGACGGCGTGTGCACCGTCGGCGGCTGGAGGCGCACCGAATTGGCATATTGCCGGGCTGCGCGGCGATCAAGCACCGCTGTCTGATTACGGAATATCTGCTCGCGCGATGAGGATCCGATGATCAGCCCCTCTGCAACGGCCATAGCCGGGACCAGAAAAAGACAAACGAACAAACCAATGCGCAACATATTCACACCCCGCCCAATTCGGGCGAAACTATAGTGGAAAATTCCGATTTCGCCAGCCTTGGCGTGATTCATCTGGTATTAACCAATATTCGATGGTGTAACGTCGATGGAACGAAACAAGATTCGGGGAGCGAATACATGGCAGGAAGCGTCAACAAGGTCATCCTGATTGGCAATCTCGGGGCGGACCCGGAGGTGCGCACCTTTCAGAATGGCGGCAAGGTGGTGAACCTGCGTATCGCAACCAGTGAAACCTGGAAAGACCGCAATACAGGCGAGCGTCAGGAGCGCACCCAGTGGCATTCCGTGGCCATCTTCTCCGAACCTCTGGGCCGCGTGGCAGAGCAATATCTGCGCAAGGGGTCCAAGGTCTATATCGAAGGCCAGCTTGAGACCCGCAAATGGCAGGATCAGTCCGGCAATGACCGCTATTCAACCGAAGTTGTGCTGCGCCCCTACCGCAGCGAACTGACCATGCTTGATGGTCGCGGCGAAGGCGGTGGCGGCAGCAGCAGCAGCAGCTATGGCGGTGGTGGCCAGTCGCAAGGCGGCGGCGGTTATGACAGCGGCCCGGCACCTGCCGGTGACATCGACGACGAAATCCCGTTCT
>CAYTUW010000272.1:0-2358 GCA_964441435.1 uncultured Rhodobacterales bacterium
TGATGAGCTGCGGAAGCCCGGCGATCTTCGCCTTTGGGCTGTTGCTCTTACTCTCTATCTGGCGAGCTAATTTATTCGCTATGTGTTCTTCACCAGTCTTCAGCTGATCCCAAGCATCAGGATCATCGTGAAATTCCTTTAAGAACCGTGCATCGCGGTACTCTTTAAAAACCTTGTTGCGTACCATCTCGAAGACTTCATCACGCAGCTCATCGTAGGCCGAGTTGTCAAAATCACGAAGATGCGGGCCAATTCCTCGCGCCTTGCTTAGCTCTTCGAGCGTACTGAAGTTTTCAGCAGCTAGCCGGCGGGGATTGGGATCGCCGTCAACATGCTCAATGAATTTCAGGGCGAACTCGTAAGCGTTCTTAAGCCGAGAGACCCAAGAAACATTTTTACCCATCGCATCAGCTAACTGTGCCTGGTTCATGACGGCTGGATGACCGGGGCGCCCTACTACCGTTTCATGAACGAACTTTGCTTCGATGTAGCGCCCCCAGGCGCGCACACCCGAACCTCGCACATGAATCTGTGCCAGCAGAATGGCAATGTCCTTTTCGCCGAAGTTGGACGGGAGAACCTTTGCTTCCACGCGACGAAATACGCCTTCATATTTGCCGGTTGGGTATTTGCGGTCCAGTTCTCGTAGGATTGTCGCCCGCGTCGCGCCCTCCAAAACGAGGTATTTTCCCGTCTTGGTGCGCTGGACGTAGATTGGCTGCATCTGGCCAATCTCAAGGATCGACTTCTTCAGATTATCGTATCCCTTCGATGCCCGAAGGGCGTCCTCGAGTTCCAGCTCCGTTGAAAACCCCTCCATCAGCGACGTTTGGAGCCGAGGGTTCTCAGCCCACAGAGCCACCTCATCGTGAACATCAAGCTGGACCTCCCGAAGTTCCCACTCGGTATTCCCAATTTTCTCCCAAATCACGCGCTCGCTACCAGCCGGCAGCGCCTCCAGTTCCTTCGGTTCATCCGTCATTTCTTAACCTTTCCTAATTTGCCTCCGCAACATTTAGCAACTTAATTCAAGAAATTCAAGAGCAGCATCTGGGGATTTTGGACCAAATTCCCCGGATATTCGTGTTTTGTTCTCATTTGCAGATTCCCCTTGACCCCAAATTGCGCTAAATTCACGAATCGTTAGACATCCTCGCGCATGCTGGGAGAAGCCATTGAATTAGCTGGGGTTTTGGTGTGGAAAGCGCCGGTCAGAAGTTGGTAGTGTATGAGCCGTCCGCTATCCTGAGTGAGGGGCCAATTTGTATTGACCTGTTTTCCGGGGCGGGCGGCTTGGCTGTGGGGTTTCGCCAAGAAGGTTGGTCGGTGCTCGCTGCCAACGACCTAGATCAAGCTGCCGGCGAAACTTTTCGCCTCAACTTTCCCGAAGCCCGCTTTCTTGAAGGCCCAATTTCTGAAATCTCGGCCGAAAAGCTCGTGCCTGGGTGGGCGTCGGAGAATCGGCCAGAGGTTGACGCGATAATCGGCGGGCCGCCATGCCAGTCGTTTAGCTACAATAATCACAAGAGAAATGCAGAGGACGACCGCGCCCGGCTCTTTGGCTGCTACCTCAAACTGGTTGCCGAGATCAGACCAAAGTGCCTGGTGATGGAAAACGTTCCCGGCATTCTAACGATTGGTGGCGGAAAGGTTGTCGAGGAGATCAAGGCCATTCTGGCTGATATGGATTATGACTGCGAAGTTGTAACTCTGTCGGCTGAGGAATTTGGCACGCCCCAAGTTCGTAGACGCGTATTTTTTTTGGCTTCACGGGTCGGCAAAGCTTCTGATTTGATCCCGCTCCCAACACACCGCGCCGCAAAAAGGATGTCACGGGACGACCTCGAGCTTCTTGAGCCGGTTACCGTCGAGCAGGCTATCGGCGATCTCCCCAAAAATGAGAATGGTGGCGGGCAGCAGGTGTCCAGGTACGGCAACAAGAAGCTGCGGAGCGATTTCCAAAAGCATGTTCGCCTCGGTAGCACCGAGCTATACAATCACCTCTGCCACCGGCTGACCGATGTGAATTTGAACCGCATGGTGCATGTGCCGGAGGGCGGAAATTGGCGCGATATTCCATTCGAGTTGCTGACAAATGGAATGAAAAGAGCGAAGCCGACCGACCACACAAAGCGCTACGGCAGACTTCACAGAAACGGCCTAGCCTCAACGCTCCTCACCAAATGCGACCCGCATTGGGGTGCATATGTGCACCCAACGCAGGATCGGACAATCACCGTGCGGGAAGCTGCCCGCCTTCAAGGCTTTCCCGATACATTCCGGTTTGCTGGCGACAAGCTCGGCCCCCAGTACGAGCAGGTTGGAAATGCAGTTCCGGCACCTGTGGCACGTGCAATC
>CAYTUW010000273.1:0-2329 GCA_964441435.1 uncultured Rhodobacterales bacterium
CTGCCCTCCTTCTTCTGCTTAGCCGCCTCTGAGCGTGCCCTCTGGCGCGCCGCTCAGGGGAGTAGAGGCGCCAGGTCACCAGAAGGCTCAAGCAAGACAGAAAGACAATCCAATGACCAAACCCGACAAACAGGATCGCGTCCTGATTTTTGACACCACCCTGCGCGATGGCGAACAAAGCCCCGGCGCGACGATGACGCACGATGAAAAACTCGAAATTGCCGAAATGCTCGACGCAATGGGGGTGGATATCATCGAGGCCGGATTTCCGATTGCCTCCGAAGGGGATTTCGCCGCTGTGTCCGAGATCGCCAAACGCAGCAAGGATGCGGTGATCTGCGGCCTGTCCCGCGCCAATATCATGGATATCGACCGCTGTTGGGAGGCGGTGAAACACGCAGCCCAGCCGCGTATCCACACTTTTATCGGCACCTCCCCCCTGCACCGCGAGATTCCGAACCTCACCAAGGACGAAATGGCCGAACGCATCCACGAAACCGTCACGCACGCGCGCAACCTTTGTGACAACGTGCAATGGTCGCCCATGGATGCCACGCGGACCGAGGAGGATTATCTTTGTCGCGTGATCGAAATTGCGATCAAGGCGGGCGCCACAACGATCAATATCCCCGATACCGTGGGCTATACCGCGCCGCGTGAAAGTGCCGATCTTATTGCCATGCTGATCGACAAGGTGCCGGGGGCGGATGAAATCACCTTCGCCACCCACTGCCACAATGATCTTGGCATGGCGACGGCGAACGCGCTGGCAATACCGCGCTGGAAGAGGTGGTGATGGCGCTGAAAGTCAGAAATGACATCATGCCCTACACAACCCGGATCGACACCACAAAAATAATGCAGATATCACGCCAGGTGGCGACGGTTTCGGGCTTTCCCGTGCAATACAACAAGGCGATTGTCGGTAAAAACGCCTTTGCCCATGAAAGCGGCATTCATCAGGATGGCATGCTGAAAAACGCCGAAACATTTGAAATCATGCGGCCTGAGGATATCGGCCTGTCCGAAACCAATCTCGTGATGGGCAAGCATTCCGGGCGCGCAGCGCTTCGCGCGAAGCTGAAGGATCTGGGCTTTGACCTTGCTGACAATCAGTTGAAAGATGTGTTTGTGCGATTCAAGGCGCTGGCCGACCGCAAGAAGGAAGTCTACGACGACGACCTGATCGCCCTGATGCGTGACAGCACATCTGATGCGGAACACGATCATATCCAGGTCAAGTTCCTGCGCGTCATCTGCGGCACCGAAGCCCCGCAATCGGCTGACCTGACGCTTTCCATCGACGGGACGGATCACCAGATCACCGCCACGGGCGATGGCCCGGTTGATGCGGTTTTCAACGCGGTGAAGGCGATATTCCCGCATGAAGTCGACCTGCAGCTTTATCAGGTGCATGCGGTGACCGAAGGCACCGATGCACAGGCCACGGTTTCTGTGCGGCTTGAGGAAGACGGCAAAATTGCCACCGGGCAGGCCGCGGATACGGACACGGTTGTGGCCTCTGCCAAGGCCTATGTAAACGCGCTGAACCGCCTGCTGGTGCGGCGGGAAAAAACCGCCCCAGCAGCGATTGCCTAACGTCCCAAAAAAATAATCTAGCAAGAAATCAGAACCCGGCCACATGCGCCGGGTTTCACTTTTTCAACATTTTGTCAGTCTTGGTTGATGTTTTGTATATAGAGTTGTCTTTTTCGAACATTTTTTAAACGATACAGATTTACCACCATCTTATACACGCCCCCATTGGGCGGGTTCACGCGCAAGAATCTCTGACGCCCCCCTTTACTTGCACCGGGGGTTCAACGCATATGTTTTCGATCATTAAGGGGCGAGTCTTACGCCTCGGGCTTCTGGTGAATGGAACGGTTAGGATATGGCAGGACTGGCAGGATTATTTTCCTCCGACATGGCGATTGACCTTGGAACGGCAAACACACTCGTCTACGTCAAAGGCAAGGGTGTGATCCTGTCGGAGCCCTCGGTTGTGGCCTATCACGTGAAAGACGGGCTAAAAAAGGTGCTTGCAGTCGGCGAAGATGCCAAGCTGATGCTGGGGCGCACCCCAGGATCAATCGAAGCCATCCGCCCCATGCGCGAAGGCGTGATTGCCGATTTTGACACCGCGGAAGAGATGATCAAGCACTTCATCCGCAAGGTTCATAAACGCACCACCTTTACCAAGCCTAAAATCATTGTCTGCGTGCCCCATGGTGCAACACCGGTTGAAAAACGGGCGATCCGCCAGTCGGTCTTGTCGGCTGGCGCGCGCAAGGCCGGGCTGATCGCCGAACCGATCGCGGCCGCCATC
>CAYTUW010000274.1:0-2326 GCA_964441435.1 uncultured Rhodobacterales bacterium
CGTGGGACCAGATCACCTCCAGGCGGCGCAGATCGGCTTTAACCTCTTCAGAGGGCGCGAAATCTGCATAGGCGACGCGCAGGTTCATCGGGCAATCACTGCGCAGCGCGGTGAAGCCGGAGTGCATTTCAGCGGCGAGCGTGCGTGCCGTGGCGCGGGCTTTCACATCCGCAGGCCAGATGCCAATATCCGGGTGCCGGCTTGCCAGTTCTTCAGCCATTGCAAGGCTGTCGGACACCACGGCACCCTCTGGTGTCACCAGTGTCGGCACGGTGCGGGCCGGGGCGATTTCAGCGAGCTGGTCGCCAACGGAGTCGCCCGCAAAATCGACAAAGGTTGTCGCCCGGTCGATATCGAATTTATCAAACAACAGCCAGCCGCGCAGGGACCAGCTTGAATAGGTGCGATCACCAAGAAAGAGTTTATATGTCATAGCGGCGACCCTAGCGGGGGGACCGGATTAGGCAAAGTGATGAATTCTGTTGAGATACATCACGGAAGGTGATTGACCTGACCAAGGTGCCAGACGCCCCTGCTGACCGACAGTCGCGTAACGGAAAAGTTGTCGATCCGGTGGGCCAGCGTATCCGCCGCGCTCAGCCCGCCCGCGCGCTGGATCTGGGTCATGATGACGCCGATATGGGCCACGGCAATGATGTCTTGGCCCGGATGCGCCGCGATCAGGCGATCAACGGCACGATCGACGCGGGCGCGGACCGCGTTCCAGCTTTCGCCATTTGGTGGCGCAACGTCGCCGGGCTGTTCCCAGAATTGCCGTGACAGGCCGGGGTGTGTTTCGGCCACGGCGGAAAAATGCCTGCCGTCCCAGTCGCCGAAATCAAACTCCCTGAGATCGGGGTCATGGGGCAGGCGTGTGCGGGTCGTGGCAATGCTGCTCGCGGTGTCGGCAGCACGCGACAGGTCTGAGGATATGATCAACGCCCGATCCGGCAGGTAATCATCCAGCCGGGCGATCTGGGCCGTGTCAGACAGATCGGCAGGCACATCACGTTGGCCGACAAAGGCCTTTTCATGGGTCGGACCATGGCGCACCCACCAGAAATTCACCGTCACGGCAGATCGCCCTTCAACGCCAGCGGCAGGCCCGCGATGACGGTGACAACGCTGTCGGCGGCGGCGGCGAGTTGCTGATTCAGTTCTCCCTGCGCCTGGCGGAAGTCCCGGGCGAGCCTGTTGTCCGGCACCACGCCTGCGCCAACTTCATTGCTAACGATCACCACAGGGGCGGCGCAGGCGGTGACGGTGGCCAGCAAATGTGCGGTTCGGGCGTGAATGTCGTGCCCGGCGAGGATGTGGTTGCTAAGCCAGAGCGTCGCGCAATCAAACAGCACCACCTCATCCGCACCTGCGCTGGCAAGCGCGCTGTCCGTATCAAGCGGTGCTTCCACCGTGCGCCAGTCCGGCCCGCGCGCCACCCGGTGGCGCTCCACCTTGGTGCGCATCTCCGCATCGCGCACCTCCGCCGTAGCGATATAGAGGCGTGGGCACCCGGTTGCGGTCACAATCTGTTCCGCATAGGCCGATTTGCCGGAGGCCGCGCCGCCAACCACAAGGGTCAGCGGGGGCAGGCTGTTTACCTGTTTTCCCATTACCTTAAGCCGTATCAGGGCGGCGAAGGGCCGAAAACCCCTAGCTTGTGTTGAAGCTCGCCTGCGCATAAGTCTTATTCCTGAAACGATCATGAGGGCACGCATGCTTTCCGGCAAACGCATATTGCTGATCATAGGCGGTGGAATTGCCGCCTTCAAAGCGCTGGAGCTGATCCGACGCCTGCGTGAGCGGGGTGCCGCCGTAACCCCGGTGCTGACCCGCGCAGCAGAGGAGTTTGTTACACCCCTGTCAGCCTCTGCCCTGGCTGCCGAAAAGGTTTATCGAGACCTCTTTGATCTGACTGATGAGGCGGAGATGGGGCATATCGAATTGTCACGTGCCGCTGATCTGGTTGTTGTGGCGCCTGCAACGGCGGATCTGATGGCCAAGATGGCGGGCGGGCATGCAAATGATCTGGCCTCCACCCTGTTGATGGCGACGGACAAGCGGGTGTTGATTGCGCCTTCCATGAACGTGCGTATGTGGGACCACCCGGCCACGCGGCGTAATCTTGCAACGCTTAATGGCGATGGAATCCTCGTTGTCGGCCCGAATGAGGGCGACATGGCCTGTGGCGAATATGGGCCTGGGCGCATGGCCGAGGTGCCGGAAATCGTGGACGCGGTCGAAGCCGCGCTGACGAACGGGCCGCTGAAAGGCAAGCATGTGATTGTGACCTCCGGCCCGACGCATGAGCCGATTGATCCGGTGCGCT
>CAYTUW010000275.1:0-2272 GCA_964441435.1 uncultured Rhodobacterales bacterium
GGTCTTCACCGAGGCCCTGCCAAAAACAGAAACCGGAAAAATTCAGCGCTTTCGGCTGAAACGAAACACATGACATTACCGGGGGTTCGCCCCATAAACCTTTGCGAACAGACACTTGGGAGGAAACTATGAAACTGATGAAAACACTATTGGCGGGGGCTGCGATGGTGCTTGCCACCACCGCAGTCGCCGATGTGAAGGTCGGCATGATCACCACGCTTTCGGGCGGGGGTGCGGGCCTTGGCATCGACGTGCGCGATGGCTTCATGCTGGCGCTGAAACTTGCAGGTCGTGACGATATCGAGGTGGTGATCGAGGATGATCAAAGGAAACCGGACATCGCCGTGCAGCTTGCCGACAAGATGATCCAGTCGGAGGACGTGGATGTTCTGACGGGCATCATCTGGTCAAACCTTGCAATGGCCGTGGTACCCTCCGCAACGGCGCAGGATGTGTTCTACCTGTCGCCCAACGCGGGGCCATCCGCGCTGGCGGGTGCGGGGTGTCATCCCAACTATTTCAACGTCGCATGGCAGAACGACAACCTGCATGAGGCCGCGGGCGCCTATGCAAGCTCTGCCGACCTCAACAACACCTTCATTCTGGCGCCGAATTACCCGGCGGGTCAGGACGCGCTGACCGGGTTCAAACGGTTCTATGAGGGGGAGCTTGCGGGCGAAATCTACACCCAGCTTGGCCAAACCGACTACGCCGCGGAGATCGCCCAGATCCGGGCTTCCGGTGCGGACAGCGTGTTCTTCTTCCTTCCCGGCGGCATGGGGATTGCGTTCCTGAAGCAATATGCAGGCTCAGGCGTGGATCTGCCGGTTGTTGGACCGGCGTTTTCCTTTGACCAGGGCATTCTGCAGGCCGTGGGCGACGCGGCCCTTGGCGTTGTGAACACAAGCCAGTGGAACAAGGATATCGACAACGCAGCCAATGCGGCCTTTGTCGAGGCGTTTCAGGCTGAATATGGCCGTCTGCCATCGCTTTATGCGTCGCAGGGCTATGACACGGCAAACCTGCTGATTTCGGCTGTCGATGCGGCTGATGTCAATGATCAGGATGCCTTCCGCGCCGCACTTGAGGCCGCCAATTTTGACAGCGTGCGTGGCGACTTTGCCTTTGGGCCGAACCACCATCCGATTCAGGATATCTACGTGCGAGAGGTCATTCAGGAAGGCGATGTCTACACCAACAAGATCATTGGTGTTGGCCTTGAGGATCACGCAGACGCCTACGCCGGCGACTGCCAGATGTAACGGATCGGCCCGGGCGGTTTGCGCGCCCGGGCCACCCAAACAGGATTTCCAATGAGTTTTGCGCTGTTAGCAGAGCAGATTCTGAACGGGTTGCAGTTCGGGGTGATGCTGTTTCTGATGTCCGCCGGGCTGACGCTGGTGTTTGGTGTCATGGGTCTGATCAACCTTGCGCATGGCTCGCTTTACATGGTGGGCGGGTTTGCCTGTGCGGCCGTGGCCGCCGCGACCGGAAGCTTCCTGCTGGGCATTGGGGCGGCGCTGGCGGCCTCTGCCCTCGCGGGGGTGATCGTGGAAATGACCGTGATCCGAAGGCTTTATGCCCGCGACCACCTTGACCAGGTGCTGGCAACCTTTGCGCTGATCCTGATTTTTTCCGAAGGCACGCGCTGGCTGTTTGGCTCCTTCCCGCTGTTTCTGGATGTGCCCGAGTTGCTGTCCGGCCCAGTCACCCTGCCCGGCGGCATCGAATACCCCGCCTACCGCCTGATGATCATCGTCGTCGGCCTTCTGGTGGCCGCCGCATTGTTCTGGCTGATTGCCCGCACGCGGCTGGGCATCCGCATCCGGGCGGGCGAAAGCGACCGGGAGATGATCGCCGCCCTTGGGGTCGATATTTCCAAACTCTATACCATCGTCTTTGCCCTTGGCGCGGCCCTTGCCGGGCTGGCGGGCGCGATGGTCGGGGCCATTCAGTCGGTGCAGATCGGCATGGGAGAGCCGGTTCTGATCCTCGCCTTTGTTGTCATCGTCATCGGCGGGATCGGATCGATCAAAGGAGCGCTGATAGGCGCCTTGCTGGTTGGGCTGACCGACACGCTGGGCCGCTTTCTGCTGCCGGTTGCCTTCGGCGCTTTCATGGATGCCTCATCAGCTACAACCATCGGGTCGGCGCTGGCCTCTATGCTGATCTATATCCTGATGGCGGGTGTTCTGATCTTCAAACCCTCCGGCCTGTTTGGAGAGTCCGCATGAACCGCGAAACAATCCTGAACGCCGTGGTGTTCGCCGCG
>CAYTUW010000276.1:0-2266 GCA_964441435.1 uncultured Rhodobacterales bacterium
AAATGCACCTCAGTCGCCCAAAAATTGTCCCCATCAATACAATTCCCACTCATCCCCATGGGCGAGTTCGCCAATCGCCATCCAGTTTGCGCGCACACGCGCGATGCGGCTGTCTTCCCAGGTGCGGAAGACAAGATCAAAACCATCCTGTGTCACCTGTTCGGCCTGAATATCGGCACGCAGATTTGTCAGGTGATCTGCGTCCCACATGGATATGCCAACCTGCACGGCCGGAGCTGTCCGAAACTTGTCAGAAAACTCAACACGCACACGCACATGGCGCGGTCCGGTACCGGTCCACATATCACCCCCGTTTTCAAAATCCGAAAACAGGATTTTTTCGCCCTGATCCACACCGATCAGATGATTTTGCAACCGTTTCATTTTCATTGCCTCTAATAGGCCAGACTTTATAAAGGTAAATTTCGTCTAAAAATGGTTAAAAAAGTGAAAACCCCGCCGAAGCGGGGCTTTTGATCTTATTTCTAAAGGTTCATGCGGTTTTGGCGCTCAGGCCAATTTCCGCGCCCAGTGCAGCGAGATCATGCAGCTTCTTTGCTGCCGCATCGTTTTCACCCCCCTCACGCACCTCTGACACGAACCCATCAAACAGGTCTTGCGTCATGTCAGAAACAGCAACGGCCTGTTCGGCAAGAACGGATGTCGCGCCAGCGCCGACCTCGGCAAATCCACCGGTGACAGCAAATTCCAGCGTCTCCCCCTCGCCAACAACCCGAAGGATACCGGGCCGGAGCGTGGTGATCAGCGGTGCATGGTCCGGCATCGCGGTCAGGTCGCCTTCGCTGCCCGGAATTTGCACCTCGCGCGCCTGAAGCGACGCGAGGCTCTTTTCCGGAGACACGAGGTCAAATTGCATCGTATCGGCCATTGGGCCCCTCCTTAGGCGGCTTCCGCTGCCAGTTTTTCAGCCTTTGCGATCACTTCGTCGATGCCGCCAACCATGTAGAAGGCCGCTTCGGGCAGGTGGTCATATTCACCGGCAACAACCGCCTTAAAGGATGCAATGGTTTCTTCGAGCGGCACCTGAACACCGTCAGAACCGGTAAAGACCTTCGCAACGTCGAACGGTTGGCTGAGGAAGCGTTCAATCTTACGAGCGCGCGCCACAACAAGTTTGTCCTCTTCGGAAAGCTCGTCCATGCCGAGGATGGCAATAATGTCCTGCAGGCTCTTGTAGCGCTGCAGCACTTCCTGCACGTCGGTCGCAACTTTGTAATGCTCTTCCCCGATGATCAGCGGGTCCAGCAGGCGCGAGGTGGAGCCAAGCGGATCCACAGCCGGGTAGATGCCCTTTTCCGAAATCGCACGATCCAGAACCGTGGTCGCGTCGAGGTGGGCAAAGGATGTCGCCGGAGCCGGGTCTGTCAGGTCATCCGCAGGCACGTATACGGCCTGCACGGAGGTGATGGAGCCGGACTTGGTGGAGGAAATCCGTTCCTGCATCGCACCCATGTCGGTGGCGAGCGTCGGCTGATAGCCCACAGCAGAAGGAATACGGCCCAGAAGCGCAGACACCTCAGACCCCGCCTGGGTAAAGCGGAAGATGTTATCAACGAAGAACAGCACGTCAGAACCCGTGTCATCACGGAACTGTTCCGCAAGGGTCAGGCCGGACAGCGCAACCCGCATCCGTGCACCGGGAGGCTCGTTCATCTGGCCGTAAACCAGCGCAATTTTGGATTTTTCGAGGTCATCCGGAACGATAACGCCGGATTCGATCATCTCGTGGTAAAGGTCGTTCCCTTCACGGGTCCGTGCGCCAACACCCGCAAACACCGACACACCGGAGTGCACTTTGGCGATGTTGTTGATGAGTTCCATGATCAGAACCGTCTTGCCAACGCCCGCACCGCCGAATAGGCCGATTTTACCGCCCTTGGTATAAGGGGCGAGCAGGTCGATCACCTTGATACCTGTGGTCAGGATCTCGGTTTCTGTGGACTGGTCTTCAAAGGCAGGCGCGTCCCCGTGGATCGGGCGGCTGTCCTTGGATTTCACCGGGCCTTTTTCGTCGACCGGCTCACCAATCACGTTGAGGATCCGGCCAAGGGTCGCATCGCCAACAGGCACGGCGATCGGCTTGCCTGTGTCTTCGACAGACTGGCCGCGCACCAGCCCTTCGGTGGCGTCCATTGCGATGGTGCGGACCGTGTTTTCACCAAGGTGTTGTGCCACTTCCAGAACCAGGTTCTTTCCGTTGTTGTCCGTGTTCAGCGCGTTCAGAATCTCCGGCAGGTGATCCTCA
>CAYTUW010000277.1:0-2257 GCA_964441435.1 uncultured Rhodobacterales bacterium
ATGCAGGAACGCTTTGGCGAAAAGGTGCGGTTCCGGGTTTATGGCCCGAAGAAAGGCTTGCTCAGCCGTTTTGGGGCAAGCTTTGCCGGTGACGTGGTGGCCGGGATTGAGGAACGCGCCGAATTCGCGCGCTATGGGCTTTGACATGGTGATCAAAATCATCCTTCTGTTCCTGATCGGCATGGTGGTGCTGGCAATGTTCGGGCGGCTGCGGTTTCCCGGGCAAACGGCGCTCAGGAACCGCAAATGCCCTGACTGCGGACGCTATCGCATCGGGCGCGGCCCCTGCGGATGTGGCGATGCGGGGCGCGGATAATGGATTGGCTCTATGTCATTCTGGGTCTGACAATCCTGCTGCTCGCCGGGGATTTCCTGGTCAAAGGTGCTGTGAACCTGTCGCTGAGGCTTGGTATTCCGGCACTGATCGTCAGCCTGACCATCGTTGCCTTTGGCACCTCCGCGCCGGAACTTCTGATTGCGATTGATGCGGTGCTTGATGGCGCCTCTGGTATTGCGATGGGTAATGTCGTTGGGTCGAACACCGCAAATATCCTGCTCGTCCTTGGGGTGCCGGCGATTATCGCGGGGATAAAATGTTCCGAATGCAACACCCGTAAAACCTATTTCTATATGCTGATGGCCAGCCTGTTGTTCATTGGCTTGTGTTTCGCCACGCCCTTCACCTGGGTACATGGGCTGGTTCTTTTGACCGCGCTGATGGTAATCCTTGCGGATCAGATGTTTGAGGCAAAGCGCCACCGCAGCAATGGTAAAAACGCCTGCGCCCCGGCAGAAGAGGCCGAAGACATCGAAGGCGTCGACCCGGACCTGCCCTGGTGGCGCATCGGCGTCATGCTGGCCCTGGGTCTGATTGGCCTGCCGCTTGGCGCGGATCTGCTGGTCAATGGTTCGATCAATATCGCCCGCACCTTTGGTGTCAGCGAAACGGTTATTGGCCTGACACTTGTGGCACTGGGCACCAGCCTGCCGGAACTGGCAACCACCGTGATGGCGGCGCTGCGCCGACAGGCCGATGTCGCGCTGGGCAATGTCATCGGCTCCAACATGTTCAACCTGCTTGCGATCATCGGCATCGCCAGCCTGATCGGCCCGATTGAGGTTGATGAACAATTCCTGCGCTTTGACCTTTGGGTGATGCTGGGTGCGTCGCTGCTACTGTTCCCCTTTGTTTACCTCGGTTGGAATCTGACCAAACGCTGGGGTATTCTGTTGAGCACGCTTTACGTCATATATATCGTGATTGTGCTGGGCTGATCCGGCCACAGGCAAACCGATGGAGGGCAAGATGGAAAGGGCGCTGGTCACAGGGGCGGGCACACGGCTTGGCCGGGCGATGGCGCTGAAGCTGGCTGCGGTCAGCCACGGGGTTGCCGTGCATTACAACAGCTCACGCGACGGTGCAGAGGCGGTGGTGGCTGAAATTCGTGCCGCAGGCGGGACGGCGGTCACCGTGCAGGCCGACCTGATGGATGAGGTGCGCACCGCCGCCCTTGTCGATGAGGCGGCAAAGGCCCTTGGCGGGCCATTGACCTGCCTTGTCAACAACGCATCCACCTTCATCCACGACAATATTGAAACCGCAACACGCGACAGTTGGGATACCAATGTCACCTCCAACCTGCGCGCGCCGTTCATCCTGACCCAGCAGTTCGCCCGCCAGGCACCGGAGCCAGAGCGCGACGATCAGGGGGAACTTCGGGCGCGCGCCGCAATCGTCAATATGCTGGATCAACGGGTCAGAAAACTGACCCCGGAATATATGAGCTATACGATCGCAAAGATGGGGCTCTGGGCGTTTACACAGACCGCTGCACGCGCGCTTTCGCCAAAGGTGCGGGTGAATGCGATTGGCCCCGGTTCAACCCTGCCAGGTGGTGCGCAAACCGAAGAACAGTTCCGCCGCCAACGCGCGGCCAAACCCTTGGGGCGCGGCCCAAATGTCGAAGATATCACTGCCGCTCTTGCCTATCTGATTGCCGCCCCCGCCGTCACCGGGCAGCTGATTTGCGTCGATGGCGGCCAGCATATTGCATGGCAAACCCCGGATATCCTGAGCCTGAAATAACCCGCCGCAGAGGGAGGTTGTCCACGCCCGGCGCTGGCGTCATAAATCTGTCACTAAAAACGCAATGTTTTCAATAATTTGGCCGATACTTAAAATAATACCAAGCAAAATCAATACCTTACAGATGTGCCTAAAAAATAGGCACATTAACGAACTGCCCGGTTTTTTAAC
>CAYTUW010000278.1:0-2257 GCA_964441435.1 uncultured Rhodobacterales bacterium
CAACACTCGCCGAACCCGCCGTCGTCGATGACCTGATCGAAAACAGAATGAACCGATAGGAAATGGCTGTACCGGAATGGGCGCTGGCGCCTTAACTACCAAACAAAAAAAGCCCCCGACCTCACGGCGGGGGCTTTTATTCTCAACCAACTAGAAGATCAAAGGCCCGTGGACACGTCGATCGTGTTGCCCTCTTCGAGGGTCACATAGGCTTTCTTGACGTCCTTACGCTTGCCCGGCTGGCCGCGGAAGCGTTTGGTTTTGCCTTTGGTGATCGTTGTGTTCACAGCTTTCACCTTCACACCAAACAGGCTTTCGACGGCCTCTTTGATCTGTGGCTTGTTGCTGTCGATCGCCACTTCGAAGACCACCGCGCCGTTTTCAGACGCCATCGTGGATTTCTCCGTGATGATCGGCTTGCGGATCACGTCGTAAAGTTCAGCTTTCGTGCTCATTTCAGGCGAGCCTCCAGTGCTTCGACCCCTGCTTTGGTGAGCACAAGCGTGTCACGTTTCAGGATGTCATAGACGTTTGCGCCCATCGACGGCAGCACATCGAGACCTTCGATGTTACGTGCAGCCTGAGCGAACCCTTCGTTCACCTCGGCCCCGTCGATCACAAGTGCGCGCTTCCAACCGAGTTCCTTCACGGCTTTGGCGAGAGTCGCGGTTTTCGCGTCTTTCATCTCTGCCGTGTCGATCACCACCAGTTCACCTGCGCCAGCCTTTGCAGACAGGGCATGTTTCAGACCAAGTGCGCGAAACTTCTTCGGCAGGTCATGGGCGTGGGACCGCGGGGTCGGGCCTTTGTAGATGCCACCCTTGCGGAAGATCGGCGCATTGCGGTCACCGTGGCGTGCACCGCCGGTGCCCTTCTGGCGATAGATCTTCTTGGTGGAATAGCTGGTTTCCGACCGTGTTTTCACCTTATGGGTGCCAGCCTGCGCCTTGTTGCGTTGCCAGCGGACAACACGATGCAGGATATCGCTACGCGGCTCCAGGCCGAAGATATCGTCACCCAGATCGACGGAACCGGCTTTCTTGCCGTCCAGTTTGATCACATCGAGTTTCATTCTTCAGCGCCTCCTTCGGGGGCTTCAGCCGGGGCCTCTTCAACCTGTGCGTCGTCAGCGGCGGTGGCTTCAGCAGCCTTCGCAGCGGATTTCAGCGCAGCCGGGAACGGCACACCTTCGGGCAGTTTCTTCTTCACGGCGTCCTTCACGGTGACCCAGCCACCTTTGGACCCCGGAACCGCGCCTTTGATAAAGACGAGGCCACGATCGGCATCGGTCCGTACAACTTCGAGGTTCTGGGTGGTGACACGGGCAGCACCCATGTGACCGGCCATTTTCTTGCCTTTGAACACCTTACCCGGATCCTGACACTGGCCAGTGGACCCGTGCGAACGGTGAGAGATCGACACACCGTGCGTTGCACGCAGACCGCCAAAGTTCCAACGCTTCATCGCACCGGCAAAACCTTTACCGATGGAGGTGCCGGAAACGTCGACCTTCTGACCTTCGATGAAATGTTCCGCCGAAAGTTCCTCACCCACGTTGATCAGGTTGTCTTCGGACACGCGGAATTCCGCGATTTTCCGTTTCGGGGCGACCTTTGCCGCGGCAAAGTGGCCGCGCATGGCTTGGGAGGTGCGTTTCGCCTTTGCAGAACCGGCGCCAAGCTGGACGGCGGTATAGCCATCCTTGTCGGCGGTGCGATTTGCAACGACCTGCAGGTTGTCGAGTTGAAGGACGGTCACGGGAACCTGTTTCCCATCCTCCATGAACAGCCGGGTCATGCCGACTTTCTTCGCAATGATACCAGAGCGCATCTTTGGATACCCCCTTATACCGAGATTTGCACGTCGACACCGGCCGCCAGGTCGAGCTTCATCAGCGCGTCCACGGTCTGCGGGGTCGGATCCACGATGTCCAAGAGACGCTTATGCGTCCGGATCTCGAACTGATCGCGGGATTTCTTGTTGACGTGAGGTCCACGCAGAACGGTGAACTTCTCAATCTTGTTCGGCAGCGGGATCGGGCCACGGACGGTTGCGCCGGTGCGCTTTGCCGTATTCACGATTTCCTGCGTGGATGCGTCAAGCACCCGGAAATCGAAGGCCTTCAGCCTGATGCGAATGTTTTGGCTTTGCATTTCTTAGCCTTTCGCGGCGTAGGAGTTGATAGGAGGACCACCGGCTCATCCGGTGGTCCTCTTCGAACCCAAGAGGGCTTATTCGTGGATTTTGGAGACCACGC
>CAYTUW010000279.1:0-2208 GCA_964441435.1 uncultured Rhodobacterales bacterium
CTGCGCGCTGCATCTGAGCCTGGGCCTCTTTCCCGATGATGGCCTGAAAATCGCGCACCATCGCGGGGTATGGGTGCGGGCCAGCGACGGTGCCGATGCAATAAAACGTATCGCGCACGTTTGTCACCCAATCGCGCAAAGCATCGTTCATCGCGTCCTTGAGCGTGCCACGACCGGACGTGACCGGGACAACCTCCGCCCCGAGCAGTTTCATCCGGAAGACATTGGGCGCCTGCCGTTCAACATCATGTGCCCCCATGTAGACGATACATTTCAGGCCGAATTTCGCGCAGACCGTCGCGGTGGCCACGCCATGCTGACCAGCACCGGTTTCGGCAATGATCCGGGTCTTGCCCATGCGGCGGGCCAGAATGATCTGACCAAGCACATTGTTGATCTTATGTGCGCCCGTGTGGTTGAGTTCATCCCGCTTGAGATAGATCTTCGCCCCGCCAAGTGCTTTTGTCATCCGCTCGGCGTAGTAAAGCGGGCTGGGGCGGCCAACATAGTGGGTCCAGAGATCGTCCATCTCTGCCCAGAAGGTCGGATCGTCCTTGGCCTTGTCATATTCCGCTTCAAGATCAAGGATCAGCGGCATCAGCGTTTCGCTGACAAAGCGTCCACCGAAATCACCAAACCGCCCGTTTTCATCCGGGCCATTCATGAAGCTGTTGAAAAGATCGTCGGCCATTGCTGCCTCCCGTTATGCGCGCTGGCATGTGTTAGTGCCTTCTGGCGAGCAGAACAAGGGAAAGCCGCTTCGAAGCGGCTTGATCAAGAGCGTTCCAACGCTCTTCAAACGCGGTTTCAAAACCGCGTTGAAAGGCGTTTTCTGTAACGCCTTTGGGAAAGAGTTTTCGAAAACTCTTTCACCTGACCACGCGAATGGGATGTTGATTGCAGATGACGATGTAGTATCGGCCAATCTGCAATGCACGAAAGTTTCGCAGCTTCACCTCCCGAACAAAGGCCTCGCGCCCGACCAGGCGCTCAACATCCCTGACCTTGCGCTTCACAATGCCATCGGTGCACGCCTCGCGGGAGGAAAACATCTGGCTGAGCCATTGATCCGGGGAAAGATATTCGGGCAAATCAGGCATGCTGCACAGTCGCGCATCAGGTTAACAAAATGTTAGACCTGTGCTGCGGCAACAAAAGCTCTGATCAGCTTTTTATCCTTCACACCTGGTGCTGTTTCGACGCCGGACGCCACATCGACCTGGCGCGCGCCGGTCAGATGCACCGCCTCAGCCACATTATCCGGCGTCAACCCCCCGGCGAGCATCCACGGCACAGCCCAGCGCCGCCCCGCAATCAGGCGCCAGTCAAACGTCAGCCCGTTGCCGCCCGGTAGCTCGGCGTTCTTCGGTGGCTTGGCGTCAATCAGCAACTGATCCGCCACCTGCGCATAATCCACGATCTGCGTCAGGTCGCCTTCGTCCGCGATGCCGATCGCCTTCATCACCGGCAACCCGTATCGGCTTCGTACTTCGGCCACCCGATCCGGGTGTTCTGTGCCGTGCAGTTGCAACATATCCAGCGGCACAACCTCGACCAGCTGATCGAGAAATGCATCATCGGCATTCACGACCAGGGCCACCTTGGCAATCCCGTCCGGCACGTCGAGCGCCAAATCTAGGGCGCTGTCAATGCTGACAGATCGCGGTGATTTGGCAAAGAAATTGAACCCGATATAGCGTGCCCCTGCTTTTGCAGCGGCTGCGATATGGTTCGGAGATTTCAACCCGCAGATTTTGACGCTGATCTGACTCATAGTGGCCTTTTAGGCCTTTTCCTCAAGAAGGGCGAGCACATCATCCTTCGGGGCGTCACTGCTTTTCAGCGCCGAGACTTCGCGTTTCAGATCCGCAGCTTGGCGTTTGATACGCGCAGCTTCTGCCCGCAGCCGATGTTCCCGGAGCCATTCCCAAACGAAGCCGATCAAGAGCCCGGCGACGATCCCGCCCAGGATGACAACAAACAGAGGCAGGTCAATAGCAGCATCACTGCCCGGCAGAAGCGCAAGATCTTCGGGCAGCAACCGCAAAGTGACCGCACCGCGATTGGCCAGCGCAACGGTGATCAGGACAATCCCGAGCGCGGCAAGAAATCCGTATTTGATGTAACGCATCACGCGCCCTATTTTCCGTTCAGTCGATCCCTGAGGAGCTTGCCAGTCTTAAAGAACGGTACGTGTTTGGCTTCAAC
>CAYTUW010000280.1:0-2175 GCA_964441435.1 uncultured Rhodobacterales bacterium
GACTGGCACCGCCGACGGACCCGACTGCAGTGATGGAGGTCGCCGAAAAGCTGCGTGGAACCATCAAGGTTCACATCGGGTATGCAACTCGGCCCGAGGCGGCGGGGCGGGCAAAAGCAACACCGCATCAGGTTCCGCACTTAAAGGGCACTGATCCGCAGGCTTTGGCACGCCACGTCGCCGCCCGGGGACGGATTTCTCTGACGCTGGGGGTGGAGCGGGTTGAAAAGACTATTCCAAAAGAGGCTGCCGCCCTTATCAGGGCGGTGAACGGGAAACGCTCTCTCGGTGAAATCGCGGCAGGTGCCGGGCTGGACCCAATCGTATTTGGGTCTCGGTGGGGCAGTGTTGAACGGGTATTGGAGGGTTTTGGGTTGTTGAATTATTCCGGCCTGCTCAGACCCCGGACTGGACCGATTCGTGTGGCACGGCCCTTTTGACGTTGGTGATTGGGCTGTGTGATCAGGCCCCCAGCCAGCGTTGCAGGCGTGTTGGTGGGCGGAAAACATCTCTCAGGGCGTCCTCCGGCGGCGGCCCTGCAGGGCGTGCCTGCATAGCCCCGTCCGGGTCGGCAGGTGGGGGGGGGACAACTGCCCCGCTTCTCTTTGCCGCGGATCGGGCTTCTTTGGTCTTTGACAGGATTAGCGCCAGTTTTGGAATTCGCGGCGTGTTTTGATGCCTGTTGTCATACATATCTGGGGTAGCGACACGGATGCACAGGGTGCCGTCCGACGCGTAGTCAAACCGGATCTGGTATTCCTGCCCGCCCGGTGCAGTGCGCGTTGTATTTGTACCAAGCTCTGGTGCCCAGCCAGTTAGCAGGCGGTCAGCAGTGTCAAACGCCAGTTGTTCGGCGTCTTCATATGACAGCGTGTCGTCAATCAACTGCACCTCGTGACCCAACAGTTCCTTGGCACCAAGGAGGCGTAGACCATGCGCCGAAAGGGCGGCGCGCAGCCGCCAATGGGCCCTACTATCCCTTGCAGCGACCTTGCGGAAATCATCTGTTAGGAACAACCGCGCGGCGGGTTCCCAGTGAATGGCCTCCGGCGTCGCCAGGTCGCATAATATCTCGCAAAGCTGCTGCAACGCCCCAAGCCGCAAGTCACTGTCGCCACCTTCAGCAGTCAGTGTCAGGTGATGCTGATGCCCGGCGATCAGGCTGGCAAGGCGTGCTTTGTCCGGAGCGCCGGCTAAGACATTGGCAAACTCCTCGCCAGTGCGCGGGCTGAGATGCGCTTGAATATGCAGGGTAAGGTCTGGGCTGTTGAATTGCGCGGTCGCGCCACACAGTTCTGTCGTCAGGCTGAAGGTGGGACCACCCGGAGCCTGCGCTGCATTCCATGCAGAAAACAGTCGCGTGATGTCCAGCGACTGCAGCGCTACGTATAGCAGCGCCACTGTATCCTTGCGATCGGTGCCCAAATCCCTTCGCCTTTCCGCTATGGGGGGAATATGGCGTAACATCTGGCCGGAAATCGGGCAGAGGCGGGGCATTTTGGGGCTGGCAAATAAAAATGGGGGCGCCCGTTGGGACGCCCCCGCAGCTGCCGTGAGTGGTGGTGACGGTTTCAGCAGCTGTAATACATCTGGAATTCAACCGGATGTGGCGTGTGTTCGTAGGCGTAGACCTCTTCCCATTTGAGCGCGAGGTAGCCTTCGATCTGATCCTTTGTGAACACATCGCCAGCCAGCAGGAAGTCGTGATCCGTTTCCAAACTGTCGAGCGCTTCGCGCAAGGAGGCACAGACAGTCGGGATATCGGCCAGTTCTTCCGGCGGAAGGTCATAGAGATCCTTATCGCTTGCGGGGCCGGGGTCGATCTTGTTCTTGATCCCGTCAAGGCCCGCCATCAGCAACGCCGCAAAGCAGAGATAGGGGTTGGCGGCAGGGTCGGGGAAACGCGCCTCAACCCGTTTCGCTTTCGGGCTTTCCGTCCACGGAATACGCACGCAGCCGGATCGGTTGCGCGCGGAATAGGCACGCAGAACCGGGGCCTCGAACCCCGGGATCAGCCGTTTGTAGCTGTTGGTTGCCGGGTTGGTGAAGGCGTTCAGCGTCTTGGCATGTTTCAGGATGCCGCCGATGAACCACAGGGCCTCCTGGCTTAGGTCCGCATATTTGTCGCCCGCAAACAGCGGCTTACCGTCTTTCCAGATCGACATGTTCACATGC
>CAYTUW010000281.1:0-2140 GCA_964441435.1 uncultured Rhodobacterales bacterium
GCCGAGTTCCTCGACCACTTTCTCTTTCTGGGCTCTATCCACAGTTTCACTCCAAATTTGGAAGGTTTCCCTTCCGGCTCAGTTAAGGGGTGCGGCAGGCCGCGCCCCATCGGGTCCAACTTCAGGGTCCCGAGGCCAGATCGCCCGAGGGTCAAGCCCATCGGAAATCCTCTCGTTCCCCATCTCAGGAAGGAATTATGAGGTTTCCCTCACCCTCCGTCTCGGACAGGACGGGGCCATTGCATATTGCGGCAGCCCCGCCATTCACCGGGTTACCCCGGCAAATCTCTTACGCTTCGGAAACCGAAGCCACGTCAATGCTGACGCCGGGCCCCATGGTGGAGCTGACGGCGATCTTCTTCATATAGGCGCCTTTGGCACCTGCTGGTTTAGCTTTCTGCACCGCACCGATGAAGGCGCGGATGTTTTCAGCGAGCTTACCTTCGTCAAAAGAAGCCTTGCCAACGCCGGCGTGAACAACGCCAGCCTTTTCGACCTTGAACTGCACTTCACCGCCCTTGGCGGCCTTCACAGCCTCAGCGACATCCATCGTTACCGTGCCAACCTTGGGGTTCGGCATCAGGTTCCGCGGGCCGAGCACTTTGCCCAACCGACCAACAATCGGCATCATGTCAGGGGTTGCGATGCAGCGGTCAAATTCGATGGTGCCGCCCTGGACGACTTCCATCAGATCCTCTGCGCCAACGATATCAGCACCAGCTTTCTGCGCCTCTTCGGCCTTCGGGCCACGGGCGAAGACAGCCACGCGCACGTCTTTACCCGTGCCGTTGGGCAGGGCAACTACGCCGCGAACCATCTGGTCCGCGTGACGCGGGTCAACACCAAGGTTGACGGCGATTTCAACGGTTTCGTCAAACTTGGCTTTTGCGTTGCCTTTGACGAGCGATACGGCTTCTTCAACGGTGACGTTGGATTTGCCGACAAAAGCCTCACGGGCGGCTTTGGTGCGTTTTCCGATCTTTGCCATCTTACTTCACCTCGATGCCCATGGACCGTGCAGAGCCGAGAATGATCTGCATCGCAGCATCAATATCGTTCGCGTTGAGGTCTTTCATCTTCGCTTCGGCGATTTCCTTGACCTGCTTGGTGGTCACGGAACCCACGGTTTCGCGGCCCGGATTGTTCGCGCCGGATTTCAGCTTCGCCGCTTTTTTCAGGAAATAGGACGCAGGGGGCGTCTTGATGTCCATCGTAAAGGACTTATCCTGATAATAGGTGATGATTGTCGGGCAAGGTGCGCCCGGCTCCATCTCCTGCGTCTTGGCGTTGAACGCCTTGCAGAATTCCATGATGTTAATGCCGCGCTGACCCAGCGCCGGACCAACCGGCGGGGATGGGTTTGCTTGACCGGCTGGCACCTGCAACTTCATGGTGCCTGCGAGTTTCTTGGCCATTGGCCTTCTCCTTTACCAACACCTCCCCGGCGCGCCGGTTCGGATCGTCGTTGTCGTGGTTCGGTCAGGTCACCGCGGCGCCCGAACCTCCCACAGCTATTCGCATGGTCCCGGAGGTCCCATGTTGCGAACCGCGCTAATATGCCGGAATAGGTACCGGATCAACCCCTGATTGGTGGAATTGTCATTTATTATCCCCATACGCCGTAGTCCAAGATGACGCGACACTTGGCCAAGTGTATTCTTTGTGTGCCCGAGAGTACGCAGCAACGGACAGTTTCTCAGCGAACTCCGGGGCGGAGGCGAGCTGCTCCATTGATCGGGCAATCTCATTGACTACATTTTCAACGCTGCTCGGCTCAACAAATATCGCTTCCGACGCCGTAGCAAGCCCTTTAGGGCCACCCCAGTTCAAAGTGATGACCGGAAGTCCAATGGCCATAGCTTCCTGCATCACAATACCGTTGGCCTCGGCGAGTGTTGGAAACACGAACCCCCGAAACCGGGACATTTCTTCTGCATACAGATCATGATCCAGCCAACCCGCAAAGTTAACACGATCGCTCACACACAAATCACTAGCCAGTTTAACCAGGTCGTCTTTTTGTTCTCCCCCACCGTAGATTGTCAGGCGTATTCTTTTCTCTGCCGCCGCAATCGCGTGGATCGCAATATCAGCACCCTTGTAGTCTATCATCCTGCCAATCCAGACGAATTCCCCGTTG
>CAYTUW010000282.1:0-2134 GCA_964441435.1 uncultured Rhodobacterales bacterium
CACGCCGCGGCTGTAAATCGGATTGTAATAGCCCATCAGCACAATCGGGGTGGTGTCATCACCCTTGCGGAACTCGGCAGCCAGATCGAGCGTTTTCTGCAAGGTCATCCCACCTTCAAGTGCCCGCTGCCCGGCCAGCTGGATCGTCGGCCCGTCGGCCATAGGATCGGTGAAGGGCAGACCAAGCTCAATCACATCGACCCCGGCGTCCGGCAACCCCCTGACCAGATCTAGAGAGGTTTCAAAGTCCGGGTCCCCAGCCATGACATAGGCTACAAACGCCTTCTTTCCGGCAGCCTTCAGCTCAGCGAATTTGGCGTCGATACGTGTCATGGGGCGTCCTTCAGAAATCCTGTTGCCCCGATGTGCAGAAAACGCAGGCAAAAATCAATGCCTGCCGTCAGTTTGCAACCCTTGCGGTGCAGGCGCGCAGGCCCTAGAAGCAGCGCGACCGTAAACGGAGGCCAAGATGGGCTTTAAAATGGGAATCGTGGGGCTGCCGAATGTGGGCAAATCCACCCTGTTCAACGCATTGACCAAAACAGCCGCGGCGCAGGCGGCAAATTTCCCGTTCTGCACGATCGAGCCGAATGTCGGGGAAGTCGCGGTGCCTGATGCGCGGCTCGACAAACTGGTTGAGATCGCCGGTTCCAAACAAAAGATCCCGGCGCGGATGACTTTTGTGGATATTGCTGGATTGGTAAAAGGTGCCTCTAAGGGCGAAGGGCTTGGCAACCAGTTCCTTGCCAACATCCGTGAAGTTGACGCGATTGCTCATGTGCTGCGCTGTTTTGAGGATGGCGATGTCACCCACGTCGATGGCCGGGTCGATCCGGTCGAAGACGCGGAAACCATCGAAACCGAACTGATGCTTGCGGATATGGAGTCGATTGAAAAACGGCTTCAGAACATTGTCCGTAAAATCAAGGGTGGCGACAAGGAAGCGGTCCAGCAGGAACGGCTGATGAAGGCGGCGCTAGAGGCGCTTGAAAACGGTCAGCCTGCCCGCACGGTGGAGGTTGACCAGGACGACCAGAAGGCCTGGGGGATGCTGCAGCTTTTGACCTCCAAGCCGATCCTATATGTCTGCAATGTCGATGAGGGCAGTGCGGCAGAGGGCAATTCCCATTCCGCCCGTGTGGCCGAAATGGCGGCGGCGCAGGGTGCAGGACATGTCATCATCAGTGCCCAGATCGAAGAGGAGATCAGCCAGCTCGAACCGGATGAAGCCCTGATGTTCCTTGAGGAAATGGGCCTTGATGAGGCTGGACTCGATCGACTGATCAAGGCTGGTTATGACCTGCTTGACCTGCAAACCTATTTCACCTGCGGGCCGAAAGAGGCCCGTGCCTGGACGATCAAACGCGGCACTCTGGCGCCGGGGGCTGCGGGGGTGATCCATACGGATTTCGAAAAAAGGTTCATCCGCGCCGAAACCATCGCCTTTGCGGATTTTGTGGCAGCCAATGGTGAGGCGGGCGCACGTGAGGCTGGCAAACTGCGCGTGGAAGGCAAAACCTATGAGGTCGCTGATGGCGATGTCATGCATTTCCTGCACAGCGGCTGACGCCTAAAGACGCGTACACCTGCGTTCAGTACGCCGGGCGCGCTGCTGATAAGATCGGTTGTTATTGTTCCGTATCAGCTGATTGCCGGCGATGCGGGCACACCGCGCCATGTCATCGGATGCCTCGGTTGACGCCTGGCCAACACTTAGCAATACAGCCATGCACAGGCCAACGATCGCGGCCGTCAGCACGACCCAATCCACCGTGACAGCGCCGGAACTGTCTTTGACAAAACGGCGAAGCGGTTTTCCCCGCCCCATATCTCGGCGCGGGCAAAGGCATGTTGCGTGGCTGAGTTGACTGTTTATCGGCATGGTAAGTGTTACTCTTGACTAAATGGCAGACCGGAAGGGGTTTGACCTTCGAATTTAGCGAAAACATGACACGTATTGGGTATTCTCACGCACCTAATGGTTGAATTTCGACCAGTCCGGGATGATCGCTCCCTGGCCTTTGCCTCGCGCCGTGGCCAAACACACCATTTCCGCTTGCCCCTTTGCGCGCTCACGGATAAACGGGTCGGCGGAGACGTGGCCGAGTGGTCGAAGGCGCTCCCCTGCTAAGGG
>CAYTUW010000283.1:0-2128 GCA_964441435.1 uncultured Rhodobacterales bacterium
TGGGACAACCTGCTGGCGGTGATCCCCGGCGGCTCCTCCGTTCCGTGCGTGCGGGGCGAGAACATGCGCGACGCGATCATGGATTTCGATTATTTGCGCAACGACCTGCAATCGGGCCTCGGCACGGCGGCGGTCATCGTGATGGACAAGTCCACCGACATCGTGAAGGCGATCTGGCGCCTGTCGAAGTTCTACAAGCACGAAAGCTGCGGCCAGTGCACGCCCTGCCGCGAAGGCACCGGCTGGATGATGCGGGTGATGGACCGTCTGGTCACAGGCGATGCGGAACCCGAAGAAATCGACATGCTGCTGGATGTGACCAAACAGGTTGAGGGTCACACGATCTGCGCCCTTGGCGATGCGGCGGCCTGGCCCATCCAGGGGCTGATCCGCCATTTCCGTGATGAAATTGAGGACCGCATCAAACACAAGCGCACGGGCCGCGCCAGTGCGGTGGCGGCTGAATGAACTGGCGCGCGCTCATATTGCTGCTGCTCTGCGGGGCGATGGTTGCGGCCTGCGGGCGCAATCGTGGGGAACGGGCCGCAAAGCACCGCGTGGATTTGCCGTTCAAGGCAACGCTTGACCGCGCAGAGGACCCCCGCGATTTCACCGTATCACTCGCTGCGACAGGGGATATCAGCCCGGAGGCAATAGACACAATGCGCGAAAGTATCCGCTACCCCGCCACCCGCTATTGCCTTTACAACTTCGGCGGTTCGGACATCGACTGGCAAACGGATGCTGTGTCCGGTGACTGGGCCGTGTCACGGAATGGCGAACGCCTTGCCTTTCATGGGCGTTGCCAGTCACGTAGCTGAGGAGGAAGATCATGGAACAATTTGCTGACTATTCCCACGCGCTGGTCGCGCTGGCAGTGTTTGCCCTGATAGTGCTTGTACTGTCACCGCTGTCGGCGTTGCCGAAGGAAGCAGAAAACCTGGCGCCAGGCGCGACCATGAAAGAGGATTACGCCAACCGCGCTTACCGGGTCAATCGGGCCTATCTGAATGGCACGGAAACGCTGTCGGCCTTTGTAACGGTGACACTGGTTGCGATCCTTGCGGGGGCCAATCCGCAATGGGTGAACTGGCTGGCCTCCATCGCGTTGCTGAGCCGGATCGTGCATGTGTTTGTCCATGTGCAGGGGATTGGCAAACCGCATCGCGGTGTGCGCTCGATCGTCTATGTCCTTGGCTGGCTGGCGATGATTGCGCTGGGGGTCTTGGGCATTTCAGCAGCGTTTTCATAAAGGGATCAGGCGGTTACCGGGATCATGGCAGGGCTGTTATTGCATATCAGAGGTGGCGGAACCCAACTCCTTTCATCTGAAAGGAGAACGACCATGATGTCTGTTGTTAAGTCTATCTGCCTTGCCACTGTTTGCGCGGGTGTTTCGATGCCGGTTTTTGCAGCCGGGCTGCGGGACCACGCCGGGGTCAACAATGGTCTGGTGACCGCGGGGATCACCGAAGAGATATATGAAACCTGCCCGTCGATCTCTGTCCGCAAGATACGTGGGCTGCTTTATCTGCGGTCTCTTTACAATATGGCGCTGGATGCCGGTTACACCGAAGAAGAAATCGACGCCTATGTCGACAACGAAGAAGAAGAAGCCCGTCTGCGTGTCCTTGCCAATCGCTACCTGGCGTCCAAAGGTGCGATAGAGGGCGACCCGGAAACCTACTGCGCCGTCGGGCGCGCTGAAATTGCTGCCGGTTCACGGATTGGCAGCTTCCTGAGAGAGAACTGACGCATGAGTGACCTGCGCAAAATCATCATTGACGACACAGAGGTTGAGGTCGACCCGGCCATGACCCTCATTCAGGCCTGTGAACAGGCCGGGGTGGAAATTCCCCGGTTCTGCTATCACGAACGCCTGACGATTGCCGGGAATTGCCGGATGTGTCTGGTGGAGGTTGTGGGGGGGCCGCCGAAACCTGCGGCCTCCTGCGCGATGCAGGTGCGTGATTTGCGTCCGGGGCCTGAGGGCCAGCCGCCGGTGGTCAAGACCAATTCGCCAATGGTCAAAAAGGCGCGGGAAGGGGTGATGGAATTCCTGCTGATCAACCATCCGCTCGATTGCCCGATCTGCGACCAGGGCGGGGAATGCGACCTGCAGGACCAG
>CAYTUW010000284.1:0-2103 GCA_964441435.1 uncultured Rhodobacterales bacterium
GATACGGATCTGATCGGCAGCTACGGCATCTGTGTCGACATTTCCCGCACCTGGTGGATCGGCGATGAAAAGCCGCGTCAGGATATGATCGACGCCATGCGGATCGGGCATGATCACATCATGCAGAACATGGATTTGCTGCGCCCGGGTGTCGAAATTCGAGAGTTGATCGAGCACAGCCACCGCCTGCCGGATGTATATCAGAAGCAGAAGTATTCCTGCCTGATGCATGGGGTTGGCCTGTGTGATGAATGGCCCCATGTGGACTACCCGGACCACTATCAGCCCGGCGCGTTCGACCATGTGATCGAGGCCGGCATGGTGCTCTGTGTCGAAGCGCTGGTCAGCCCGGAGGGCGGCGATTTTTCAATCAAGCTCGAAGATCAGGTGCTGGTGACCGAAGACGGCTATGAGAACCTGACGCAATATCCGTTTGATGCGGCGTTGATGGGGTGAGCGCCGACTTGGAATCGGTCCGGGGGACCGATTCAGGCGCGAACGCGCGAAGCGCCGGGAAATCAGGATCACTTGCTTTCGAGAAACACCCGCCCAAGCAACCCGAAATGATCCGAGCCGAGCTTTGGCAGCCGTTCGGTTTCACCACCGCCTGGAGCAAAAATATGGTCAATCGGCAACGGCACATTTCGAATGATCAATGTTGGTTGCTGCACCCCTGCCCTGACTACCCCCGCCGCTTGCGCAAGCCGTTTCACATCATATCCCCAAGGCACCATGTTGAAATCGCCGGACAGGATGACCGGGCCGCTCAAATCCCGCAAAAAATCTTCAATAACCAATGCCTGCGCGCGCTGGCCGTGCGGATAGGGCCAATGAAGATGAATTGACGCGATCCAGTACCGTCCGTCGGGCCCGTCCACTTCCATGGCTGCGAATCCCCGCCGCTCGGAACATATCTCCTGCACCATTGGCCACCGCGACAGAACGGCCATGCCGCTCCAGCTGGTAAAAGGGCAGATCACCTGGCTTGGATAATCATCCGCAAGCAATCTCAGAATGGCGTTGTTTCGGTCGGATAACTCCTGAAAGGTGACAACATCCGGCGCGCGATCCCTGATATCATTGGCCAGCTCTTCAATCTGGGAATTCGCGAACCACAGGTTCTTTTGATAAACGAGCACGTCCGCGCCACCCCCCTGCCGGGCTGGAAGTTTGCCACTCAACGTCGTGCCAGCCGCGAACACCCCGAAGGCCATTCCGCAGATGACCAACCATCTGCGCCCATATGCAAGAAAGGATGCAATGATGAAGATCAGCGCCAAAGGCAGCCGGAATACGGCAATGCTGTCCCCAACAGGGTGAAAATACCCCAGAAAGCTGAGGGCAACTGGAAAAAACGCAATAAAGAAGAGGAGATGGCGGACAACACTCATTTGCATCAAAAATCATATTTTATTGCGCCCAACAACCCTGAACCCCGCCCCTCACACCGCCTCACGCTTGCGTGACGGACCCGCCTTCGCCATTGCAGTGGCCGGTGCGGAGGGCCACCTTTGTGACAAGCAAGGGAGCAGATATGCCAAGCGAACGCATCACATTTGAGGGTCACGCCGGCCACCAGCTTGCCGCACGGCTTGACCTGCCAGAGGGGCCGCATCTGGCGACCGCGCTGTTTGCGCATTGTTTCACCTGCTCCAAGGACATTCCGGCGGCGCGGCGGATTGCCGGGCGATTGGCGGCAATGGGGATTGCGGTTTTGAGGTTCGATTTCACCGGGCTTGGGCATTCCGAAGGGGAGTTTGAGAACACGGATTTCAGTTCCAACGTCGCCGATCTGATCGCGGCCTGTGGGTATCTTTCCGGGCGGGGAATGGTGCCGGATTTAGTGATCGGGCACAGCCTTGGCGGGGCGGCGGTGCTGCGCGCAGCGGGTGATTTGCCGGGCGTAAAGGCGGTGGTAACGATCGGCGCGCCGTTTGACCCCGAACATATCACCCACAATTTCGGCGATGCGGTGCGAAAAATCCATGCCACAGGCGCGGCGGAGGTCTGCCTTGGCGGGCGCCCCTTCACCATCCGCAAAAGTTTTCTCGATGATGTTGCCGCCGAGACGCTGAGCGCGGCAATCAGCGGGTTGAAACGCGC
>CAYTUW010000285.1:0-2085 GCA_964441435.1 uncultured Rhodobacterales bacterium
GGTGCCATCGCGGCAGGCTCCGGTGCCGTCATAGCGAGGTTCATCGCATTCGTTGTCACGGGCGTATTCACAGCTATCGTTTTCAATGCCCGCAATCACCAGTTCACAGTCGTAGGTGTCGGATGCATTGGCGCAGGCCCCGGTGCCGAGGCGTGGCTCATCACATTCATTGTCAAAGGCAAACTCACAGCTGTCATCCCCGCCGATCGCCATCGCGCGGCAGTCCGACGCATCGGTGCCGTTCGCGCAGGATCCCGTGCCGCCGAATTGTGGATCATCACATTCCCGGTCCCGGGCGTATTCACAGCTGTTGTCGCCAAGGCGTTGCTGTGTCCCGAGCGGCAGCTGCGCGAAAAGCGTCTCTTCCATTTCGGCGGGGGTCAGCGCGCCGCGGCAGTCATTGGCATCGGTGCCATCCCGGCATGCCCCGGTGCCGCCAAAGAAGCGGGGTTCATCACATTCATTGTCATTGGCGTATTCGCAACTGTTGTTGCCGCCTTTGCCGCTGGCAATCACGGCGCAATCAAACGTGTCCGTGCCATCGGCACAATAGCCGCCGCCGCCAAAGCGTGCCTCATCACATTCATTGTCGCGCGCATATTGGCAGCTATCGTCTTGCGCAGCCGCCGCGAAAGGCAGAATACAACAAAGGGTGAGGAGGCGGATAAATCGGCGCATGGTCTTTCCCGGTTCAAATGGCTTTACGCAGAAGTTTCCGGGGAAAAGTGGTTCAGATCAAGGGGGAAGTAGTTATTCCGCGGCTACCGGGTCCGGGTCAGCCAGTGCAACGATATCAAACATGATGCGGTTGAGTTCAAAATCCTTCGGTGTGTAGACTTTGGAAACCCCCATCGCGCGCAGGTGGTCGGCGTCCTCCTCTGGGATGATCCCGCCAACGACCACCGGAACATGGCCCAGTCCGGCTTCGGTTATCCGGCCCATAAGTTCTTCTATCAGCGGGATATGGGAACCGGACAAGATCGACAGGCCTATGATATGAGCACTCTGTTCCTGCGCCGCTGCGACAATCTCCTCCGGCGTGAGGCGGATGCCCTCGTAGGTGATGTCCATGCCACAATCGCGTGCCCTGGCGGCAATCTGTTCGGCGCCGTTGGAATGGCCATCAAGCCCGGGTTTTCCAACGAGGAATTTCAGACGCCGGCCCAGCCTGTCGCTGACGGCGTCGACCTGCGCGCGGATTTCTTCCAGCCCCTCGGTGCGGTTGGACGGGTTCACGCTGACTCCTGTGGGCGCGCGATACTGGCCAAAGACGGTGCGCACCACCTCCCCCCACTCGCCTGTTGTCGCACCAGCCTTTGCCGCCTGGATCGAGGCAGGCATGACATTCTCGCCGGATTTCGCGGCCTCGCGCAACGCCTGCAGCGCGGCTTTCACTGCCGCTTCATTGCGTTCCGCACGCCAAATGTTGAGGCGCGCGACCTGATCCCGCTCAGCGGCCTCATCAACGACCATGATCGCACCATCGCCCGACGTCAGCGGGCTTTCCGCGGCCTCCTGCCATCGGTTGACGCCGACAACAGTGGTTTCACCCCCTTCAATCCGGGCAATCCGTGCAGCGTTTGACTCGACAAGGCGTGATTTCATGTAGTTGATCGCCTCGACCGCCCCGCCCATCGCGTCAATCTGGGCAAGCTCGGCCCTTGCGCCGGATTTGAGCGCCTCAACCTTTTCCACCACAACAGGGTTGCCGTCAAAGAGATCGCCATACTCAAGAAGGTCTGTTTCAAAGGCCAGGATTTGTTGCATGCGGAGCGACCATTGCTGATCCCAGGGCCGGGGCAGGCCCAAAGCTTCATTCCAGGCCGGAAGTTGCACCGCGCGGGCGCGCGCGTTTTTGCTGAGCGTCACCGCGAGCGTTTCAAGCAATATGCGGTAGACGTTGTTTTCCGGCTGTTGCTCTGTCAGGCCAAGGCTGTTCACTTGGACACCATAGCGGAACCGGCGGAATTTCGGGTCCTCAACGCCGTATCGGTCGCGGCAGATTTCATCCCACAGCTCGACAAAGGCGCGCATCTTGCACATCTCCGTCACAAAGCGGATGCCTGCGTTCACGAAGAAGCTGAT
>CAYTUW010000286.1:0-2080 GCA_964441435.1 uncultured Rhodobacterales bacterium
TGCTCAGGGACTTGCGCGATCCGAGGTGGCAGACCGTGCTGGCGGTTGCCCCGGACACCGCTGCGCTGACAAGCCGCTGCTGGCCCGCCGATCTGCCGCGCGTGCCGCAGGGGCCGGGGGATCTTGGCGACAGGATGGGGCGGGTGTTTCACACACAGCCGCCGGGCCCGGTGGTGATCATCGGGGCGGATATTCCCGGCATCACCCGCGCCCGCATTGCGCGTGCCTTTGCAGCGCTTGGCGATCATGATGCCGTGCTTGGCCCGGCGGAGGATGGCGGCTACTGGCTGATCGGCCTCAAACGCATCCGCCCGGTGCCGCCCGGCCTGTTCAGCGGTGTGCGCTGGTCCACGGAACATGCGATGGCGGATACGCGGGCGACGCTCACCGGTCCTGTGGCGCTGATCGATAGACTCAGCGATGTGGATACGGCGGCGGATTTGATCGCTCATCAGTCCTGACGGGTTTCTTCGTGAGAAACGCCCGGCAAGGGCGTGACGCGCGCCGGGTGCCATGCTACCCAAGCGGCATGAGCCATATTCCCACCAAGGATGAAATCCTCGCCTGGATTTCCGACAATCCGACCCTCACTTCCAAACGTGACATTGCCCGGGCTTTCGGGATCAAGGGCGCTGCGCGGATTGACCTGAAACGCCTGCTGAAGGAGCTGGAGGCCGAAGGCCACCTTCAGAAACGGCGCAAGACTTACCGCGATCCGGACAGGCTGCCCCCGGTGTCGGTGTTGCAGGTTCTGGCACCGGACCGGAATGGCGATCTCTTTGCACGGCCAATGGAATGGCAGGGGGCGGGGGAGGAACCGCGCATCCTGCTGGTGATGAAATCCTCTGACCCGGCGCTGGGCGAAGGCAACCGCATCCTTGCCCGCCTGACAGACGTGAAGGGCGAGGCCCACGCCTATGAGGGCCGCCTGATCCGCCGCATTGGCACGAACCCGGTGCGTATCCTTGGTATTTATCGCAAAGGGGCCGAAGGCGGACGGATTGTGCCGATCGACAAGGGCAGTGACAAGGAATGGAAGGTTGCGGCAGCCGCAACGCTGGAGGCAAAAGACGGTGAATTGGTGGAGGCAGAACGCGCCGGGCCGAAAACCCGGATGGGCCTGCCCTCGGCCCGCATTGTCGAACGGCTGGGCGATCCGACGGCCCCGAAAGCCGTGTCGCTGATCGCAATCCATCAGCATGGTATTCCTGATGAGTTCCCCGACGCCGCCATCGGGGAGGCAGATGCCGCCAAGCCCGCGCCCCTGGGAAAACGCGAGGATTTGCGTGACCTGCCTCTCATCACCATCGACCCGGCGGATGCGCGCGACCATGATGATGCCTGTTACGCGCAGCCCGACCCCGATCCAAAGAACGAAGGCGGCTTCATCGTCTGGGTCGCCATTGCCGATGTCGCCCATTACGTGACGCCAGGGTCCGAACTTGACCGTGAGGCGCGCAAGCGCGGCAATTCCACCTATTTTCCGGACCGCGTTGTGCCGATGTTGCCGGACCGGCTGTCCGGTGATCTGTGCTCCTTGCACGAAGGGGTTGAACGTGCCTGCATGGCGGTCGAGATGAAGCTCGACAGTTTTGGCCGCAAGCTCAACCACCGCTTTACCCGGGCACTGATGAAATCCCATGCCTCGCTCAACTATGTCGAGGTGCAGCAGGCGATTGACGGCCATCCGAACGAGAAATGTGCGCCGCTCTTGGAGCCAGTGTTGAAACCGCTTTACGCGGCGTGGGAGGTGACGCTGAAGGCCCGCGCCGAACGTCAGCCGCTGGAACTTGATCTGCCGGAACGCAAGATCATCCTCAACGACGATGGGCAGGTGACTTCGGTGGCCTTTGCCGAACGGTTGGATGCGCACCGCCTGATTGAGGAATTCATGGTGCTCGCCAATGTTGCGGCGGCGGAGGAGTTGATCGCCAAAAAACGCCCGCTGTTGTTCCGTGTGCATGAGGAACCGGGCCCGGAAAAGCTCGATAACCTGAGGGAGGTGGCGCAGGCGTCTGGCCTTAAGCTTGCCAAGGGGCAGGTGCTGAAGACGCAGCATCTGAACCAACTCCTGAAGGCC
>CAYTUW010000287.1:0-2055 GCA_964441435.1 uncultured Rhodobacterales bacterium
AAGGATCGTCGTGTAGCCGATCCGCAGGCAGAAATCGACGATCAGCGGGCCGCGCACATTGGGCAGGATTTCCCAGAGCATGATATACCATGGTCCTTCGCCACGGGTTTGGGCGGCGGCCACGTAATCCCGTGTCTTGATGTCAAGCGCGAGGCCGCGCACGATGCGGAACACCGTGGGCGAATTCACAAAGACGACGGAGACAAAGACGATCAGGAACCCGCCAGAAACATCAAACCCGTCCAGCCAGGCTGGCAGCAGGTCAATCTTGCTGGCGTCCGCGCTGATCAATGACAGGTAAAGCCAGCCGCCGATGACCAGCACCGCAATCAGCATCGGTGTGCGGGTCGAAGGCTGGGTGTAGAACCGTGAATTGATAAGGATCGTCAGAAAGATCAGCGGGAAGATGAACAGTACCGCCGCCATGAATTGGGGTAGGCCGGTCGCCACGATTTCCGGTGTGACCAGCTGGTAGAACAGCAGGATCACTGGAAAGGCGAGGATGTGGTTCGCAACAAAGCTGAGGAAGGTATCAAGCTTGCCGCCGAAATAGCCCGCAGGCAGGCCCAGCGTGATCCCGACCATAAAGGCGAAAAGGGTGGCCAGTGGCGCAATCGCGATCACCACGGTGCTGCCTTTGACCATGCGGCTGAACACATCGCGCGCCAGGTTGTCTCCACCCAGAAGGTAGTGACCAAACCCTTCGCTTTCGGGCATCGGGGTGCCGGGCAGGGCGTTTTTCATCCCGCTGATCTGGTCGAGCGGGCTATGCGTGGCGATCAGGTTGAAAATGCCTGCAAACAAGCCCGTATAGACCCAGAACATAACAATGCCGAAACCGATCATTCCGATGGTAGAATCAAACAGCTTGCCATAGAGGCCCAGCCGTCGTTTGTAGGTGATCGACACCCAATAGGTCAGCGCCAGCGCAATCCACACTGGCAAATTTTGCAAGAGGATTTGAGCAATGATACCGATCCAGCCGAGCTCTTCCATCATTCCATCCTCCTCATGATACCCGAATGCGCGGGTTGAGGTAGACATAGCCGATATCCGATATCAGCTGCGTCACCAGCACCACGAAGACAGAGACAACCGAAACCCCAAGCAGGAGTTCGATATCGTTGTTCCCGGCGGCTTCGACCAGCGTCCAGCCGAACCCCTTGTAGTTGAACAGTGTCTCGACGATGACGACGCCGTTCAAGAGCCAGGGGAACTGCAGCATGATCACGGTGAACGGTGCGATCAGCGCGTTTCTGAGCGCATGTTTCATCACGATATTGGAAAAGGCGACACCTTTAAGACGCGCGGTGCGGATATATTGTGCGGTCATCACCTCGGTCATCGACGCGCGGGTCATCCGCGCGATATAGCCCATGCCGTAGAGTGCTATGGTCATCACAGGCAGGGTGAAATTGGCAAATGTCGCGTCATCCATCGCCCCGGTGGCCGACCCTTTGAACCACTTTAGCCCCACAGCGGAGGAAGCAAAGACCGCGATGAATATCACGCCAGAGACATATTCCGGTGTTGCTGTCGACATGATCGAAAAGGTTGATAGCGTGCGGTCGGTCTTGCTGCCTTCGCGCATGCCCGCAAGCACCCCGACAATCAGCGCAAGCGGCACCATCACCAGCATGACAGCCGCCATCAGCTTGGCCGTCAGCCCCAGCCGTTTTGCAACAATCGGACCGACCTCATCGCGGAACACCGTGGATGTGCCCCAATCGCCCTGCAAGACACCGCAATAGGTTGGCGACTCTTCTGCGGTGCTGTCAAAGCCGATGCAGCGCCCGGTCACCTCTCCGTCAGCATTGCGATAGGTAAAGCCGGGCAGGACGCCCAGCCATTCGCCGTATTTGACCACTGTTGGCCGCAGGTAGCCGCGGGTTGCCAGCCAGCTTTCGACCTGTTCGTCGGTCATCCGCTGGTTGCCCTGCGTCTTGGCGAGCTTTTCGAGGTTCGGATAGAGGTTCGTCAGGAAAAAGACGATGAATGTAAGGCATAGCGCCGTGAGGATCATGATCCCCAAACGGCGGAGTATGAACAGTCCCA
>CAYTUW010000288.1:0-1762 GCA_964441435.1 uncultured Rhodobacterales bacterium
ACAGCCCCGTGATCGGAGATCCACGGCCGCAGTAGCCATTAAAGGCAATCGCATGTTCGTGATCCGCGGTGACGATAATCAGCGTGTCCTCATCATCGGTCAATTCATCCGCAATGGCCACAGCCGCCGCAAAAGCGGCACCATCGGTAACGGCGCGGTGCAGATTACCATCATGGTTGGCGTGGTCCACGCGCCCGGCTTCAACGGTAAGGAAGAACCCTTCTTCATTGGTGCTGAGCGCGGTGATAGCGGCAGCGGTCATCTCAGCAAGGCTGGGCTCATCACGGCGGTCATTTTCATACATCATATGGCTGTCATGAAAGAGCCCGAGGACCGGCGAACCATCCAGCGCCAACGCTTCAAAACTCTCACTATTCCAGGCATATTGCGCACCGAAATTACCGGCGCGGGCAATCAGGTTAACACCATCGGTGCGACGGCCTGACTTGCCCTCTTCGGTCACAAGGTCAGTTGGGGCAAAATGGCGGCGGCCACCACCCATCGCCACGTCAACGATACCTGCCTCCATTGCATCAATAAGCTGGGTGGCAATGTCCGGGGTTTCACAACCTTCCGGCAACTTGCTGTCGTCTTCAAAATTCCGGTCAGCGGAATGAGCGTAAGCCGTAGCCGGGGTCGCATGGGTAATGCGCGCCGTGGATACAATTCCAACCGCACGCCCCGTTGCGGAAAATACCTCCGCTGCATTGGCAACCGCGCCAGCCGCAACAGCGGAACAATCGCCACGTGCCACCCGTTGATCCACTCCGATAACACCTGCACGGGTTTTTACCCCGGAATGAATGGCTGTGGCTGTGCCCGCGCTGTCCGGGGTCTGGGCGTTGGTATTATAGGTTTTAGCCAATGCGAGGTTCGGAAATGCCTCATAGCTCAGCACATGTTCATCGCCGTAGCCGCCAGCTGTTTGCCCCGCATAAAGCCGTGTTGCATAGTTGGTGCCAACGCCGTTCCCATCCGCAATCAACACAATGATATTGCGCGCGCGGTTGACATTCGGCTGTCGCGCCAGGCGTTCCTCTACTGCGGCCTGCGCCTCGGCAAACCATGGGTTGCCCGCCTGTGGCAGATCCTGAGCGTTGACGGAAAGCCCGCATAGCAATGCGGATGACGTTAGAAGAAGTTGTTTCATGATAGCCCTCTGAGCGATATTGACGACCCATCCCATCGGCGATCTGTGTAGCGGTCAGGTGACAGTCCCATGAAGGTTTTTTGGCACCGGTCAAACGGCCACCTGCAAGACACGTGGGATGAACCTAATCGTATTCTCTTTCGGCAGGTATCGACGCAAAACAATGCCGGGGCTTTAGCTTCGCACGATTTCAACCAAGGGCATGAAGGTATACATGGCCGGGCGACGCCCCGATGCAGGCGAGACATGCTGTAGCAGACCCGCATCACGGAGCTTCCGCGACATATTCATAGCGACATGGGCAGGGATATTCGTTCCGTGCGTGAACCTGTTGTTTCGTATTGTTGGTTCGCCCGGCGGGAAGGCACCATAGTGGTATTCAGCCGCATCTGACAGATCATGTTCTGACATGGTGTGCTCCAAACCGCATTTTGAATGCAACAAAATAGCTTGCAGGACATCGAATACCATCAAGCAAGTTTGTTGTTCTTTTTTTCGAGAATTCGCACAGCAATCGGGTTTGTTGTATCTGAAGACGCGTCAAGATGCTTTGTTGCGCTTTCCATGTCTTTCCAAACACAAGAAAGCCCCGGTGTTTCCACCGGGGCTTTC
>CAYTUW010000288.1:1772-2038 GCA_964441435.1 uncultured Rhodobacterales bacterium
TGCAGGAAAGGTTTGGCTTACGCCTCTTCTTTTTTCTCCGGCGCAATCTCTTCGCCGGTTTCCTGATCGACGACTTTCATGCTGAGGCGCACTTTGCCGCGATCGTCAAAGCCCAGAAGCTTTACCTTCACGTCCTGGCCCTCTTTCAGCACATCGGACGGGTGGTTCAGCCGGCGGTTTTCGATCTGGCTGACGTGGACCAGACCGTCACGCTTGCCAAAGAAGTTCACGAAGGCACCGAAATCGACGATCTTCACAACCTTGCC
>CAYTUW010000289.1:0-1930 GCA_964441435.1 uncultured Rhodobacterales bacterium
CGGTTCATTCTGTTTTCGATCAGGTCATCGACGACGGCGGGTTCGGCGAGTGTTGATGTGTCGCCGAGCGCGCCGTAGTCGTTTTCGGCGATCTTGCGCAGGATGCGGCGCATGATCTTGCCGGAGCGGGTTTTCGGCAGGCCCGGCGCCCATTGGATGAGGTCGGGTTTGGCGATCGGGCCGATTTCGCTGCGCACCCAGGTTTCCAGTTCCTTGCGCAGCTCTTCGCTCGGCTCCTCACCCGCCATCAGCGTGACATAGGCGTAAATCCCTTGCCCCTTGATGTCGTGCGGGTAGCCGACAACGGCGCTTTCGGCAACCTTCGGGTGGGCGACGAGCGCGCTTTCGACCTCTGCCGTGCCCATACGGTGGCCAGAGACATTGATCACGTCATCAACGCGGCCGGTGATCCAGTAGTAGCCATCCGCATCACGCCGACAGCCATCGCCGGAGAAGTAGTAGCCTTCGTAATCGGCAAAATAGGTTTTCTCGAACCGCGCATGATCGCCATAGACGGTGCGCATCTGGCCGGGCCAGCTGTCCTTCATGCAGAGCACGCCCTCGGCCTCTGTTGTGGTGATTTCATCGCCGGTTTGCGGATCAAGGATGACCGGCTGCACGCCAAAGAAGGGCAGGGTGGCGGAGCCGGGCTTCGTCGCGGTGGCACCGGGCAGCGGTGTCAGCAGGTGGCCGCCGGTTTCGGTCTGCCACCAGGTGTCAACGATCGGCACCTGACCCTTGCCGACGACCTCATGATACCAGTTCCAGGCCTCCGGGTTGATGGGTTCGCCAACGGTGCCAAGCACCTTCAGCGCAGAGAGATCGCACCCCGTCACAAAATCATCGCCCTGGCCCATCAGCGCGCGGATCGCGGTCGGCGCGGTGTAAAACTGATTGACGGAATGCTTTTCACAGACCTGCCAGAAGCGCGAGGCATCCGGGTAGGTCGGCACGCCCTCAAACATCAGCGTGGTCGCGCCATTGGCAAGCGGGCCGTAGATGATATAGCTGTGGCCCGTGACCCAGCCGACATCCGCCGTGCACCAGAAGACATCCCCGTCGTGGTAGTCAAAGGTGTATTGATGCGTCATCGCCGCATAGACGAGGTAGCCACCGGAACTGTGCACAACCCCCTTTGGCGTCCCGGTCGAGCCGGAGGTGTAAAGGATGAACAGAGGGTCCTCCGCGCCGACCTCCACCGCCGGGCAGTCAGCCGGGGCCGCCGCCATCAGCGCGGTGGCGTCAAGGTCGCGCGCCTCATTCCAGGCGACATCGCCACCCGTGCGCCGCACCACCAGCAGTTTCACATCATCAGCGCAGCTTTCCAGCGCCTTATCGGCATTGGCCTTCAGCGGGGTTGCACGCCCGCCGCGCGGGGCCTCATCCGCGGTCACGACGATCCTGGCGCCGCAGTCGTTCACACGGTTGGCCAGCGCATCCGGGGAAAAGCCGCCAAAAACCACCGAATGGATCGCACCAATGCGGGCACAGGCGAGCATCGCATAGGCCGCCTCAGGGATCATCGGCATATAGAGGATCACCCGATCCCCTTTGGCAACGCCCTGATCCTTAAGCACATTGGCCAGCCGGCAGGTTTGGGCGTGGAGTTCCTTGTAGGTGATATGCTGGGCGGCCTCATCCGGGTTGTCCGGCTCCCAGATGATTGCGGTCTGATCGCCGCGGGTTGCCAGATGACGATCAATGCAATTCGCCGCGACATTCAGCGTCCCATCCTCAAACCAGCGGATATCAACGCTGCCAAGGGCGAAGTTCGTGTGCTTCACCTTGCTAAACGGCTTGATCCAGTCGATCCGGCGCCCATGTTCAGCCCAAAAACCAGCAGGATCACATATGGAAGCTGAATAAAGCCTGTCATAGGCTGACTTATCAGCGTGCGCTGCCGAAGAAAAATTTGGTGACGGCGGGTAAA
>CAYTUW010000290.1:0-1928 GCA_964441435.1 uncultured Rhodobacterales bacterium
ATGATCGCAGCCTGATCGCGGCGGATCGCCCGCTGAAGGAAATCGGCAACAAGGGGCTGTTCACCAAGGAAATCGAAGAGGCGCTGCTGAACAATACCATCGACATTGCGGTGCATTCGATGAAGGACATGCCGACCGCGCAGCCTTCGGGCCTCGCGCTTGATTGCTTTCTGCCGCGCGAAGATGTGCGCGACGCCTTCATATCGCTGACCGCGGCGGGCTTTACCGACCTGCCTGAGGGCGCAACCGTCGGCACCTCCTCCCTGCGCCGCCGGGCGCAGCTTCTGAACCGCCGACCTGATCTCAATGTTGTCGAGTTTCGCGGCAATGTGCAGACCCGGCTGAAGAAACTGGCCGACGGCGTTGCGGATGCCACGTTCCTGGCCATGGCCGGGCTGAACCGCCTTGGCCTTGATGTGCCGAAAGCGCCGATTGAAACGCAGGACATCCTGCCAGCGGTGGCACAGGGGGCGATTGGTGTGGAACGACGGGCGGATGACTCGGCGTCCGCCGGGCTTCTCTCTGCGATCAACGATCCGAATACAACCATCCGCCTCGCGGCAGAGCGCGCATTTCTTGCGGCCCTTGACGGGTCATGCGAAACGCCGATTGCCGGGCTGGCGGAACTGGCCGGGGATCAGATCACCCTGCGGGGGGAGATTCTGCGCCCGGATGGGTCGGAACGGCTGGCGGATCAGATTTCAGGGTCCACCGCGGATGCGGGTGAGCTTGGTGAAACATTGGGTGCGCGCCTGCTTGCCGCGGCACCAACCGGGTTCTTCGACTGGCGCTAGGCGCTTTTCAAGCCCTGCGGGCTTTCATCGCGAAAAAGGCCCGGGAGGGGCTGATGAGCGGCTCAGCGTTTGCCGTAATACAGCCCGACCACATGTTCGGCCTCTGCAAAGAACAGCCAGCGCGCCACCAGCACGCCGATGAGATGGGACAGCACCGCCCCCCCGGCCACCAGATGCCCGGCAGGCAGTGCAAGCAAAAGCAGCGCAGGCAGCACGCTCATCATCAGCAGGGCAATCACCCGCAGTTTCAGCGCATGTTTGCGCGCCACCACATAGACCATTTCCCTCAGCAGGTAGTTGCTCCCCGTATGCGGCCCCTCAAACAACCGCACCTTGCCGATGGATCCCAGCCCCGTGGCGCTTTCCATTGTGTGCCCGCGTGCACGCAACCGTCCGTCTCCTGCGGCCCATGTCACCAGTTGCACGACACCGGCCGCGAGCAAGGCCCAGCCCGCCGGTTTGACCATCCCCGCGAGCAGCATGCCCCCCGCCAGCATGAGCGCGACAAACAACAGCGACGTAAGCGGTGTGTTCCAGCGCGGCACGGTTTTGAGCTGCCCATAGATCATCGAGGTTGCAAAGACCGTCATGAGCGACAGCGCCGCGCCAAGCCAGCCAATGGGCGCGAGCCTGACATCAAAGAAGATCACCCCGATGGCATAAATCCCGGTCACGCAGAGTGCGGTGACCGACAGCCAGGCTTCGCGGCTGAGCCAGCTGGTTTTCCACTGGCTGAACGCCTTCAGCGCCCGCTGTGGATTGCCGAGGTGAAAGGTGGAGGCAAGCAAACCACCCACCGCCAGCGTGTAGCCGATGAAGAAAAAGACAAACGCCACCCGGCCCGTGACATCCGGCTGACCGAGGCCCAGGAAAAACAGCAGCCCGAAGCCGAGGCCGGACAGCGTTGTGAACAGGATGACGGACGGAGCGGGATGCATCAGACCCTCTCCAACATACGATCAACCCAGCCGAGGAAACCTTTGGGTTCCTCCGTCACGGGTGCAAGCAGCGGGGCGAGCACATCAACCTCCCCCATGCCATCCTTAGGGCGCGGCGGCAGGTATTTGTTGACCGGGCGCGTGCCCTGTTCCGGCATCAGGTCCATCCCGCCGCGTTCGGCAGAAAGGCGGGAAA
>CAYTUW010000291.1:0-1892 GCA_964441435.1 uncultured Rhodobacterales bacterium
GGGTGCAGGCGCTTTGTGGCGCCAAGAACCACCTGGTTGTGATGCCCGACGCAGACATGGATCAGGTCACGGATGCGCTCATCGGGTCGGCCTACGGGGCCGCCGGGGAACGCTGCATGGCGATTTCCGTGGCTGTTCCGGTGGGCGATGAAACCGCTGACCGCCTGATCGAAAAGCTGGTGCCGCGTGTCGAAGCGCTGAAGGTCGGCCCCTATACATCCGGCAATGATGTTGACTACGGTCCCGTTGTCACCGCTGCCGCCAAAGCTAACATCGAACGGCTGGTGCAATCCGGCGTTGATCAGGGGGCCAAACTCGTTGTGGACGGCCGCAATTTCAGCCTGCAAGGCTATGAGAACGGCTTTTTCGTCGGGGCACACCTGTTCGACAATGTGACAAAGGATATGGACATCTACAAAACCGAAATCTTCGGCCCCGTCCTGTCCACGGTCCGCGCCCAAAGCTATGAAGAGGCGCTGAGCCTTGCGATGGATCACGAATATGGCAATGGCACTGCGATCTTTACGCGTGACGGGGACGCGGCACGGGATTTTGCCAACCGGATCAATATCGGCATGGTCGGCGTCAATGTGCCGATCCCGGTGCCGCTGGCCTACCACACCTTCGGCGGCTGGAAGAAATCCGCCTTTGGTGACCTCAACCAGCACGGCCCGGATGCATTCAAATTCTATACGCGCACCAAGACTGTCACAGCGCGCTGGCCGTCAGGTATCAAGGAAGGTGGCGAGTTCAGCATTCCCGTGATGGAGTAAGCCATAACCCGCTTGCGAGATGAAACAGCGCGCTTGATTGGCGCGCTGTTTTTCGTGAAACTGCCCTTATCTTTTTAGGAGTATCAAATGTCTGATCTTACCCGCCGTTCGCTGATCGGCCTTGCGACAATCGCGCCACTGGCCATTGCCACATCGGCCCGCGCTGCAACCCATGAAGTGATTATTTCCGGGTTTTCCTTTTCCCCTGCGGAACTTGATGTCGCGGCTGGCGATATTGTGCGTTTTGTCAATCAGGACAGCGCGCCGCACACCGCAACCGCAGACGGCGGTGCCTTTGACACCGGCAGGCTGAACAATGGTGATGCGAAAGAGGTAGAGATCCCGGCGGGCGAACACAGTTACAAGTGCCTTTTCCACCCTGCTATGACAGGTACAATCCGGGCCAGCTGATCAGCACAGCTTCTGGCAGACCTTGCGTCGCCTTGCGTGCCCATCCTATGCTTTTGCTCAGGTAACGGGGGAAGGATGACGATACCGCAGCCAGATTTCACAATCGGCATAGAGGAAGAATACCTTCTGGTCGACCAGGACAGCCTGGCGCTTTCGGATGCCCCGCCGGCGCTGATGGAGCGGTGCAAAGCGGAACTCGAAGGCCAGGTCAGCCCCGAATTTCTGAATTGTCAGATCGAAGTCGGAACCCGCGTATGTCAAGATATCGGCCAGGCCCGGTCAGAGTTGCGCCACCTCCGGTCCACCGTTGCGCGGGTTGCGGCGGACTATAATCTTGCCCCGATTGCGGCCTCTTGCCATCCGTTTTCTGATTGGAAAGATCAGAAGCACACCGACCGGGACCGCTATAATGTTCTGAAAAAAGACCTCGCAGGCGTTGCCTACCGGATGCTGATCTGCGGCATGCATGTTCATGTCGGAGTCCCGGCAAAGGATCAGCGCATCGACCTGATGAACCAGCTAACCTATTTCCTGCCGCATCTTCTCGCGATGTCCTGCTCCTCCCCCTTCTGGCAGGGGCGGGATACGGGGCTTTCCTCCTACCGGCTCACGGTGTTCGACAACCTGCCTCGCACCGGGCTCCCGCCCCAGGTGGCGAGCTGGGCGGATTACGAGCGGATGCTGAACACGCTGATCGACCTCGGGATC
>CAYTUW010000292.1:0-1854 GCA_964441435.1 uncultured Rhodobacterales bacterium
GACAGATGGCAAACAGCAAAAGAACCCTGTTTCTGTAGCGCCGCCTGCGCGTTCGGAACAAGCTGCGGAAACATTCCGGCGGGCTTCCCCGCCTGTCTGTTCACCGTTCGAACAAGAACATCAGCGTTCAGTTGATCGACGACGTGAATGGCGTGACACTCGCCTCTGCCTCCTCTCTGGAGAAAGATCTGGGTGTTGTCGGCAAGAACAACGTCGAAGCCGCCGCCAAGGTTGGCACGGCAATCGCCGAACGCGCGAAGAAAGCCAAGGTGAGCGAATGTGTATTCGACCGCGGTGGTTTTCTCTTTCACGGCAAGGTGAAGGCTTTGGCTGACGCAGCCCGTGAAGGTGGGTTGAAGTTCTAATGACCTGCGGAGGGCGCTCGCGCCCTCCCGATGATCCGGGGGCCGGTAGTCGGCCCACTGGGATTGAGACAAACGGCGCCAGTCGCCACCAAGTTGAAGGAATGCCAGATGGCAGAACGTGATAACCGTCGGGGCCGTGGCCGCGATCGTGATGAAACCCCGGAATTTGCCGACCGTCTGGTGGCGATCAACCGGGTGTCAAAAACCACCAAAGGCGGCAAGAACTTCGGTTTTGCAGCGCTTGTGGTTGTTGGCGACCAAAAGGGCCGTGTTGGCTTTGGCAAAGGTAAAGCCAAAGAGGTGCCAGAGGCGATCCGCAAGGCAACTGAGCAGGCCAAGCGCCAGATGATCCGCGTGCCGCTGCGCGAAGGCCGCACCCTGCACCACGATATCGAGGGCCGTCACGGCGCCGGTAAGGTGGTGATGCGCACTGCGCCGGAAGGGACCGGGATTATTGCCGGTGGTCCGATGCGTGCCGTGTTTGAAATGCTGGGTGTGAAGGACGTTGTGTCGAAGTCCATCGGCTCCGCCAACCCGTACAACATGATCCGCGCCACCATGAACGGCCTGACCAAAGAGTCTTCTCCGCGTATGGTTGCCCAGCGTCGTGGTAAAAAAGTTGCAGATATTCTTGGCAAAGGTGACGCACCCGCTGCGGCCCCCGAAGCCGAAGCTGCCGCAGAAGCCTGAGGAGACTGACCCATGGCTAAGAAAACCATCGTTGTGAAGCAGATCGGCTCCCCGATCCGCCGTCCGCAAAAACAGCTGCAAACGCTGATCGGGCTTGGCCTCAACAAGATGCACAAGACCCGCGAACTGGAAGACACCCCGGCCGTGCGCGGCATGATCGCCAAGATCCCGCATATGGTGGAGATTGTTGAGGAGAAGGGGTGAGAACCGATCCGGACCCTCGGGTCCGGCAATCGCTCCGGTGGAGCGATTGAGGTTCGAACGGGCGGAGCCCCGGTAGTCCGCCTTTCATCGCGACCCGTAGGCCGAGGTTCACTCCGGCACACATGGAATACAAAGACACCCCGGTCAAATGGCCGGGGTGTTTTCTTTTTTCATTTGGCTGCATGATGGATGCTGTTCGGCCCGGCAAGAAGGAACAGCCCATGATTATCCGCCATCTTCCCGATATTCTTGGCTCTGACCGCCATGTCACTGGCGAAGGGTTTGAAAGCCGCCGCATGATGCTGGCCGATGACGGGGTGGGCTATTCGCTCCATGACACGGTGATAAAGGAGGGGGCGGAACTGCACCTCCACTACAAGAACCATGTTGAAGCCAATTATTGCATCGAAGGCGAGGGGGAGGTTGTGGATGTTGCGACAGGTGAGGTGTATCAACTGCGCCCCGGTTCACTCTACACGCTTGATCGGCATGACCCGCATATCCTGCGCGCCACCAAGGGTGATCTACGATTGATCTGCGTCTTTACACCCGCACTCACGGGGCGGGAAAAGCATGACGCGGACGGGAGTTATGG
>CAYTUW010000293.1:0-1841 GCA_964441435.1 uncultured Rhodobacterales bacterium
ACACCATAAGTTAAGAAGCGGCCTTTTGATTGGCGACCTGAAATGTCGCATTCGTCCGTCTAACAGCCGCTTCATACACTCCCTCTTACACCCAACGCCCCTCAAAATCCTCCGGGATCAGCAGGATATCCTGATCAACCGCATTGATATCACGGTGACCGCAAAGCGCCATGGTCATGTCCATTTCACGCTGAATGATTTCCAGTGCCTGGGTCACCCCGGCCTCACCCATCGCGCCCAGCCCGTTGACAAAGGCACGGCCGATCATCGTGCCCTTGGCCCCCATGGCGATCGCCTTCAACACGTCCTGGCCGGATCGGATGCCGCTGTCCAGATGCACCTCCAACTTGTCGCCAACGGCGTCAACGATCGGCCGCAGGCTACGGATCGAGGACAGCGCCCCATCAAGCTGCCGCCCGCCATGGTTTGATACGGTAATCGCATCAGCGCCAATACTGGCCGCCATCTTTGCGTCCTCCGCGTCAAGGATGCCCTTGATGATGACTTTGCCGCCCCACTGATTGCGAAGCTTTTCAATCTTCTTCCAATCCAGCGTCTGATCAAACTGTTCATTGGTCCAGCGCGCCAGCGAAGAGGAATCCGTCACCCCTTTGGCGTGACCGATGATGTTGCCAAAGAAACGGCGTTTGGTGCCGAGCATCCCCATTCCCCAGCGCCATTTCGTCATCATATTGGCAATCGACTGTGGCGTCAGCTTTGGCGGGGCGGATAGGCCGTTCTTCAGATCCTTGTGCCGCTGGCCCATGAGTTGCAGGTCGACGGTAATGACCAGTGCGGAACAGCCTGCATCCTTTGCCCGGCCAATCAGGCGGTTGGTGAAATCCTCATCGACCATGGTGTAGAGCTGGAACCAGAAAGGCTTTTCCGTGTGTTCGGCCACATCCTCGATCGAGCAGATCGACATCGTGGACAGCGTGAAGGGCACGCCAAATTTCTCTGCAGCACGGGCAGCTTTGATTTCGCCATCCGCGTGCTGCATGCCAGTGATGCCAACCGGGGCAAGGGCAACCGGCATGGCAACCTCCTGACCAAGCATCTTGCCTGTCGTAGAGCGGCCGGACATATCCACTGCGACCCGCTGCCGGAACCTGATCTGATCAAAGTCACTGGTGTTTTCGCGGAAGGTCTGTTCCGTCCAGCTGCCTGATTCCGCGTAGTCATAAAACATCTTTGGCGTGCGGCGGCGGTGCAGCGTCTTGAGATCGTCAATGCAGGTGATGACGGGCATGGGTGGCTCCTGAACTCTGGTCTGATGTTGTTACCCAACCTCTTACAGAGGGGCAAGCGCCAGCCCGCAAACCGTATCCTACGCGCGATGCGCCCCGTCAGACAGGGTTTTGACAAAAGCCAGAACCTCCGAAACGGCACCGCCCTCACCGATTTTCTTGACGATGGCGGAGCCAACCACCGCACCATCTGCGACAGAGGCAATCGCTTCTGATTTTTCAGGCGTATTGATGCCAAAACCAACGATTACGGGCAGATCTGTGGCGGCTTTGATCCGCGCGACCTCCGGGCCGACATCGCCTGCTTCTGCCTCCGCCGAGCCGGTGATGCCGGTGATTGAGACGTAATAGACAAAGCCTGATGTGTTTTGCAGCACTTTGGGCAGGCGTTTGTCATCCGTGGTCGGTGTGGCCAAACGGATGAAATTCAGGCCTGCATTCTGGGCGGGGATGCATAGCTCCTCATCCTCTTCCGGCGGCAGGTCCACGATGATCAGCCCGTCGATCCCGGCGGCTTTGGCGTCCGCAAGGAACCGGTCCACGCCTCGGCTGTAAATCGGATTGTAATAGCCCATCAGCACAATCGGGGTGGTG
>CAYTUW010000294.1:0-1816 GCA_964441435.1 uncultured Rhodobacterales bacterium
TATCAAGCTTTACGGGGCCGAGCCCGCAAATTTCCTGGACGTCGGTGGCGGCGCGACCAAGGAAAAAGTAACCGAAGCCTTCAAGATCATCACCTCGGACAAGAACGTCAAAGGTATCCTCGTCAATATTTTCGGTGGCATCATGCGCTGCGATGTGATCGCGGAGGGCGTGGTTGCCGCTGTGAAAGAGGTTGGCCTTCAGGTGCCGCTCGTCGTGCGCCTTGAGGGCACAAATGTTGAAGAAGGCAAGCGCATCATCAACGAAAGCGATGTCGATGTGATTGCCGCGGATGATCTCAAGGATGGCGCACAAAAAATCGTCAAGGCGGTGAAAGGCTAACCCGTGAAGGCGGTTGTTCATATCGGATCGCCAAAGGCTGGCTCTTCTACCATTCAGGAATTCCTGATGGTCAACCGGAAGGCACTGGCTGCACAGGGCATAAGTTACAAAAGACGGTTCGCCCATCGTCTTAGCCAATATGAACTGCCATTGATTGCCTTTGATCGGCTGCAGCGGCCATTTCAAGCCAAAGGGGCCTGGGATCGCTTCGCCGTCGGCGATCAGGCGCGGCTGGCGAAAGAGGCATTCGCGACCAACGATTATCTGGCGGCGCTTGCCCGGGACAGTGCGCATACCGCCATCTTTTCAAGCGAACACCTTTTTGCGTGGCTGACTGACAGGGAACTGATCCGGGCCTTTGATGACGCCATGAAAACCCATTTCGATGAGGTGACATATGTCGCCTATTTCCGTGCGCCCCTGCCCCTGATCGTCAGCATGTATTCGGAAAACCTGAAGCGCGGCGCAACGCAGACGCTTGACGAGTTCATCGCAAAAAGAAAAACCCTGAAAGGATATTTCAGCAAACCGCTTCGCTGGGCGGATGCCGTTGCGACACACCGGATAGAAACACGGTTGCTGGACCGCGATCACCTCAGAAACGGTGATCTGATTGCCGATTTCTGCCACGCCGCCGGGATTGACCATAAGCCCTGCCGGCACCCGGAACCTCAGAATGAATCCCTGACATATGTTGGTGCCGAAATGCTCCGGGCGCTGAATTTGCATATCCCGCTCCTGAACGCTGATAACAGCTTTAACGGAGACCGGGACGGCTACCTGCCCGAAATCCTGCACCGCACCGCGGGGGAGGCACCGCTGCGGCTAAACGCCAGACAGGCAGAAACGGTCAGGGACGCCGCAGGTCCCTATGTCACAGCCTTTCTGAACAGGTATTTCCCCGGGATCGACAGCCTGTTTCCAGACAGAAACACCACCGACACAGAGGTCAATCATCAGGCCGTATTGCGGCGGGCGATGGTTCATCTCAGCGCACTGTTTCTGGAACAGGCCGGAAAACCGGTGAACGAGGCGGCGCTGGCACCCCCACAAGGGAACGCAATGCCCCATTCGACGACTGTCACAGGGGGTGGCCTGCTCGCCGCGCGGAGCAGCGCGCATCAGTCTGCGTCCAAACATCCAATGTTGAAATTCAGGCGCACTCTGCGGGCCGTGGGGCGCTTTAGATTAAGCTCAGGCCAAAAAGGGTGGGAATAAAGACATGCTTCTTGGAACATCAATGGCCAGGCGCCCATTCTTAACGGGCACCCCACGAGCTAAACACCCTTTGCAACAACACACATCGGCCCACAGGGGCCTCTACAATGACAAACGCGTGGTGATTTACGTGATGGATGATCACGCCGAAGTCGGGATCAGCATCTTTGAAAACTGACATCCGCCCCAATACCACAACCGCCGCCCCATGGGCGGGGAAAGAAGGACGAAAATGGCCGTACTTGTAGACGAAAACAC
>CAYTUW010000295.1:0-1775 GCA_964441435.1 uncultured Rhodobacterales bacterium
GCAGCGCCATGACGGGTTTACCGGTCCGGTAAAATTCTTCCTTGCCGTGATCGCGATCCACCCCTTTGGCCACACCGATCATCGCCACATCCTCCACCCCGAGATCCCCCATGATCTCCCGGACTGCCGAAACCTGCCCGGCGCCGCCGTCGATCAACAGCAGATCGGGCCAGTTGCCTGCGCTGCGATCAGGGTCTTCTTTCATCAGGCGTTTGAAACGGCGGGTCAGCACCTCTTTCATCATGCCGAAATCATCGCCGGGGGTCAGATCCTCCCCCTTGATATTGAACTTTCGGTATTGGGATTTCATCAGCCCTTCGGGACCGGAAACGATCATTGCGCCAACCGCATGTGCGCCCTGGATGTGGGAGTTGTCATAAACCTCGATCCGCTGCGGCGGGGCGTCAAGGTCAAAGGCCTCTGCCAGACCGCGCAGCAGCTTGCCCTGGGTTGCGGTTTCGGCCATCCGGCGGGCCAGGCTCTCACGGGCGTTACGCGCAGCGCCCGCGACAAGTTCCAGCTTTTCTCCCCGTTGCGGCACGGCAATCTCGACCTTTCGCCCGGCTTTTTCAGCAAGCGCCTCTTCCATCAGGTCAGCATCCTCGATCCCATCGGACAGCAGGATCAGCTTCGGCGGCACCCGGTCAGCGTAGAACTGCCCGATGAAGGCCTGCAACACCTCTGCCGCATCGGCGCCGGCGCCCGTGCGCGGATAGTAATCCCGGTTGCCCCAGTTCTGATGCGCGCGGATGAAAAATACCTGCACACAGGCCTGACCGTTTTCCATATGGAGCGCGATAACATCCGCCTCCGCCACGGTGCGCGGGTTGATGCCCTGGGTCTGCTGCACCTGCGTCAGGGCGCGGATACGATCGCGGATCGCAGCGGCGCGTTCAAATTCCATCGCGTCACTGGCGGCCTGCATGTCCTTGGCCAGGGTCGCCTGCACCCTGGTTGTGCGGCCCCGCAGGAAATTCTCCGCATCAGCCACCAGCGCTGCATAATCGGCTGTGCTGATATGGCCGACACAGGGGGCCGAACAGCGTTTGATCTGATAAAGCAGGCAGGGGCGCGTGCGGCTTTCAAACATCGCATCAGAACAGTTCCTAAGCAGGAACACCTTTTGCAGCTGGTTTAGCGTCCGGTTCACCGCACCGGCAGAGGCAAACGGACCGTAGTAGTCGCCCTTTTCCTTCTTCGCACCGCGGTGTTTCTTGATCTGCGGAAAGTCATGATTCTTCGCCACAAGGATATTGGGGAAACTCTTGTCATCGCGCAGCAGCACATTGAAATGTGGTTTCAACTGCTTGATCAGATTCTGCTCCAGCAGCAGCGCGTCTGTCTCCGTCCGGGTGGTCAGAAACATCATGGAGGCGGTCTGCGATACCATGCGCGCAATGCGCGGGCTGTGACCTGACGGATTGGCGTAATTCGACACACGGTTTCTGAGGTTGCGCGCCTTACCGACGTAGAGCACACGCCCCTTGTCATCGAGCATGCGGTAAACGCCCGGCGACTGATCCAGCGTTTTCAGATAGGCGCGGATGACCTGATGTCCCGTCACCGGCTGATCCGCTTTTTTCGGTTCACTGTCGCTTTGCATCTGCCCTGCCCTGATTCCCTCTGGCCTGCAATCTTATCGCGCCGGAGGCAATAGAAAACATGTCCACGGAAACTGTGGATAACTCTGGTGACAACATCTGTCAGCCACGAATTTATTGTTAAAAAACCGGGCAGTTCGTTAATGTGCCTATTTTTTAGGCACATCTGTAAGG
>CAYTUW010000296.1:0-1765 GCA_964441435.1 uncultured Rhodobacterales bacterium
TTGCCGCCGCCAGCACGCGGTTTTCAAAGAGTTCCGCGGCCTCCGCATGGATCACACAGCCAAGCTCGGTCGCGGGGTCTTGCGGATCGCCAAAGCGGATCGCCTTTGCCTTTTCCAGCACCAGCGGCACAAAGGCATCCGCAACACTTTCCTGCACCAGAATGCGCTTGATCGCGGTGCAGCGTTGCCCGGAATTGCCCGTGGCCCCCGCAACGGCAATGGCCGCGGCTTTGTCAAGGTCGTCGCCCGAAAGATCATTCAACACGATCAACGGGTCATTGCCACCAAGTTCGAGCGCGGTGCGCTTATACCCTGCCTTTTCGGCGATCATTTTTCCAACCGGCACGCCCCCGGTAAAGGTAATGATATCAATATGTTCATTGGTTATCATCTCTTCGCCTATGTCGCCGGGCCAGCCGGTTACAACCTGGAACATCTCCGGCGGCAACCCGGCCTCATAAAGGATATCGGCCAGCGTCAGCGCGGTCAGCGGGGTCAGTTCGGTCGGCTTGCAGACCATGCAGTTGTTGGTCGCAATCGCAGGCGCAATCTTGTGGCTGACCATATTGAGCGGGTGGTTGAACGGCGTGATGGCAGAAATCGCCGTGACCGGCTCCCGCTTGGTGAAGATTTTGCGCGCCTTGCCGTTATGCGTCAAGTCGCAGGAAAAAATCTCACCGTCATCGCGCAGCGCTTCAGCGGCGGCAAATTGATAGACATCCTGCGCTCGTTTGGTTTCGTAAATTGCGTGCTGGTGGCAGATTCCCAGTTCCAGCACCAGCCATTTGGCGAGGTAATCCCGCCGTTCGCCGATCAACGTGCCTGCCCGTTGCAGGATCTGGCTGCGCTCATAGCGGGTAAGTTTTGGCGTGAAACTCGCGGCAATCTCAAAGGCGCGGTGCGCATGTTCCGCTGTGCCCGCAGGCACCGTGCCGACAACTTCGTCTGTGTAAGGATAGCGCACCTCGATCACATCATCGGTAAAGACGGTTTCCCCGCCAATGCGCATGCCCTCTTTGCGAATGTCTTGTGTCATCATCATTCCTTCCCACCTCGACATATTGTTCACGCCCGGCACCGGGGGTGGGCGTATTCACGCCCGCCCTGGGGGGCGGGGTCGGGCGTGAACCGGATCGCAAGCGATCCGGGGGCATTGTTGATCCGTTATGCCTCCTGCGCCGCCGCAATGGCCGCATAATAGAACGCATCGAAATTGCGCAAGGCCGGGGCGGCAGGCAGGTCCATCACACGATTGACGATGAAGGGGACCTCCTGTTCGGTCAAGCCACCGTGGGACCGCAGCGGTTCCTTCAGCGCCGCAAGGTCATGACGGTCCGCCGAGGTTCCTATTGTCATATTCTCGGTCGAGATCATGACAATATCTCCAATCCGGTCACCGGGCAGTTCATAGCGGCGCATCGCTTCGGCTTTGTCCACGACCTCCAGCATCTCCGGCAGGGCCGAAAGCTCCGCAATCAGCGCATCCGTGTCCGTCCCTTCGGGCAGATAGGCGGTAGCAAAGCTGCCAAGCGCACCGTGATGCACAACATAGGGGTCGGTGATCGGCAGGATCACGCGGGAATTGCCCGTGCCGAACTTCGCGTCCATCCAATCCTGCATATAGATGACCTTGGGCGCGCCATTCGCATCGTGTTTCGGTTTCATCCCATGGTCCGCCGTCACGACAACCGCCGCGCCAAGTGCATCCAACTCGCCAAGGTAGCGGTCAAACATTTCATAAAAATCAAGCGCCCCCTGCTCATCC
>CAYTUW010000297.1:0-1746 GCA_964441435.1 uncultured Rhodobacterales bacterium
AGCGCTGGTCAGATCAGAGGCGGCGGTTGCCCTCATGCAGTGGACCGGCACCAGGCGTCAGGCGCAATCCCTGCCCTGGACACGGGTTGCGACATTTGAGGACCTCGATGCGCTCGCCCAGGCGATTGAGGGCACCCCGCGTCGCTGGCGCAACTATTCCACCGCGATCGGGGAGGCGTTGCTTTTTGGTGCCCACGCCTTTGAAGACGTGCCGGACTGCAGCCGCCGCGTCATCGACATTTCCGGCGACGGACGCAGCAATGAGGGCGTTGCCCCCCTTCAGGTCGTTGATCGTGTAGCTGCGGCGGATATTACGGTAAACGCGCTTGTGATCGTAGGCACTGAAAGTGACCTGCCCGCCTATTTCCGCAACAATGTCATCATCGGCCCCAATGCCTTTGTGGAAGTTGCCGGAAACTACGCTGAATTCCCGCTGCGGATGCGGCTGAAACTTCTTCGCGAGGTGGCGGAGCCTTTGTCGATGTTGATGCGCCCCTAAAAATGTGATCACGTATATATTTCCCGTGATCACATCTCTGGTCGTGGCGGGAAATTCCGCAAAAATGCAAGGAAATTCCGCTCGCAAATACGTGACTCTCTGATGAAAATCGGTATTCATATGGCCAGACATCAGGCAGCCACTTCGAAAGGGGCACCCAAATGGCAGATGTGAACCGGGGCAAACGCCCGCTTTCGCCGTTCATGCTTGGCAAATACTATCGGTTTCAGCTGAACTCCGTCACCTCCATCCTGACACGGATCACCGGCAATGCCCTGATTGTGGCGGCGGTGCTGATCGTGTGGTGGCTGCTGGCGGCGGCAACGTCACCCGCCTATTTCGCGGTCGCCGACGGGCTGTTGCGCAGCTGGTTCGGTGATCTGGTTCTGCTCGGTTCGCTCTGGGCGGTCTGGTATCACTTTCTTGCGGGCCTTAGGCATCTCTACTGGGACACCGGGCGCGGGCTGGAGGTTGAAAAGGCCGACATCCTGTCCTGGATTGTGGTGATCGGGTCCGTCGTGCTGACGGCAGGAACGGTTCTGGTTCTTGGGGGGGGCTTCTGATGGCGTTTCTGACAGATCGCAAACGCGCCGCAGGGCTTGGTTCCGCCAAATCCGGCACGGCCCACCACTGGGGTATGACGGTCTCCGCCGTGGCGCTGGCGGTGCTTGTGCCGCTGTTTATCTTTACATTCGGCTGCATTCTCGGCAGTTCCCACGCCGAAGTTGTCGCCTATTATTCCCGCCCGTTCCCGGCGATCATTGCGGCGCTGACGATCACCGTGGGGCTCATTCATTTCAAGAATGGCGCGCAGATCATGCTAGAGGATTACGTGCAGGGTGCGACGCGCAAGCTGCTGATCATCGGCACGACCTGCCTGTCTTATGCCCTGATTGCCACCGCGCTGTTCGCGCTGGCCCGTATCGCGCTCTGAGGAAGTTCTATGGCTGCATATGAATATGAAACCCACGAATATGACGTGGTGGTTGTGGGCGCCGGCGGCGCTGGCCTTCGGGCAACCCTTGGCATGGCCGAACAGGGGTTGCGCACAGCCTGCGTGACCAAGGTCTTCCCGACCCGCTCCCATACTGTGGCGGCGCAGGGCGGGATTGCCGCAAGCCTGTCGAACATGGGGCCGGACCACTGGCAATGGCATATGTATGACACGGTGAAAGGGTCCGACTGGCTGGGTGACACCGATGCGATGGAATATCTCGCGCGTGAGGCACCAAAGGCGGTTTACGAAC
>CAYTUW010000298.1:0-1638 GCA_964441435.1 uncultured Rhodobacterales bacterium
TACACCAATGGTAATTTGACGGTGGAGAAGATTGGGTGGGCTGAGGGTAGGGACGCGCCCTTGATACCGGGACGGGTTATGATTGCCGATGATGTAGGGCGGGGTTTGGTTTGTTCCGGCACCCGCTCTAATTCAGCGCAGCCACGCCCAGCGCTACATTGGCAACGCCGCACCAAAGCCAGACCTCGTTGTAATCTGCCGGATCAAGACTCGCGGGGATTTCATAACGCTGTGCACCGTCGCGTGACTGTAACGGGCCGAGCCGGGTCGCGGCGTCATAGCCGTTATTGCCAAGCGCGACGATCGGATCAGGTGACTGGTCATGGTGGAAATCATCGCCAAACTCGACATATTTCACGCCGTCATCCTCAACAATCCGCACCGCGCCAACGGTGGTATGGGTCGAACGGCCCTCAAAACTACCGCTCATCTCCGCACGGGCGGGCAGAGCGGCGAGACCAGAAGTTGCGAAGGTCCCGATCAGCAGGGTTCGTCTGTTCAGCATCACTATCTCCTTATGGTTCGAAGGGAAAATAACCACTCCACGACCATGGCCAAAGTGCTGCAACGGCTTTGTGATTCCCTTGTGACTTCTTGTGTTTCAAAAATTCGCCCCTAGGCTCCCCCAAAAACTATGACCTTCGCCGCCGATATCTGCGTCCACGCCGATGGCAATCTGACAATGGAGAAGATCACCGGGTGAGTTAAGGACAAAGAGATGTCGAACCAAATCCAGACTCTTGGCGTCGTCGATCGCCTGTTTCCCGACATTCTGAGCGGCAGGAAAACCTCCACCATTCGTTGGCGTGAACGCCAGATTACCCCGGGCCGCCTTCGGTTTGTCTGTGATGGTGACGCGTCCAAATCCGTCGATGTTGAGGCAACGCGTTGCACATCCATGCCATTGCATGAGGCGGCTGCTTTTGTTGGCCGGGCCGAAGAATGGCCTGACGATGTCATGCTTAAAGGGATGCGGGAGCATTATCCGGAAATTGAGCTGACAAGCATTGTTCAGGTTGTAGAATTTCGCCTGAACACAAAACGATAGCTATACGTCAGCACCGTCGCCAAAGTGCCGCAACGGCTTTGTGAATGTCTTGTGGCTTCTTGCCTTTCGAAAAATCGCCCCTAGGTTCCCCGCAACAGTTTGGAAAGGGTCGCCATGACGATCACACGTGATGACATTCGCGCCGCTGTCGGTGCGGGCAAGATTTCAGAGGCGCAGGCGGCGGCGATTACCTCCCTCTCTGATGCGCGGCGTGGGGCGCGGGAAAACCTCGCCGGGCTGGATGAGCCGTTTGAGCTGTTTCGCGGCTTCAACGAAATCTTTGTCGTGATTGGCCTGGCCATCCTCTATTCCGGCTACAGCGGCCTCACCGGCACGATATCCTTGATCAGCTATCAAATAAATGCACCGCTCCTGACGTTCGCCATTGTGGGCATGATCGGGGTCAGCTTTGCCGCAGCCTATTTCACCCGCATCCGTCGCATGGTCGCGCCCTCCATTGCGCTTGCGATCATGTTCTCCATTTCCGCGAGCCAGTCCGGGCTGGCCATTGTGACCATGCTCGACATGAGCGATGGCGGCGCGGTCGCGCTTGTCGCCGGACTGACCACGGTTCTGATGCTGGGATACTG
>CAYTUW010000299.1:0-1617 GCA_964441435.1 uncultured Rhodobacterales bacterium
CGGCGATGCGCAGGATCGTTTTGGTCGACCGAAAGATATACTGGGACACTGAACGCATCAGGCGCGATTCCCGTGTCGGATCGTTCACCTCAATCGGTACTGAAACCAGAGGGATCCCAACGCGCCCGGCCTGGATCACAGTTTCCAGCGTATAGGTATATCTGTCAAAGACATAAAGCTGCATCGCCGCATCACGGTGGATGGCGCGAAAACCGCTGGGGGCATCCTCGATGGCTGCTTTGCTAGCCTTGCGCACGACCCAGCTTCCCAGCTTTTGCAAAAGCCGTTTGGCGGGGGAAAAATGTGCAATGGTCGAAATTGGACGCGCGCCAACTACGATCTGTGCGCGCCGTTCCAGGATCGGCGCAGTCAGATCAGGAATACAAGCGGCACTATATTGATTGTCGCCATCCGTGTTGACAATGACATCCGCATCCGCCCGCAACGCCGCACCAAGCCCTGCCATAAACGCCGCAGCCAGCCCCTGATTATGTGACTGTCGCACGATGTGATCGACCCCGGATTCGCGGGCAACCTCTACGGTTCTGTCGATTGACCCATCATCAACGATCAGCCATTCAACGCTATCAAAGCCCTGAACCTGTCGCGGCAGATCGGCCAATGTTGCAGGAAGGGTTTCTTCCTCATTGTAACAAGGAATTTGAATTATCAGTTTCATCTGCGAGGCCAGCTTGTCCCTATCAGCCGCAGGCGTATCTGCGGAATAGGGCAACAATAAGACTGATCTACGGAAATTGGCACCATTTTCAGAACAGTCCGGGAAACCTCTCAAGGCCTCAGATTGATCCTGCAGCTTCTACCCGCGCCAGCCAGTCCAACTCCTGCCCGTAGCCGAACGCCTCCATTTCGGGCTGGCAAAAATGTGCCACTGCGGCCACCTGGGCATCGCTCCAGCTATGCCAGTCAGGCGCTGAGCCGCGCGATGCGTTACGTACAACCCCCGCAACCGCCGCCAGATCTGCAATGTCATGCGCCGGACCTTTGTCGTGGTCCGATGCAAAGCGCACGAAATCCTGCAATCCTATCCCGTCGGGCGCAAAAATATCTTCGAAACGAAAGATTTTCACGTTTGGATTATGCTCAGCCGCACGTTTGAAGCTGTTGCAGATCAAACCCCATTCCCAAGCCAGACAACCAACCTGATCCAACCGTGGCCAAAGCTGCGCCGCGCCCTCATCGCCCAGTTTGCCCGGCGTCAGCGGCCCCGGTGGCAAGCGTTCGGTCAGTGTTCCCCGGCGCCGATTTTTGGAATGTCGCTGCCAGGACACGATCCAGTCACGCGGGTCACGGATGACACCTGCCATTTTTGCCTCTGGCCAGATTTGCTCTAGCTGGTCCGCCACCATCCACCAGGCGTAGTAGCTTTCGATGATCAGCGATTGCGGCAGGCGCTGGTGGTATGTCTGCCGCGTCCTCCTTAGTTGTTTGGCACATTCCTTGATGGTCATGCCTCCTTCGAGAAAGCGTTGGCCGGTGATCCGAACACCGGCCTTGCCCAACAACCGGCCACACACCATATGCCACAAGCCGAACCGGCGGATCCGCTGGACCGAAAGGCGCGATACCCCGGCAAACATGTCCGGTTCATGTTCTGAA
>CAYTUW010000300.1:0-1615 GCA_964441435.1 uncultured Rhodobacterales bacterium
TGTTCGTGACCGAATGCGGGCTGGCGTCCGCACGGTGGTCGGCATTGCTGGCCCCCCGGCGTCAGGAAAATCCGCCTTGGCCCAGTTGGTGGTCGATCAATTGAACAACAACACCCCGGTCAGACCACCCTTCGCAACGCTTTTGCCCATGGACGGCTATCACCTCGACAACGGTTTGCTGGAATCCCGGGGGCTGCTTTCCAGAAAAGGCGCGCCGGAAACCTTTGACGCAAACGGGTTCTGCGATGCCGTCGCCAACCTTTGCGTTTCCCGGCGCGAAACCTACCATCCGAAGTTCGACAGGGAATTTGACCTGTCCATTGCCAACTCGATCGCAATTCACCCGGACACCCCGGTTGTCGTCATCGAGGGCAACTATCTGCTTCTCAACTCGGATCCCTGGTCGACGTTGAATGAGGTGTTCGCATTGAAGGTGTTCGTCCGTCCCACTTTGGAAGAGCTGAAGAAGCGGCTCCTGCATCGATGGACCAAATACGGACTGGATGAGGAGGCCGCGCTGCGACGGGCGGAGAGCAATGACCTCGTCAATGCCCAGCTTATCCTGCGAAACAGCATCCGGGCAGATATTGAATTGACCCAAAGCTTCAACGAGTTCGGGGACTGAAACGCGTGTCGGGCCAATAGCGTCATAGCTGGCCGTGCAGGCCTGCACCGCGGGCGGCGCATGCGCGGACCTCAGCCAACGGTCCGGAACCTCGCGGCAAGTGCGCGGCGCGAAACCGCTGCGGCGCCCCATTCAACCACGTTTGTGAACCCCGCCCTGCGGCAGTGGCACAGGGCCTGGGCAGAGCCAGGAACCCGAAAGTCATGCCGCTGCCCGACACATCACGCAAAAATGGAGAACGCCGTGAAATTCTTCGTCGATACTGCAAACGTTGAGGAAATCAGGGACCTGATGGAGACCGGCCTGTTGGATGGCGTTACCACCAACCCAAGCCTGGTCGCACAATCCGGCCAGAACTTCACAAAGACGATCGCCGAAATCTGCCGCATCACGGATACCCCGGTTTCCGCCGAAGTCGGCGCGACCGAGACGGAAGCGATGATCGAAGAAGGAACCTATCTGGCGGCAATCGCGCCAAATGTCGTTGTGAAGTTGCCGCTGACTTTTGACGGCCTTCGTGCCTGCGCCCATTTCAGTCGCATCAACATCAAAACCAATCTGACGCTTTGCTTCTCGGCCAATCAGGCCCTTCTGGCCGCCAAGTCCGGGGCCACCTATGTCTCGCCGTTTATCGGGCGCGTGGACGACATCAATATCGATGGCGTCGAACTGATCCGAGACATCCGGACAGTATTCGACAATTACGATTTTCAAACGAAGATCCTGGCGGCATCGATCAGGTCGGTGAACCACGTATCGCAATCTGCGGCAGCGGGAGCAGACGTAGCGACCATTCCTCCGTCAGTTATTCGAAAGCTGGCTCATCATCCTTTGACAGACAAGGGATTGAAGCAGTTTGTCGACGACTGGAAGTCAACCGGCCAGACCATAATCTGATGCGGGTCTGTCTCGCGCAGCAGATATGTGACCTCGTGCAAGAGCTGGGCCTATAAGCTGAATGCCTGTTGTGCCGGAACGTAGGTGAGTATC
>CAYTUW010000301.1:0-1613 GCA_964441435.1 uncultured Rhodobacterales bacterium
GATCTGCTCGCAAAGCAGGTGAACGGCAAAGACTTCAAAATCGTCGTGCCGCTCTATTCCGAACTGATGGCCGCTGGTGCGGGTGAAAACATCAAAGGCGTGCTGGGGTCGATGAACTACAACTGGCAGCTTCAAAACGAAGGGTCAGCCGCGTTCGTCAAATCCTTTGGCGAAAAATACGGCAAGCCGCCGTCGAACTCCGCTCAGACCTGCTATGCTCAGACACTGCTTTATGCAGATGCATGTCAGCGCGCAGGCACCTTCAACCCCTGCGGTGTTGCAGAGGCGCTCGAAGGGTTCGACTTTGACGGTCTTGGCAATGGTCCAACGCATTATCGCGCTGAAGATCACCAGTGCTTCAAGGACGTGCTGGTTGTGCGCGGGGCGGAAAACCCGACCACGGCCTATGATACGCTTGAAATCGTCGAGATCACCCCGGTGGAGCAAGTCACCTATGAACCGAACCACCCGATGTTCGGTGGTGACGAAGCCACGCTTGGCGAGTGCAACTCCGGCGCGTAGGCTGACAAGAGGCCCGAAACAGCGGGCCGTATGACAACGCCGGGCGCGAGATAACGCGCCCGGCACAACCAACATCAGGTGGGAATGATGGACTCGATCCTTCTGCAAATACTGAACGGCTTGGATAAGGGCTCCGCATTTGCGTTGATCGCCCTCGGCCTGACACTGATCTTTGGCACGTTAGGGGTTGTGAATTTCGCGCATGGCGCGTTGTTCATGATTGGTGCCTTCTGCGCGGTGACGCTGCAAAAGGTTCTGACACTTTCGACGGTCACAATCGACGAAACGAAAACAGACTTCCTCGGCAATCCGCTGAAGGTTGAAACACCTTATGTCGAGAAATGGTTCGGTATCGAAACAGGACAGGCCATAATCGACTGGTCTGTGCCACTCGCCATCCTGGTTGCCATTCCGATCATGGTTGCTATCGGCTTCATCATGGAACGCGGGCTGATCAAACATTTCTACAAGCGCCCCCATGCGGATCAGATTCTGGTGACCTTTGGCCTGGCCATCGTGCTGCAGGAAATCATCAAATATTACTACGGTGCCAACCCGATCCCGACACCGGCCCCGGATGCTTTCCGAGGGTCGTTCGACCTGGGCGTCCTTGTTGGCTTCGACCCGAACGCGATCATCTACCCGGTCTGGCGGCTGGTCTATTTCGTCTTTGCCATGCTCATCATCGCCGGTGTCTTTGCCTTTCTACAGTTCACCACCTTCGGCATGGTGGTGCGTGCGGGCATGGCCGACCGCGAAACCGTTGGCCTCCTGGGCATCAATATCGACCGCCGCTTCACCATCATGTTTGGTGTCGCCGCCGCGGTCGCCGGGCTTGCGGGGGTCATGTATACGCCGATCAACCCGCCGAACTACCACATGGGAATGGATTTCCTTGTGCTGAGCTTCGTTGTGGTGGTTGTCGGTGGCATGGGCAGCCTGCCCGGCGCCGTGCTTGCGGGCTTCCTGCTGGGCATCCTTGAAAGTTTCGCGTCAACGACCTGGGCCACGACAACGATCCCGGGCATCAATCAGATCATCATCTACCTTGTGGCCATTATCATCCTGCTGGCGCGTCCACGCGGGCTGAT
>CAYTUW010000302.1:0-1562 GCA_964441435.1 uncultured Rhodobacterales bacterium
GAACGCTTTCGATCCATACCTGTTGTGCAGGTCGGCATTTCCATGTGGGATGCAGATCACCTGAGCAATCTGCGCGCCGATATTCAGGCCGAACAGGTGACGCCGGATGGTTTTGACCTTGTATTCCGCACCTGGGAAGACAGCCGCATCGCCCGCGTGCGCGCCAGTTGGATGGCAATCGGCGAAGTTGCGCATGGGGATGAGTGGGAGCTGTATTAACCACGCGAATTAGCCGATTGATACGTACAAATTTCCAGTTCTCGTAACACCATCAGAAGATGAGGCGTGCAATCAACAAGCCGCAGAATGGCGGCTGTCTTTTGGGCGATGTGCGCTTCAATATCGACAAATCGCCAGTCCGGGCGGCGGCCAGCGGCCCTGATTCCGTGTTGAGGGTGGCAGAGTCCGGCCTCACCCAGCCGAGTAAAGCCCTTCGTAAATTGGTCCGAGCGTTTCGTGGTCAAATAACGAGGACACGCTGGTGCCGTTCCAGGTGTTCAGGATAGCCTGGGCGAAAATTGGCGCGGTGGGCACGATGCGGATGTTCTTGGCTTTCTTAACAGCGTCGGTTGCCTCAATCGTGTCGGTAATGACGAGGTTCTTCATCGCGGAATTGGTGATCCGTTCGACCGCAGGGCCGGACAGGACGCCGTGGGTGATGTAGGAATGAACTTCTTTCGCGCCGTTCTGCATTAGGACATCGGCAGCCTTACAAAGCGTTCCGGCGGTATCAACGATGTCATCCACAATCAGGCAGCGGTGCCCCTTTACATCACCGATCACCGTCATTTCTGCAACTTCACCGGGTTTGCCCCGGCGTTTGTCGACGATCGAGAGCGGCGCGCCGATCCGCTGCGCAAGGTCACGTGCACGGGCAACGCCACCGACATCCGGGGATACAACCATGATATCATCCCGGCCTTTAAAGTTGTGCATGACATCAAGCGCAAAAACCGGCGACGCATAGAGGTTATCCACCGGAATATCGAAGAACCCCTGAATTTGCGTCGCATGCAAATCCAGCGTCAGAACCCGTTCGATACCAGCCTTGACCAGCATATTGGCCACCAGCTTGGCCGAAATCGGTGTTCGGGCCTTGGATCGGCGATCCTGCCGCGCGTAGCCGAAATAGGGGATGACGGCGGTGATCCGGGCGGCGGATGAGCGGCGCAGCGCATCGGCGATGATCAGAAGCTCCATCAGGTTGTCGTTGGCCGGGTTGGAGGTGGGTTGAAGGATATACATGTCCTCCCCACGCACGTTTTCGAACACTTCGACAAAGATTTCGCCGTCATTGAACCGTTCGACACGCGCATCGACCAGATCGACATTCATACCCCGGTGCATCGACATGCGCCTTGCCACCGCTTTGGCCAGTGTCTGGTTGGCATTGCCGGAAATAAGTTTCGGTTCAGCAGTGGTTGGCATGTGACGTGTCCCCAGATGATGCGCAGCCTGTCACAGAATCGTGACGTTGACACCGCTTATCACCCGGATACCTTCATGAAAAGTTTTACGCAGGAGCAAAGCCGAAATGGCCCATATCGACTACTATTTTGCGA
>CAYTUW010000303.1:0-1558 GCA_964441435.1 uncultured Rhodobacterales bacterium
CGCCACGCCTCGCCACCCCGCCAAGGGCCCGTATCGCGGCCTCTTGCCGGGCGGCTGTTTCCACCCCCGGACCCAGGCACAGGAGCGGCGCCCGCGGGCTGAGTGACAGCGTGTTGGATTCCCCTGTCGGTCCTGGCAAACTTAGTGCGGTTGCAGGCAGCGTGGCCTTTTCATCCGGTGCCGGGCCGCGGGTGAAACGGGGCAGGTAGTGTGGCCCGCCTGCCTTTGGGCCAGTGCCGGAAAGCCCTTCGCCGCCAAAGGGTTGGGAGCCAACAATCGCACCAATCTGGTTACGGTTTACATAGATGTTGCCTGCGTGGATACGCTCCACGATATGCTGGACACGGTCGTCGATCCGGGTGTGCAACCCGAACGTCAGCCCATATCCCGTGGCGTTGATATCCGCGATGACCTGATCAATCTCTTCGGCGCGGAAGGTTGCGATATGCAGCACAGGGCCAAATATTTCGCGGTCCATATCAGCTATGCCATCAACATGGATGGCCACGGGTGCAATGAAATACCCGCCATCCTGCGCCGGAAGTTCATGGAGCACGCGTCCATCCTTGCGCGCGGCGTCCACATAGGTTGCAATACTGCTGTGGGCGGCCCCGTCAATCACCGGCCCGGCATCGGTTGACAGCCGCCAGGGATCACCAAGCGTCAATTCATCCATCGCGCCAAACAGCATTGTTTTGAACTTGTCCGCGATGTCTTCCTGCACATAGAGGCAGCGCAAGGCGGAACAGCGCTGGCCCGCCGATTGAAAGGCGCTTTCGATCACGGCAGTTACGGCCTGTTCAGGAAGCGCGGTGGAATCGACGATCATGGCGTTCAGCCCGCCGGTCTCAGCGATCAAGGGTGCGCCGGGGACAAGGTTTTCCGCCATGGTGCGACGGATCACCTGCGCCGTGGCGGTGGAGCCGGTGAAAGCTACCCCACTGATGCGGGCGTCTGAGGTTAATGCTGCGCCGACCTTGCGCCCGGCCCCAGGCAGAAGCTGCAACACCGCGCGCGGCACGCCCGCCTCATGCAGCAGCTCAACAGCGCGAAAGGCGATCAGCGGGGTCGGATCAGCAGGTTTCGCCAGCACCCCATTGCCCGCTGCGAGGGCTGCACCGATTTGACCGGAAAAGATGGCCAGCGGAAAATTCCACGGGGAAATACAGGTGAACAGACCCTGTGAAGGTGCCGTCAGATATGCGGCCTCATCCGCATAATAGCGCAAAAAATCAATGGCTTCACGGATTTCGGCTACGGCGTCGGGCAGGGATTTCCCGGCCTCTCGGTGCAGGATCGCGAAAAGTTCACCGTGGTTTTGTTCATAAAGTTCTGCGGCCCGCCGCAACGTGGCCGCGCGGGTTTTGGCGTCGGTCCCCCACGGGGTCGCGGCGGCGAGCGCGGTTTTGATGTCGGCAGCACTTGCTTCGGCAACCGTGCCAGGCTGATCGGTCGGGTTCGCCGGGTTCAGCACGGGCTTGGGTTTCAGTGGCTTGGCCGGGCCTGCAATCAGCGGGGATGCCCCCCAGCTGACACTGCGGAACGGATCACGCGCGGC
>CAYTUW010000304.1:0-1552 GCA_964441435.1 uncultured Rhodobacterales bacterium
GGAACACCCCATGCGGGCGGAGATATTGGCGAGCCAGTCGCGCGAAGCGGCGGTGGTTGCGGCGACGCTGATCGGGCCAAATCCTGAGGGAAAGCCGCACTTTTATCAGAAGCATATGTGTCAGCACATGCTGCCCGGTTTGCCGCGGGACTGGATGCGCAAGGTCAGGAATGTCTTTCTCATCCGTCACCCGGCGCGGGTGGTGGCAAGCTATGCCGCAAAACGCGAAGACCCGACCCTGGATGACATTGGGTTCTGGCAACAGGCGGAGCTGTTTGACGCGGTGCAGGCGGCGGGCGGTGATCCGGTTGTGATCGACAGCCATGATATCCGCGCCGATCCTGAGGGGATGCTGCGCGTGCTCTGTGCGGCGGTCGATCTGCCTTTTGATCCCGCGATGCTGCACTGGCCTGCCGGGGGGCATGCGGCGGACGGCGTCTGGGCTGCGCATTGGTATGGGGCGGTGCATCGCTCCACCGGGTTTGCCGGGGCAGAGGGGGCGCTGCCCAAGGTTACAGGTGCATATGCCGAGGTCGTGGCCCAGGCGATGCCGTATTTTGAGCGGTTGCGGGAACACAAAATCACGGTAACGGATTAGCGCCAGCACGGAATCAAGGCCGCAGGCCGCCGTGCATCGTCGCCGTCTTCGTTATGCGGGGCCTTTCGCGGATTGACCATCACCAGAAGCCCGCCAACGGTTTCACCATCCCAAAGCCCCTAAACGGCGGACCCCGGCTCATAAACCTGCTGCGCAATCATGATTTCGTTGGGTGCGACAAGGTTGTCGTGCGCCGGATCGACCTTGAGCCGAAACAAGGCACGCAAGTCGTCCCGCGTGACCCGCCGCCGTTCAAGCCTCATTTCACCCGCCGATCCCGTGCCGCAAGCAGTTTCAGGCGCAGCGCGTTGAGTTGAATGAACCCGGCGGCGTCTGTCTGATCGTAGGCGCCGGCGTCTTCCTCAAACGTCACGTGGGCTTCCGAATAGAGCGAATGATCGGACCAGCGGCCAACAGTACGGGCGCTGCCTTTGTAGAGTTTCACGCGAACCGTGCCGGTGACATGTTCCTGGCTTTTGTCGATGGCGGCCTGAAGCATTTCGCGTTCCGGCGCGAACCAGAAGCCGTTGTAAATGAGCTCCGCATAACGCGGCATGAGTTCGTCTTTCAGATGCATCGCACCGCGATCCATGGTGATCGATTCAATGCCGCGATGCGCCTCAAGCAGCACGGTGCCGCCGGGGGTTTCATAGATGCCGCGGGACTTCATGCCGACAAATCGCCCCTCAACCAGATCAAGCCGCCCGACGCCATGCTTGCCGCCAAGTTCGTTGAGCTTCGTCAGGATCGTGGCGGGGGACATTGCCTGCCCGTTGATCGACACGGCGTCCCCCTTTTCAAAGCCAATCTCGATGAACTCCGCCTCATCCGGTGCGTCCTCCGGATGAACGGTGCGCTGATAGACATAATCGGGCGCCATTTCAGCCGGATCTTCCAGCACCTTACCCTCAGAAGAGGTATGGAGCAGGTTGGCATCGACGCTGAAGGGCGCCT
>CAYTUW010000305.1:0-1532 GCA_964441435.1 uncultured Rhodobacterales bacterium
CAATCCTTTTTGGCACTCACCATCCGACCCATGCCAATGTCATCGGCGGTGACGCGGCCGTGGATTTCCGCATGGGTGATAAACCCTTTTTCAATCCGCAACACGTTCAGCGATTCCATACCGTATGCACCACCGCCAAGGGTTTCAGCCCGCGCTACCAGATCGCGGAACAGGGATGCGCCGTAACGCGCCGGCACCGCCACCTCATAGGCGTGCTCGCCAGAAAAGGAGATGCGGAACAGCCGCCCGGCGACACCCCCGATGGCGACGGCCCCGCAGGCCATGAACGGGAAGGTCGCGTCATCAATCGGATCGTCCAGCAGGCCGTTCAGCAGCTCGCGCGATTTCGGCCCTGCCACGGCAAATTGCGCCCATTGTTCGGTAACGGAAGCCATGCGCACATCGGCCTTGGGCATCAGCCCCTGGTGCAGGAATTCGAGGTGTTTCATCACCTGACCGGAGGCGGCGGTTGTGGTGGTCATCAAATAGTGGTTTTGCGCCAGACAGGCCGTGGTGCCATCGTCCATCACATGGCCGTCTTCGCGCAGCATCAGCCCATAGCGCACGCGCCCGGCCTTCAGGGTGGAAAACGTGTTTGTATACGCAAAATCAAGAAGTTTTGCGGCGTCCTTCCCCTGAATATCAATCTTGCCAAGGGTTGAAACATCGCAAATTCCGACACTTTCACGCACCATCATGACTTCGCGGTTGCAAGCCTCGCGCCATGTCGACTCGCCCGCCCGCGGGAAATAGCTCGGCCGATACCACAGCCCAGCCTCAATCATCGGTGCGCTGCGCTCAAGGCTCGCCTGATGCGAGGTGGTGAAGCGTTCCGGCGCGAACCCTTTGCCGCGCGCCCCGGCGCCCATCGCTGCGATGGGCACGGGCGTGAAAGGTGGTCGGAAGGTCGTTGTGCCGGTTCCAGGAATGTCGCGCCCCGTGGCATCCGCCAGCACCGCCAGCGCGCTGACATTGGAGTTCTTGCCCTGATCTGTCGCCATGCCCTGCGTTGTGTAACGCTTCATATGCTCGACGGAGGCATAGTTTTCCGCCGCCGCCTGTTTCACATCCTTCGTGGTGACGTCATTCTGAAAGTCGAGCCATTTGCGCCCCTTCCCGGCAACTTCCCACAGGGGATGAATGTTATAAGCGGCCTCCCCGGCGTTCGGCAGGCGCAGTGCGGGGGCCTTGAACCCTATATCCTCCAACACCTTTTTCGTGCGGAACTGGCCGGATTTGAGCGCGCCCTTCGTGCTCATCACGCCGAGCGCCGCCCCCGCCACATCAAGCCCCGGAACGGATCCCGGCGTCGGAATGAAGGCCGAAAGCTCCGCGTTCCAGGTCGGACGACCGTTCATATGGCAGGTCAGATGCACCGAGGGGTTCCAACCGCCAGACACACCAAGGCAATCCACCGCTATCTTTCGGGTGCCCGCAGCTGTGCGGATTGTGATTTCCTTCACCCCCTGCCGGCCTTTGGTATCAATGACCTCCGCCCCTGCAAAGACCGGGAAATCGCCCTCTACCGCAAC